>NZ_CP078069.1:2400000-2716232 GCF_019195435.1 Comamonas sp. NLF-1-9
GGCTGCGCCGCGCCGGCGTGAAGCAAGCGAGTGTATGCGCTAAGGAGCGGTCCGCATCCACACGAGGCAGCGCTGCGCCTGCAGTTGCGGCACCTGCAGTGGTTCCACGTGAAACACGCCGACCTGTGCGGGCAGAGCGTCTATCTCGTCCTGCGGATGCTTGCCCTTCATCGCCAGCCACACCCCCGAGCCCGTCGCCAGCAGGTGACGCGACAAGGCGGCAAAGTCGGCCAGCGACGCAAAGGCGCGGCTGCAGACCACATCGAAGCGCCCTTCGAGCGCCTCCACACGGCCATGCAACGCATGCAGATTGGGCAGCTTCAGCGCACCCGCGGCCTGGCGGATGAAGGCGGCTTTCTTGGCTACCGCGTCGACGCAAGTGACCTCGAGCTCAGGCAGGCAGATGGCGAAGACCACGCCAGGCAGCCCGCCGCCGGAGCCCACATCAAGCAGTCGCAGCCCCGCGGCCGACCCCCTGCCCTGCAGCTTGGTGCGCAGCGGCGCGACGGCGGCCAGGCTGTCGAGCAGGTGATGACTGAGCATCTCGCCCGGATCGCGCACCGCCGTCAGGTTGTAGACGCGGTTCCACTGCTGCAGCAGCGCCAGGTAAGCCAGCAACTGCTCTTGCTGGCGCGGCTCAAGTTCCAGATTCAGCTCGCGCAGCCCGGCGAGCAGCGCCCCATGCAAAGGCCCGCTCATGCGCGCACGAGCGGCTCGGCCTGCTTGCGAAAATGGCCCTTCTTCAGATGGACCAGCAAGAGCGACACCGCCGCAGGGGTGACGCCCGAAATGCGCGAGGCCTGGCCCAGGGTGTGTGGCCGATGCTTTTGCAGCAGTTGGCGCACTTCGAAGGACAGGGCCGATACCTGGCTGTAATCCAGGTCGTCTGGCAGCGGCAGGTTCTCATGCTGCGCGGCGCGCTGCACTTCTTCCTTCTGCCTGTCGATGTAGCCCGAATATTTGGCGGCAATCTCGACCTGCTCGATCACCGGTTCATGCAAGCTACCCAGGGTTTCACGTGAAACATCGGGAGCGGCAAATCGCCCGCCTGCCAGGCCCATCAGCGCTTCGTGGCCCACGCCGGGCCGGCGCAGCAAGTCGAACAGGTTGTACTCGTGCTCCAGCGCCTTGCCCAGCACGCGCTCGCTCTCCTGCGCAGCGACGATGGAGGGGTTGACCCAGGTGGACTTGAGCCTCTCGGTCTCGCGCGCCACAGCGTCGCGCTTGCGGCAAAACGCGTCCC
The DNA here is from genome assembly GCF_019195435.1 of Comamonas sp. NLF-1-9. Classification (NCBI taxonomy): domain Bacteria; kingdom Pseudomonadati; phylum Pseudomonadota; class Betaproteobacteria; order Burkholderiales; family Comamonadaceae; genus Comamonas; species Comamonas sp. NLF-1-9. Next base: position 2,401,244 of record NZ_CP078069.1, read on the forward strand.
AGCGCACATCGCCCACCAGGCCCAGACGCCGGCCGGTCTCGGTCAGGCGCATGTCGGCATTGTCCTCGCGCAGCTGCAGACGAAACTCTGCCCGGCTGGTGAACATGCGGTAAGGCTCGGTCACTCCGCGGGTGATGAGATCGTCGATCAGCACGCCCAGGTAGGCTTCGTCGCGCCGCGGCAGCCAGGGCGCCTCACCCTTGCACTGCAGCGCCGCATTCAGGCCGGCAAACAGGCCTTGCGCCGCCGCTTCCTCATAGCCCGTGGTGCCATTGATCTGACCGGCGAAGAACAGGCCGGCGATCGCACGGGTTTCGAAGCTGGGCTTGAGCGCGCGCGGGTCAAAGTAGTCGTACTCGATGGCGTAGCCGGGGCGCAGGATGTGCGCCTGCTCCAAGCCTTCTATGCTGCGCACCAGCTGGTACTGGATGTCGAAGGGCAGACTGGTCGATATGCCGTTGGGGTAGAACTCGTGGGTGTTCAAGCCCTCGGGTTCAAGAAAGATCTGATGGCTCTGCTTGTCGGCAAAGCGATGGATCTTGTCCTCCACGCTGGGGCAGTAGCGCGGGCCGGTGCCCTCGATCACGCCGGTGAACATGGGGCTGCGCTCCAGCCCGCTGCGGATGATCTCGTGGGTGCGGGCGTTGGTGTTGGTGATCCAGCAAGGCATTTGCTGCGGGTGCATTTCGGCGCTGCCCAGATAGCTGAACACCGGCAGCACCCCCTCGTTCACGCCGCCGGGCATGCCGTCGCCCGGCTGCAGGCTGCAGCGCGAAAAGTCGATGCTGCGCCCGTCCAGGCGCGGGGGCGTGCCGGTCTTGAGCCGCCCTTGCGGCAGTTTCAGCTCCTTGAGGCGTTGCGCCAGGCCGATGGCCGGAGGATCGCCGGCGCGCCCGCCCTGGTAGTGGTTCAGGCCCACATGAATCTTGCCGTTGAGGAAGGTCCCGGCGGTAAGCACCACGGCGCGGGCGCGAAAACGCAGGCCCAGCTCGGTGACCGCCCCCGCCACGCGCTCGCCTTCGAGCAGCAGGTCGACCACGGCCTGCTGAAACAGCCGCAGGCCGGGCTGGTTTTCCAGCCGCGCGCGGATGGCCTGGCGGTACAGCGCCCTGTCGGCCTGGGCGCGCGTGGCGCGCACCGCAGGGCCCTTGCTGCTGTTGAGAATGCGAAACTGGATGCCCGCTTCGTCAGTGGCCAGCGCCATCGCGCCGCCGAGCGCATCGACCTCCTTGACCAGATGGCCCTTGCCTATGCCGCCAATGCTCGGGTTGCAGCTCATCTGGCCCAGGGTCTCGATGTTGTGCGTGAGCAGCAGCGTCTTGCAGCCCATGCGCGCGCTGGCCAGCGCCGCCTCGGTGCCGGCGTGACCGCCGCCCACCACAATGACATCAAATTCCTCGGGATACCACATGCCTGTGCACACCAAAACGCCAGAGGCGGTATTGTCCCACCGCTAACCCATTGCCGTGTTTCACGTGAAACACGCCAGCCCTTGATCGAATGACCACGCTTTTCGACCCTCTGCAGACGGGCAAGTTCAGCCTTGCCAACCGCGTTGCCATGGCGCCTTGCACGCGCAACCGCTCACCGGGCGGCGTGCCGGTGGCGCTGAACGCCGAGTACTATGCCCAGCGCGCCGAGATGGGCCTCTTGATCACCGAAGGCACAGCCATCACCGCCCAGGGCCAGGGCTATGCGCATGTGCCCGGCCTCTACACGCCCGAGCAGCTGGCCGGCTGGCAGAAGGTCACCCGCGCGGTGCATGAGCGCGGCGGCTGCATCGTCACCCAGCTCTGGCACGTTGGCCGCGTGTCGCACACCAGCCTGCAGCCGGACTGCGCGGCGCCCGTCGCGCCGTCGGCCATCACCGCGCAGGCGCGCACCTTCATCCTCGACGCTGGCAGCGGCCAAGGCCATTTCGCCCCGACCTCGCCGCCCCGGGCGCTCGCAAGCCATGAGCTGCCCGCCCTGGTGCAGGATTTCGCCCGCGCTGCGCGCGCTGCGGTGCAAGAGGCCGGCTTTGACGGCGTGGAGCTGCACGGGGCCAACGGCTATTTGCTCGACCAGTTTCTCAAGGACGGCGCCAACCAGCGCAGCGACGACTACGGCGGCTCCATCGCCGCGCGCATGCGCTTCATGCTCGAGGTGGTGCAGGCAGTGGCGGCCGCCGTCGGCGGTGGGCGCGTGGGCATACGGCTGTCGCCGGTGACCCCGGCCAATGACATCCACGACAGCCAGCCGCAGCCGCTATTCGAGCAGCTCGCGCGCTCGCTCGCGCCGCTCAGTCTAGCCTATATCCATGTGATCGAAGGTGCGACCGGCGGCGCGCGCGAACTGGCCGAGCGGCCCTTCGACTACGCCGCCCTCAAGGCCGCCTACCGCGATGCGGGCGGGCGCGGCGCCTGGATGGTGAACAACGGCTACACCCGCGCGATGGCCATGGAGGCCGTCGCGAGCGGGCGGGCAGACATCGTTGCCTTCGGGCGCGACGCCATCGCCAACCCCGACCTCGTGCGCCGGCTGCGCCTGGGCGCGGCGCTCAACCCCTGGGACAAGAGCAGCTTCTATGGCGGCGGGGCGCGCGGCTATACCGACTACCCGGCGCTGCCCGCCTGAGCTGCGGCGCCGGGCGCGGCCAGCTCGTCCAGAATGGGGCATTCGGGGCGCTGGTCCCCGTGGCAGCACTCGACCAGCGCCTGCAGACTGCGGCGCATGTCCTGCATCGCGGCGATGCGCCGCTGCAGCTCTTGCACATGCCGCTGGGCGATCTCCTTGACCTGGCTGCTCGCGCGGCTGCGGTCCTGCCAGAGCCCGAGCAGCGCGGCGATCTCCTGCATGGAAAAGCCCAGCTCGCGCGCGCGGCGGATGAAGCGCAGGGTATGTACGTCGGCTTCGGTGTACTGGCGATAGCCGCCGTCGGTGCGCGCCACCTGCGCCAGCAGCCCGAGCGATTCGTAGTGGCGCACCATGCGCGCCGACACACCCGAACGCGCTGCCGCCTCGCCAATGGCCACCGGCCAGTGGGCGGCGGCGCGCACGCTCACTGCGCCACCTCGTAGCCCTCCTCGCGGATGGCGGCGGCGATGGCCTCGCGCGACTTGTCGCTTTGCACATCGACGCGGCCGCTGGGCAAGTCCACCTTGACCAGAGCCTCGGTGTCCACCTGGCGCACCGCGTGCACGATGGCGCGCTCGCAGTGACCGCAGGTCATGCCTTTGACGTCAAACTGGTATTGCATGGTTGTTGATCCTCCTGAAAAACCGCGCCCCTGAGGCCGCAGAACACCATGGTCTACCCTGACATTGTGTCAAGGTCAAGCGCGCATCGGCCGACCGGTGCAGGGGCTTCAGGGGTAGACCAGTATCTTGTTGACCGCCGGAAAGTGCTTCTCCAGCTTCAGCGGCAGCTGGTCCAGATACGGCGTGTGGCCCTCGTCGCCCTCGCGCGCCGAGACCATGATGAGCAGCTCGGTGTCCGACATCTTGCGAAAGACGATGAGGAAATCGTCCCAGTCGCTGAAATCGCTGTGCTCCAGCGGCACCGCGAGCTTGCTTTTCTTGAGGTAGTCCTTGACCACCTGCGCGGTGGCGCTGGCGCAATGCAGGTGCACGGTGGCCGAATGCTCGACCGCGAGCCGCGCGATCTTGCGCCAGTACAGCTCAAAGTGCTCCGACGCCTCCGCCTGCGGCGGCAGGATGACGAAGATGCCGGTGTACTTGCTCAACGGCGTGTCCAGGTTGCAGACCCAGAGCATCTTGCGCGTCTGGTAGAGCACGCTGCCAAACTTGTTGCCGATGAAGCCGGCCAGAAAGCCGTTCTTCTGCGGCCAGTTCATCACGATCAGGTCGGCGCCGATCTCGCGCGCGGTGCGCCCTATGCCGGTGCCGGGGTTGTGGTCGATGGTGGCCACGACGTTGACTTCCACGTCGGCGCCGCTCGCCTCGGCGCGCACCTCTTCCAGCGCCTGCTTGGCGCGCGCGACGTTTTCTTCAGCCTCGTCGGTATTGGGCACCACGGTCACCACGGTGAGCGGGGTGCTCGCCTTCTTGTCGCGGATCAGCACCGCCAGGCGCACCAGGTTCTCGAACTCGGTGGTCTCGGACAGCGGAATCAGTATCTGCTCGTCGTTCTGGTTGCCGTTGCGCGCCAGTTCCTGCGCATCCTCGGGTTTGCTTTCGAGCTTGCGCGCCGCCTTCTCGGTCACCACCGAAGCGATCACGCAGGAAGCAAGAATGATCACGATGATGGCGTTGATCACGTGGTCGTCGACGATGCCCGCGCGGTAGCCGACGATCACCACCGCCAGCGTGGCCGCGGCATGCGCCGAGCTCAGACCGAAGATCAGGTCGCGCTGCGGGCTTTTCAAACGGAAGATGCGCGCCGTCAGGTCCGCCGCCAGGTATTTGCCGGCAAAGGCGGTGATGGTCAGCGCCAGAGCGATCAAGAGCACGGTGAAGCCGTCGAACACCACGCGGATGTCCACGATCATGCCCACGCTGATCAGAAAGAAGGGAATGAAGAGCGAATTGCCGATGTACTCGATGCGGTTCATCAGCGCCGACGAGTTCGGTATCTGGCGGTTGAGCGCCAGGCCCGCGGCAAACGCCCCGATGATGGGCTCCAGGCTCGCCACCTCGGACAGGAAGGCCGACAGGAAGACGATGGCCAGCACGAAAATGTAGTGCGAATGCTTCTGGTGTGCCTGCTTCTCAAAGAAGCGCTTGGCCAGCCAGGGCACGACCAGCGCCATGAAGGCGACGAAGACGATGAGCGAGATGACCAGTCGCGTCCAGAACTCGGGCGTCAGGCCATCGCCGCGCGCGCCCAGGATCACCGCCAGCACCACCAGCACCCCGGTGTCGGTCAGGATGGTGCCGCCGACGGTGATGGCCACCGCCGGGTCCTTGGTCACGCCGTACTTGCTCGCGATCGGATAGGTCACGAGCGTGTGCGTCGCGAAGATGCTCGATATCAGCAGGCTGCCCCAGACGTCCATGCCCAGCAGGTAGTGGCAGACCGGAAAGCCCACCGCAAACGGTATCGTGAAGGTAGCCACGCCAAAGACGATGCTGCGGTTGGCATTGGCCTTGAACTCGATCAGGTTCAGCTCCAGCCCCGCCAGGAACATGATGTAGAGCAGCCCTATGGTCGAGAAGACGTCGACGAACAGGCTCTTTTCCAGGATGTTGAAGCCGTGCGGGCCGATCAATATGCCCGCCAGGATCAGGCCGATGATGTCCGGCGTGCGCACCTTCTCCAGCAGGATGGGCGAGGCCAGGATGATGAACAGGATCAGCGAAAAGATCAGCACCGGGCTTTGCAGCGGCAACTGAAACTGCTCAGCGAGCTTCGCGATGATGGGTTCCATGGGGAAAAAGCGGCCTTGAAAGACCAACGGGAGACAAGCGCGCGATTGTGGCATGCAGGCTGCCATCGGGGTGCTTGACTCTGCCAAGGTGTCAAGGTTTAGCCTGACGGCCAGGCAAGCGCACTGCAAGGAGAAACCATGAATACCGCCACAGCAAGCACCACTGCCACCCTCGACCTGGGTGTGGGGGGCATGACCTGCGCCAGCTGCGTCGCCCGGGTGGAGCGCGCGGTGCGCAAGCTGCCCGGCGTGCAGGACGCGAGCGTGAATCTGGCCACCGAATCGCTGCACCTGAGCTACGACGGCGCCGAGCCCGACATGGAGCTGCGCGCGCGCCGCGCGGTGCGCAATGCCGGCTACGAGCCGCGCGGCCTGCAGGAGCAGCAAACCGAGGCGGCGCAGCAAGGCCCCTGGACCGGCTTTGCCCCGGTGGCCGCCGGCCTGCTGCTGTCTGCGCCGCTGGTGCTGCCGATGTTTGGCGACCTCTTCGGTCGCGCCTGGATGCTGCCCGCCTGGCTGCAGTTTGTGCTGGCCACCCCGGTGCAATTCATTCTGGGCGCGCGCTTCTACCGCGCCGGCTGGCATGCGGCCAGAGCGCTCAGCGGCAACATGGACCTGCTGGTGGCGCTGGGCACGAGCGCGGGCTACGGCCTGTCCCTGTGGCTGTGGTGGACTGCGCCCGCAGGGCATGCGCCGCACCTGTACTTCGAGGCCTCGGCGGTGGTCATCAGCCTGGTGCTGCTGGGCAAGTGGCTGGAGACGCGCGCCAAGCGCCAGACGACCGCGGCCATACGCGCCCTGCACGCGCTGCGCCCCGATACCGTGGCCCTGCTCACGCCGGACGGCGAGGTGCAGGTGCCGATCGCCGAAATCATGGTGGGCGACCAGCTCGTGGTACGCCCGGGCGAGCGCATTCCCACCGACGCGCTGGTGCTCGAAGGCGAGTCGCAGGTGGACGAATCCATGCTCACCGGCGAGCCGCTGCCGGTGCCGCGCGCCAAGGGCAGCAGCGTCACCGGCGGCGCGATCAACGGTGAAGGCCGCTTGGTGCTGCAGGTCAGCGCCACCGGCAGCGAAACCGTGCTGGCACGCATCATTCGCCTGGTGGAAGACGCCCAGGCGGCCAAGGCGCCGATCCAGCGCCTGGTGGACAAGGTCTCGGCGGTCTTCGTGCCGGTGGTGTTGCTGATCGGGCTGTTCACGCTGCTCGCCTGGCTGTGGGCCGGCGCGGGTCTGGAGGCTTCACTGATCCACGCGGTCGCGGTGCTGGTCATCGCCTGCCCCTGCGCGCTGGGCCTGGCCACGCCCGCAGCCATCATGGCCGGCACTGGCGTGGCGGCGCGCCACGGCATCCTGATCAAGGACGCGCTGGCGCTGGAGCTTGCCCACCGGGTGGCCACCGTTGCCTTCGACAAGACCGGCACGCTGACCGAAGGCAAACCGCGCGTGAGCGCCTTCGTGCCCGCCGAGGGCGAGGACGAGAGCGCGCTGCTGGCCGCACTCGCCAGCCTGCAAAGCGGCAGCGAACACCCGCTGGCGCGCGCGGTGGTGCAGGCGGCGCGCGAACGCGGCCTGCCGGTACTCACCCCGCAAGCGGTGCGCGCCGTGGCCGGCCGCGGCACCGAGGGGCAGGTGCAAGGTCGCAGCTACCTGATCGGCAGTCTGCGCTGGATGCAAGAGCTCGGGCTGGCGCTGGGCAGCCTGGACGCGCGTGCCCGGGCGCTGCAGGCCGAGGGCGCAACGCTGTCCGTGATGGCCGAGCGCGGCGCCGACGGCCTGCAACCGCGCGCCCTGCTCGCCTTTGGCGACCAGCCCAAGCCCGGCGCGCGCCAGGCATTGGCCACGCTGCGCGCGCGCGGGCTGCGCAGCGTGATGATTTCCGGCGACAACCGCGGCGCGGCCGAGGCAATGGCGCGCCGCCTGGGCCTGCGCCCCGAAGAGGGCGAGGTCCTGGCCGAGGTGCTGCCCGGCGACAAGGCCGCGGCCATCCGCCAGCTGCAGGCCGGCGGCGCCGTCGTGGCCATGGTGGGCGACGGCGTGAACGACGCCCCGGCGCTGGCTGCGGCCGACGTGGGCATGGCCATGGGCAATGGCACCGACGTGGCCATGCACGCGGCCGGGATCACGCTGATGCGCGGCGACCCGCAGCTCGTGGCCGCGGCGCTGGACATCTCGCACCGCACGGTGCTCAAGATCCGCCAGAACCTGTTCTGGGCCTTCATCTACAACGTGGCTGGCATTCCGCTGGCGGCGCTGGGCTATCTGAGCCCGGTGGTTGCCGGCGCGGCCATGGCGCTGAGCTCGGTCAGCGTCATGGCCAATGCGCTGCTGCTGCGCCGCTGGCGCCCGCAGGGCGAGAATCGGGCATCCAGCGCGACCCAATAAGCCTTTTCATGCAGCCTCGTGTCCTCGGCACCGTCCACACCGTCTTGCGCGGGCCCGCCCGGCCCTATCTGCGCCTGGACGGCCGCGACGGGGGCTTGAGCGCCATCGACAAACAGGCCGTCACCGGGCCGGTGCAGGTCGGGTTCGACGGGCTGGCGGGCGATGAACAAGGCGATCGGCGCGTGCACGGCGGCCCCGACAAGGCGGTGCACCAGTATGCGCTGGAGCACTACGAGGCCTGGCGCCGAGAGCTCGGGCCGCTGGCCGTGCTGCAGGCGCCGCCCGCGTTTGGCGAGAACTTCTCCAGCACCGGCGTGAGCGAAGAGGACATTTGTCTGGGCGACCGGCTGCGCGTGGGCAGCTGCGTGCTCGAGGTCTCGCAGAGCCGCCAGCCCTGCTGGAAGCTCAACACCCGCTTCGGGCGCGCCGACATGGCGCTGCGCGTGCAGCAAAGCGGGCGCACCGGCTGGTACTACCGCGTGCTCGAACCCGGCCAGGTGCAGGCGGGCGACAAGCTGAACCTGCTCGAGCGCCCGCATCCCCGGTGGCCGCTGTCGCGCGTGATCACGCTGCTCTACGTCAAGGTGCTCGACCTCGCGCAGCTGCGCGAGCTCGCTGGCCTGCCGCTGACGCCCTCCTGGCAGAAGCTGGTGCGCCATCGGCTGGAGCGCCACAGCGTGGAAGACTGGGAACGGCGCACGCTGGGCTGAAGCGCCATCTGCTGCTACCCTCGCGCCCATGCTACGCCGCAGCCTCCTGATTGCCCCCGTGGGCGGCCTGCTTGCCGCCTGCGGGGCGCCGCGCCTGGCGCCGCCCGGTGCCGAATGGGACGCGCTGAGCCCGCCCCCGCCCAGCCGCATCAGCGACGAAGAGGCGAGCGACATCGCCATCCATGCGCTCGGCCTGGTGGGCACGCCTTACCGCTACGGCGGCAACACGCCCGAGGGCGGCTTCGACTGCAGCGGCCTGATCGGCTATGTCTATGGCAAAAGTGTTACCGGCATGCGCCCGCCGCGCACCGTCGCCGGGCTCAGCGGTTTCGGCGCGCCGCTGGCGCGCAATGGCTTGCGCAGCGGCGACCTGGTGTTGTTCGGCAGCGGCCGGCCGACGCACGCGGGCATTTACGTGGGGCAGGGGCGTTTTGTGCATGCGCCGTCCAGCGGCGGCACGGTGCGCCTGGACCGTCTGGACGGCCCCTACTGGTCGCGCCAGGCCACGAGCTACCGCCGCCCCTGAAGGCGCGCCTTGCTACCAGTGCAGCGCGTAGCGCAGCTGCACCAGATTGATGCCGGGGTTGGGCCGCTTGATGCGCGCGTTGGAGATGTGCTGCACGCTGAGCATCACTTCCTGCTGGCGCTGCTCGCCAAAGCGCAGCCCCACACCCAGGTGCGAAGCAAAGTTGAAGGCGGTGCTGAAGGCCTTGCCCGGCTTGCGGTAGAGGTGGTCCATCAGCGTGATGCCTATGCCCGCCTGCACGAACCACGGGGCCTGCCCTGCGTCGGGCGTCCAGCGCAGCACCGGCGTGAGTCCGAGCAGCCACAGGCCGCTGTGGCGCACGCCGCGGTAGTTCCAGCGGCTGGCGTAGGCGTCCCAATGGCCGCTGAGCGTGCCACTTGCGAGCTGCCAGCCGCTCGTCTTCCAGGGCAGCGTGGTGCCCAGCGTCAGCAAATGGGTGCCGCCCGAAGAGGCGCTGCCCTGCAGGTAGAACGTGGCTTGCGCATCGAGCGGCTGGGCCGCGGCGCCCGCTGCAAGCAGCGCCACAAGGGCTGCAGGAAAAAAGCGAAGCAGGGGCATGGGGCGGCTGTGGGCGGGTGGAGGGCCGCTAGTCTACGGCGAATGCCGCCGGCCGGCAGGCCGCCCCCGCGCCCGCCGGCCGCGCCCCAAACCTGCCTCAGGAAGCCGAGGCGCCGCGCTGCTGCTGCCCGTGGCGGTGCGCACCGTGGCGCTCGCCATGGCCGTGGTGCCCGCCGCGCAGGCCCTGAGCATCAAACACCTTTTGCTGCTCGGCGTTGAGCTGGGCGTAGAAGGCCTTGACCGCCTCGTCGCGCTGGTCCATGCGCGCCATCTGCTGCTCCCGCAGCGCACGCATGCGGTCGATGCGCTCTGGGGTGCTCAAGCCCTTGAGCTCGCCGCGCTGCAGGCGCGCGTGCTCGGCGGGCTGCAGCGCCTGTTGAAAGCGCTCCCAGGCGGGCATTTGGGCGGCGCTCAGTTGCAGCTTTTCCTTGAGCCGTTGCGCGCGCTGCTCGCGCTTTTGCTGCCAGCGTGCGCGCCGCTCGGCATGGCGGTCGGCGGCCGCCGGGGCGGCGCCTTGCACCTGGGCCTGCGCCTGGGTTTGCGCGGGGGCCTGATCGGCCGCCTGCACGCCAGCGGCGCCCAGAGCCAGCGCCGCCGCGGCCAGCGCGGCCCAGACGGGGGTGGTGAGTTTCTTCATGGTGCATCCTTTGCATGCAGTTGGAGATGCGAGCCAGTGTGCGCGGCGCATGTAAGCCGCCGGTGTGCGCCCGCTGCAGCTGTGTAAAGTTGCGAAAACCGGCCAGCAGCCGGCAGGAACGCAAGCCGTCATTTTTCAACCAAATATGGCTCCAGCCCTTTGTTGACAAGCGCTGGCAGCTATCACAAGAGTAGTCTTTTGTTCAAAAACCTCATCCTCTATCGCATTCACCCCGGCTGGAGTCCGGACCTTGGCGCACTGCAGGACGCGCTCGCCAGCCTGCCCTTTGTGCCCTGCAGCGCCAGCCAGGAGCAATCGGCCGGCTGGGTGCCGCCGCGCGGGCAGGAGCACGGCGCGCTGGCCGAGAGCGTGGCCGCTCAGTGGCTGCTGTGCTGGCAAACCGAAAGCCGCATGCTGCCGGCCAGCGTGGTCGCCCAGCGCGTGCAAGAAAAAGTGCAGGCCATTACCCGCGACAGCGGCCGCATACCCGGGCGCAAGGAAAAGCGCGAGCTCAAGGACGAAGCGCGGCTGGACCTGCTGCCGCGCGCCTTCACCCAGCGGCGCAGCCTGCGCGTATGGCTGGACCCGCACGCGCGCCTGCTGGCGATCGACAGCAGCAACCAGACCCGCGCCGACGCGGTAACTACCGCACTGGTCAAGGCGCTGCCCGGTTTTGCCCTTGCGCTGCTCGATACGCGCACCAGCCCGCAGGCGGCGATGAGCACCTGGCTGAGCGAGCGCCAGGCGCCGGCCGGTTTCAGCATCGACAACGAGTGCGAGCTCAAGTCCGGCGCCGCCGACAAGGCCGCGGTGCGCTACGCCCGCCATCCGCTGGACATCGACGAAGTGCCCGAGCACATTCGCGCCGGCAAGCTGCCCACGCGCCTGGCCATGAGCTGGCAGGCGCGCGTGAGCTTCGTGCTGACCGAAGGCCTGCAACTGCGCCGCCTGGCGCTGCTGGAAACCCAGGCTCAGGAAAACCAGCGCAGCGATGACGACTTCGACGCCAATCTTGCGCTCTACACCGGCGAACTCAGCCAGATGCTACCCGCGCTGATCGAAGCCCTGGGCGGCGAGCAGCCCGCTGCCTGAACCGGCAGACCCGCCCATGGCGCTCAATTTCGTCTGGGTCGGGTTCTTTTTGCTGGCCTTTGCCAGCGCCTGCGTGCGCTGGTGGCTGGGCGATGTGGACATCTTCCAGCGCCTGCTCGGCGCGATGTTCGACGGCGCGCGCTCGGGCTTTGAAATCTCGCTCGGCCTGGCCGGCATCATGGCCTTGTGGCTGGGTCTGATGCGCGTGGGCGAAAAGGCCGGCATGGTCGAGCTGCTGGCACGCCTGGCCCAGCCCCTGCTGCGCCGCCTGTTCCCCGAAGTGCCCGCCGGGCACCCGGCGCAGGGCGCGATGACGCTGAACATCTCGGCCAACCTGCTCGGCCTGGACAACGCCGCCACGCCCCTGGGATTGACCGCGATGCGCGAACTGCAAACCCTCAACCGCGAGGCTGAAAGCACGGCGAGCAACGCGCAGATCATGTTCGTGGTGATGAACACCGCCGGGCTCACGCTGATTCCGACATCGGTCATCGCGATCCGCCAGAGCGTTGCGCTGCAGCAGGGCATCACCAGCGGCTTCAACGCCGCCGACATCTTCCTGCCCACGCTCATCGTCACCTTCATCGGCCTGCTCACCGGCGTGCTGGCGGTCGCCATGGCGCAGCGCCTGCCCTTGTGGCGCGCACGCCTGCTGCTGCCGGTACTGGGCGTGGCAGGCGTGCTCCTGGGCAGCGTCGCGCTGCTCGCGCGCCTGCCGGCCGAGCAGGCCGCGCGCATCGCGGGCAGCACCGGCGCCGGCGTGATCCTGGCCATCGTCGCACTCTTCCTGGTCGCCGGCGTGTGGCGGCGCATCAATGTGTATGACGCCTTCGTCGACGGCGCGCGCCAGGGCTTTGACGTGGCGGTGCAGATCGTGCCCTACCTCGTTGCCATCCTGGTTGCCATCGGCGTGTTCCGCGCGGCCGGCGGCATGGACGCCATCCTCACCGTGCTCGGCCACGCCATCGGCGCGCTGGGCTTGCCCACCGACTTTCTGCCCGCCCTGCCCGTGGGCCTGATGAAGGTGCTCTCCGGCGCCGGTGCGCGCGGCTTGATGATCGACGTGCTGCAAACCCACGGCGTCGATTCCTTCGTCGGGCGCCTGGCAAGCATCATCCAGGGCTCGACCGAAACCACCTTCTACGTGCTCGCGGTGTATTTTGGCAGCGTGGGCGTCAAGCACACGCGCCATGCGCTTGCCTGTACGCTGCTGGCGGATGCGGTGGGGTTGATCGCCGCCATTTTTGTCGGGTATGCGATGCTGCGTTGAGGCGGCGCGTGCGCGACTTTTGCATTTGTCTCTTGCAGGTATTCATTCAAGCTAGTCGTAGTAGTAAGTGGCCTGCCTTCCGTGGGACAAGTGCACAAAGCACTGCAAATTCAAGGACTTGGCGCAAGCACAAGCGGGTCTTGCAGCCGGCCGCAAGCGGTTGCAGCTTTGGGGACAAATCCGGCCAACGGCCCGGTCCTGTGGACAAGTGCCTGCTTGTCCACGTCCGATTCATGACTTATCCACAGGCCGTGAAGACCAGGCCGGGTATGGCGTCCTGGGCGCTGAACACCAGCGCGATCTGACCCCATTGCCTGGCCAGTTGCAGCGCCGCTTCTCGCGCAAGGCCGGGTACCAGCCAACTGGCTTCTGCGGGCCAGCCGTTGAGTGGGTGCTGACCCAGGCCGGGCAGCGGGGCGTAACCGAGGCGGCGCAGCTGCGTCAGCAAGGCCTGGTGGCGCTGGGCGTTGGTGGCCGGCTCCAGCAGCTGGCTGCCGGGGTTGGCTGCACTCAGGAAGGCGCTGCATTGCACCCGCCGGCGCTGGTGCAGGGCGCGCAGCGCAGCGCTGGCCTCGCCTATGCGCAGCACGAAGGGCGCGTCGCCGCCCACCCGGTATTCGGTCTCCAGATAGGCGGCGAGCAGTTCGGCGGGGATCGCGGACACGGCCGCGCCGGGTTCAGACCCGCTCGAAGATGGCGGCGATGCCCTGGCCGCCGCCTATGCACATGGTCACCAGCGCGTAGCGCCCGCCGGTGCGCTGCAGCTCGGCAATCGCCTTGGTGGTGATGATGGCGCCGGTGGCGCCCACCGGGTGGCCCAGCGAGATGCCCGAGCCGTTGGGGTTGACCTTGGCCGGGTCCATGCCGAGTTCCTGCGTGACGGCGCAGGCCTGGGCGGCGAAGGCTTCGTTCGCCTCGATCACGTCGATGTCGGCGAGCTTGATGCCGGTGCGCTGCAAGACCTTTTGCGTGGCGGGCACCGGGCCTATGCCCATGTAGCTGGGGTCTACTCCGGCGTGGGCGTAGCCGACCAGGCGCGCCAGGGGCTTCACGCCCAGGGCCTGCAGCCGGTCGCCGCCGACCAGCACCACGGCGCCCGCGCCGTCGTTGATGCCCGAGGCATTGCCTGCCGTCACCGTGCCGCCCTCCTTCTTGAACACCGGCTTCATGCCGGCGAGAGCCTCTGCCGTGGTGTCGGAGCGCACGTGCTCGTCGGTGTCAAAGACGACGGTGCCCTTGCGCGTCTTGATCTCGATGGGGACGATCTGCTCCTTGAAGTGGCCGGCAGCAATCGCGGCGGCGGCGCGGCGGTGGCTTTCGGCGGCGAGCTGGTCTTGCATCTCGCGGCTGATCTTGTAGCGCTCTGCGACGTTTTCCGCCGTCACGCCCATGTGCAGCTTTTGCCAGGGGTCGTGCAGGATGCCGATCATGTAGTCGACGAGCTTGGCGTCGCCCATGCGTGCGCCCCAGCGCGCGGCGGTGTCAAAGAAGGGCCCGCGGCTCATGGATTCAGAGCCGCCGCCGACGGCCGCATCGCAGTCACCCAACTGGATGGCCTGGGCCGCCGAGACGATGGCTTGCAGGCCCGAGCCGCACAGGCGGTTGACGTTGAACGCCGGGGTTTCGATGGGGCAGCCCGCGTCGATGGCGGCCACGCGCGAGAGGTAGGCGTCGCGCACGTCGGTAGGGATCACGTTGCCGATGACCACCTGGCCCACGGCCTTGGGGTCGATGCCGGCGCGCTGCATCGCCGCCTTGACCACGGTGGTGGCGAGCTGGGTGTTGGGCACGTCCTTGAGCGAACCGCCAAAACTGCCGACGGCGGTGCGGGCGGTGCCCACGACAAAGACTTCACGTTGGGACATGGGGAACTCCGTTCATCAAGGGTCAATGGCCGCGAAACACCGGCGGGCGCCGCTCGAAGAAGGCCTCCAGGCCTTCGCGCAGATCGTCGGTGCCGGCGCAGGCTTCAAAGGATAGTGCCTCGGCCTCCAGCTGGCTTGCCAGGTCGCGGTCAAAACTTTCGCGCATCAGGCGTTTCATGCGGCCATAGGCCAGGGTGGGGCCGCTGGCCAGGCACCGGGCCAGCGCCTGCGTGGCCGTTTGCAGTTCACCGGCGGGCAGCACGCGGTTGATCAGGCCCAGGCGCAGCGCGTCTTCGGCGCTCAGGCTCTCGCCCAGCAGCGCGATCTCCAGCGCGTGGCGCAGGCCGGTCAGGCGCGGCAGCGCCCAGGAGCCGCCCAGGTCGCAGTTGGTGCCCAGATTGATGTAGGCCAGATTGAACTTGCTGCCTTCGGCCGCGAGGACGAAGTCGCACATCAGCATCAGCGACAAGCCGCCGCCGGCCGACGCGCCATGCACCTGGGCGATGATCGGCGCGTCCATCTGGTGCATCAGGCGGATCGCCTCGTTCAGCGGGCCGAGCAGCGTGCGTGCGCCTTCGACCGGGTTGGCACGCAGCACGGCCAGGTCGCCCCCGGCGATGAAGGCGCGGCCCGCGCCCTTGAGCACGACGGCGCGCACCGTGTTGTCCGCCGCAATCTCGCGCATCGCGGCGAGGAAGGCGAGCGCCATCTCCAGGTTCAGCGCATTGAGCGCCTCGGGGCGGTTGAACTGCAGCGTGGCGATGGCGCCCTCACGCGAGACGAGCAAGGTGTCGTCGGCCATGGTAACTCCTCAAAAAATAGCTGACAGCGCTTGTCTGGCGGGCGCTGCAGGCCGATTTGGCTTGAAATCATCACATTGCGCCGACAGCCCGGTTCAACGATACATCGCCTCGATCTCCGGCGCATACGCCTGGTAGATGCTTGCGCGGCGCACCTTCATCGTGGCGGTGACCTCGCCATCGTCGTGATCGAGTTCCTTGGTGAGCAGGCAGAACTTGCGGATCTGCGCCACCTGGGCGAGCTGGGCATTGCCGCGCGCCTGCATGCAGGTCTATGCCGAGATCGTGGTGCAGCCCTTTGGCGTGCGCCTGATCCGCGTGGGCGACGAAGAGGTGCCCGAACCCAGCCGGCGCGAGCACAGGCGCATGAAGTCCGAGATCGACCTGGCCTTTCGCCGCCTGGTCGCGCTAGGCGTCGAAGAGGGCTCCATCGCTGCGTGCGACCCCAAGATCATGGCCTTCGTGATCGCCGGCGTGCTCAAACGCCCGCCTGTGCCGAAGCGGGCAGCCCGAAAAAGTGGTCGAACCCCCAGTTGAAGACGTAGGTGTAGACCAGGAAGAAGACCACCAGCGCGCCTTCCATCACCAGCGCCTGCCAGAGCGTGACCTCGAACCACCAGGCCATCAGTGGAATCAGGATCAGCGCCAGCCCGCCCTCAAAGCCGATCGCGTGCGCCACGCGCCGCGCGACCGAGCGGCCCTTGACGCTCTGGCGCGCCTCCCACCATTCGAAGGCGGCGTTGAAGGAGACGTTCCAGAGCACCGCGATGACCGAGGCGGCGACCGCCATCACGCCGGATTCGCCCGGCTGCTGCCCTATGACGATGAAGAGCAGGCCGGATGCGATGATGGCGATGATCTCGTAGATGGTGACGTAAATCACCCGGCGCCAGGGGCCTTGCAGCCCCGTGGCCTGATGGGAAGCGGACATCGGGCGAGTATAAAAAGCGTCGCGCGCCCTGCGCGGGCGCGCGAGCGACAGCAACTTTTGACGGAGCATAGGCTATGGCAACGCGCTGCACCCTGGTGGGCATGCCGGGTTCGGGCAAATCCACGGTGGGCCGCCACCTGGCGCGGCGGCTGGGCTGCGACTTCGTGGACATGGACCAGCAGCTCGAGCAGCGCCTGGGCTGCAGCATCCGCAGCTACTTCGAGGCCCAGGGCGAAGCCGCGTTTCGCGCGCACGAAGCGGCGCTGCTGGCCGAGCTGGCCGCGCAGCCCGGCGCCATCGTGCTGTCCACCGGCGGCGGCGTGGTGCTGCGCGCCGACAACCGCGCGCTCTTGCGCACGCACTGCGCGCCGGTGTTCTACCTGCGCGCCAACGCCGACGAAATCTTTCACCGCCTGCGCCACGACCGCAAGCGCCCGCTGCTGCAGGTGGACAACCCGCAGGAGCGCCTGCGCCTGCTGTTTCGCGAGCGCGACCCGCTGTACCGCGAAGTGGCGCACTACGTGATGGAAACCCGCCGCGCCAGCGTGCAGGCGCTGGTGAGCAGGGTGCAGATGCAGCTGGACATGGCCGCGCCTGGCGGGCCTGGCAAGCCGATCGCTGACTGAGTATTTCGCGCGCTGCGGCTTCAGAGCCCGTGGTCGGGCTCGCAGCCGGATGCCGCCTGCGACCCGCCCGCGAGCGCGAGCGCGCGGCGCACGGTCTCGCCAGAAAAACCCCGGGCTGCGAGAAAGCGCATCTGGCGCGCGCGTTCGCGCGCATCGGCGGGCACCGGGCCGTCGCCAAAGCGCTTGCGCCAGACCGCCAGCGCCCGCGCCAGCTCCGTGCCCGCGAGCTGCTCGGCGCTGGCGCGCAGCAGCTCCTCGCTCAAGCCCTTGCTGCGTAGCTCTTGCAGCACGCGCTGGCTGCCCAGCAGCGGCGCGCGCCGGTGCAGCAGCGACTCGGCCACGCGCGCCTCGTCGATGAAACCCTTGGCGGCCAGCGCGTCCAGCAATGCCGGCAGGTCCTCGCCCTCTTGCACATGGCGCGAGAGCTTGGCCATGAGTTCGGCGCGCGAATGCTCGCGCTGGGCAAGCAGGCGCAGCGCGCGGGCCTTGAGCGTAGGGGGAGACTTCATCTATGAAAATAGGAGCTGCTGGCGCTTGTGCAGCAAGGCTTTGAGGCAGATTTGACCAAAACTACAGACCCGCAGGAAGCACCCGCGGGCCTGTACCCGGCGCCGCGCCGCAGCACTGCGGCCTACAGCTCTGCGGCTACCGGCGCGTCCTTGGCCGGCTTGTCGGCCTTGTCGGCTTTGTCGTCCTTCCTGGGCTTGCCCAGCGTCGGCAGCAGGGCGATGCCCAGGCTGGCGCGCACCTTGTTCTCGATCTCGTGGGCGAGGTCAGGGTTCTCGCGCAGGAATTCGCGCGCGTTGTCGCGCCCCTGGCCGATCTTCTCGCCGTTGTAGGCGTACCAGGCGCCGCTTTTTTCCAGAATGCGCGCGTTCACGCCCATGTCGATGATCTCGCCCTCGCGCGAAATGCCCTCGCCGAACAGGATGTCGAACTCGGCCGTCTTGAACGGCGGGCTGACCTTGTTCTTGACCACCTTGACGCGGGTTTCATTGCCTATCGCCTGGTCGCCCTTCTTGAGCGTGCCTATGCGCCGGATGTCCAGGCGCACGCTGGCGTAGAACTTGAGCGCGTTGCCGCCCGTCGTCGTCTCGGGGCTGCCGAACATCACGCCGATCTTCATGCGGATCTGGTTGATGAAGATCACCATGCAGTTGGTCTTCTTGATGGTCGCGGTGAGCTTGCGCAGCGCCTGGCTCATCAGCCGCGCCTGCAGGCCGGGCAGCGAATCGCCCATGTCGCCCTCGATTTCGGCCTTGGGTACCAGGGCGGCGACCGAGTCGACCACGATCAGATCGACCGCGCCCGAGCGCACCAGGCTGTCCACGATCTCGAGCGCCTGCTCGCCGGTGTCGGGCTGGCTGATCAGGATGTCGTTGACGTTGACGCCGAGCTTTTGCGCATAGCTGGTATCGAGCGCGTGCTCGGCGTCGATGAAGGCGCAGGTGCCGCCCTGCTTTTGCATTTCGGCAATCACCTGCAGCGTGAGCGTGGTCTTGCCCGAGCTTTCCGGCCCGTAGATCTCGACCACTCTGCCGCGCGGCAGGCCGCCCACGCCCAGGGCAATGTCCAGGCCGAGCGAGCCGGTGGAGACGACCTGGATGTCCTCGATCGCCTCGCCCTCGCCCAGGCGCATGATGGTGCCCTTGCCAAACTGCTTTTCGATTTGCGCCAGCGCTGCGGCCAGGGCCTTGGCCTTTTCGGCTTGTGCGGGGGTGCTCTTGCTTGCTGTGTCCATGCTGAACTCCTGCTGAAGGACGGTGAATACTGGATGGTTGAACAGTAGTGTAGGGTCGATAAAAGAAATTTCCACAGATAATTGGTCAGTTTGCCTGACAATCAAGCCGTGCCCCAAACCCCCATGCCCGACGAGCGCTGGCGCCAGTCCCATCTGGGCCGGCTGCTCGGGCATGCCGCGCGGCGTTTTGACGCGCGCGTGCTGCAGCTCATGGCGCGTGACGTGCAGGTGCCGCTGGCGCTGTCCAATCTGGCGGCGCGCGACAAGGTGGGCGCGGCGCACGTGCACATCACGCGCCACTTGTCGCTGCGCGGCGACCGCCTGACCGACCTGGCCGAGCGCGCCGGCATGAGCAAGCAGGCCATGGCCACGCTGGTGGCGCAGTGCGAAGCCTGGGGACTGGTCGTGCGTGAGCCCGATCCGCACGACGCGCGCGCGCGCATCGTGCGCTTCACTCCGACCGGCCTGGCCTGGCTCGCGGCCTTTCGCGCCAGCGTGGAGCGCGCGCAAGAGGAATTTCGCGCGGAAGTGGGCGACGAGGTGGCCGCCGTGGTCTTGCTCGGCCTGGAAGCCTATGGCGCGGCGGCGGGGCGCTGAGCCGGCGAGCGCCGGGCTCGCCTAGAATTTGGGCACTCGAAGGCGCTCCAGCGCCCGCCGTGCTGCCCCCAGCATCCCGCACCAGGAGACAGTCCCGCATGCGCATCCTCATCGCCGAAGACGATCAGGTCCTCGCTGACGCCCTCTTGCGCTCGCTGCGCGCGGCCGGCGCCGTGGTCGACCACGTGGCCAACGGCAGCGAAGCCGATGCGGCCCTGATGACCAACCACGAGTTCGACCTGCTGATCCTGGACCTGGGCCTGCCGCGCATGCACGGGCTGGAAGTGCTCAAGCGCCTGCGCGCGCGCTCCTCGCCGCTGCCGGTGCTGATCCTCACCGCCGCCGACAGCGTGGAAGAGCGCGTGCGCGGCCTGGACCTGGGCGCAGACGACTACATGGCCAAGCCGTTTTCGCTGCAGGAGCTCGAGGCGCGCGTGCGTGCGCTCACCCGCCGCAGCCTGGGCACGACCTCCAACGTGCTGCGCCACGGGCCGCTCACCTACGACCAGGTCGGGCGCATGGCCAGCCTGGACGGCGAAGTGGTGGAGCTGTCGGGGCGCGAGCTCGGCGTGCTCGAGGTGTTGCTGCAGCGCGCCGGGCGTCTGGTGTCCAAGGACCAGCTCGTCGAGCACCTGTGCGAGTGGGGCGAGGAGGTCAGCAACAACGCCATCGAGGTCTATGTGCACCGCCTGCGCAAGAAGATAGAGCGCGGGCCGGTGCGCATCGCCACGGTGCGCGGCCTGGGCTACTGCCTGCAGAAGATAGAAAGCTGAGCCGGCTACTTTGCCGGCGGCAGCGGCAGCACGCGCAGCTTGGCGACGTAGGGCTCCACGCGCAGGCTGTCGGCCTTGAGCACGCTCACCTTGTGCAGCGGCGCCAGCTCCAGCGCGCCGTCGGCGTTCTTGCGCACCGCGTACTGCCACAGCGTCAGCGCGCCGCGCTCGGCCAGCGCCTGGCCGATGGCGCCGGCCTCGGCGCGCGGCGCCAGCGCGTCCTCGGGCGGCACGGCGACGATCACCTCGTCGCGCGCGGTGATCAGCTTGAACAGCGCGGGATCGCTCGCACCCGCCATGGTGCTGGCCGAGCCCAACAGCCCGGCGATGGCCAGGCCGGCCAGCCTGGTCCTGGTTTGCTCTCTCATGGTTTCCCCTCTCCTCTTGTGTAGCGGCATGCTAAAGCGCAGGCCGCTTTTTGTGCAGTGCCGTCTGCGGGAAATTTGTGAAAAATTGCAGCGCCGCCCCGGGCCGGCTGTTCGATGGAACTGCACTACCATTGCCCGCCTATGGACCCCAGGCGCCGCCCTTCGCGCATGGACCCGCCCGGGCGGCGCGGGTTGCACCGGCCCGCGCCATGAAGCGCGCCGAGCAGCGTTCGCTCTTTGGCGAGATCCTGGACTGGATGCTCACCCCGCTGCTGCTGCTGTGGCCCATCAGCCTGGCGCTGACCTGGTTCGTCGCTCAGGACCTGGCCAACAAACCCTTTGACCGCACGCTGGAATACAACGCCTACGCGCTGGCCGAGCTGCTCACCGTGCAGGACGGCCTGGTGCGCGTGAACCTGGCCAACACCGACGCCGGCGTGCTGCGCGCCGACGAATCCGACGTGGTCTACTTTCAGGTGCGCGCGCCCAGCGGCGCGGTGCTCGCCGGTGAACGCGATCTGCCCGAGCCGCCGGCCGACGCCCTGGTGGCCGCCGACGAGGTGCAACTGCGCGACGACGAGCTGCGCGGCGCCGACGTGCGCGTGGCCTACATCTGGGTGCACCTGCCCCGGGCGGGATTTCGCCCCGCGCTGGTGCAAGTGGCCGAAACGCGCTCCAAACGCAGCGTGCTGGCGACCGAAATCATCAAGGGCGTGCTGCTGCCCCAGCTCTTCGTGCTGCCGCTGGCGCTGCTGCTGGTATGGCTGGCGCTCACGCGCGGCATCAAGCCGCTGCACCAGCTCGAAGACCGTATCCGCCGGCGCAAACCCGGTGACCTCTCGCCGCTGGACAACAAGGCGGTGCCGCTGGAGGTGGCGCCGCTGGTCGATTCGGTCAACGACTTGCTCGAGCGCCTGCATGAATCGGTAGCCACGCAAAAGCGCTTCCTGGCCGACGCCGCGCACCAGCTCAAGACGCCACTTGCCGGGCTGCGCATGCAGGCCGACCTGGCCCAGAGGCGCGACACCAGCGCCGAAGAGCTCAAGAAGTCGCTGCTGCAGATAGGCCGCGCCTCGGTGCGCGCCACGCACGCGGTCAACCAGTTGCTGGCGCTGGCACGCGCCGAGGGCGGCGCCAGCACGCTGCAGCGCCAGCGCCTGAACCTGGCGCAACTGGTGATCGACGTGGTGCACGACAGCGTGCCGCGGGCGCTGGCCAAGCACATCGACCTGGGCTACGACGGCGCGCCGCCCGAGGCCCCGGGCGTGTGGATGGAGGGCAACGCCACGCTGCTGTCCGAGCTGGTGCGCAATCTCTTGGACAACGCCATCAACTACACGCCCTCGAGCGACGCCAGCCCCGGCGTGGTCACGGCGCGCGTGGTGACCGACCCCTTTGGCCAGGTGCTGCTGCTGCAGGTGGAAAACTCCGGGCCGGGCATTGCCGAAGAGGAGCGCGACCTGATCTTCCAGCCGTTTTACCGCTCGCTCGGGCACGAAGCCGACGGCTCGGGCCTGGGCCTGTCCATCGTGCGCGAGATTGCGCGCCAGCACCGCGCCAGCGTGCAACTGGACCAGCCCCATCCGGGCAGCGCCCAGCCGGGCACGCGCTTCACGGTGCGCTTTGCGCCGCTGGCCCAGCCGCGCGGATTGCCCATCGCGTGAAGGCTGGCGGCCGCCGGCCTGCTCAGGAACAGGCCTGCAGCGGGGTGTCGTCCCAACGCAGGGCCAGCGCATCGAGCTGGGCGCGCAGCCCGGCGGTCGCTGCGGGCAGCACCAGGGTGTAGCGCGGCTGGGCGGCACGCTCCTGCACCACGCGGGCGGTGCGCACGCCGCGCGCCACCAGGTCGGCCAGCCCCTGCTGCGCCGCCTCTTCGCTGGCAAAGCGCCCGAGCGACAGACCCGGCTCCAGGGCCGGCCCGGGGCGGTCGAAGGCGAGCTTGAGCGCGCGCAGCTCGGCGCGCTTTCTGGCCAGCGCTTCTTCGTCGGCAAAGCGCCCCATGTAGACCATCCAGCGCGCCGGCACCTCGCTCGGCTCCAGCGTCCAGCTGCCCGCGGGCAGGCTGGCCAGGGCGCTGCGCAGGCCTTTCGCGCGCTCCTCGTTCAGGGGGCCGGCTTGCAGGCAGGCCGCGGGCTCGGCCGCAGCCTGTGCGAGCGCGGCTGCGGCGGGCGGCGTGTCGGCCGGGGCGTGGGCCGCAGGGGGCGCTGGCCTGGGCCTGGCGGGCGGCAGCAGCTCCAGGTTCTGCGGCGCAATCTGGCGCTGCAGGCGCTCGGGTTCGGCCTCGCCGTGCGGTGCCAGGCCCCAGGGCTGCAGCTGGCCGCTGCTCCAGGCGTAATAGCCCAGATTGGCCAGCAGCAGCACGAGCACGGCCAGGCGCAGCATGGCTCAGGCTCCGGCGCCGCAGCTGCGCGCGGGGCGCACGCTTACTTCAGAGCTGGTAATGCGCTGCAGCCCGCCCGCCGTGGACAACTGCAGCGCGCCGTCGTCCTGCACGCCGCAGGCCGTGCCCTGCACGCCGTTGCTCAGCTGCACCATCCGGCCCTTGAGGTAGTCGCGCCGCGCAAAGCGCGGCTGGAAAGGGGCGAAGCCGCTCTCTGCAAAGCCCAGCAGCGTGCGCACCACCGGCAGCGCGCAGCGCAGCAGCGCGGCAGGGCCGTCCAGGCGCGCATCCACGTCCTGCAGGCAGGCCGCGGGCGTGCGCAATCCCTGCGCCGGGGGCGGCTGCAGATTGATGCCCATGCCGACGATCACGCAGCGCCGTCCGCTGCCGTCGGCCATCTCGGCGGTTTCGATCAGGATGCCGGCAAGCTTGCGCCCGTCGTCCAGCCACAGGTCGTTGGGCCATTTGAGCTGGATGCGTGCCTGCCCGCTGCCGGCCGCCGGCCATTGCGGCTGCAGGCTCTCGGCCAGCGCCACGCCCACGGCCAGCGACAGGCCCGACCAGTCGCGCGGCGCATAGGGCAGGCCGATGGAGACGGCCAGCACGTCGCCCGCCGCGCTGTACCAGCTACGCCCCTGGCGCCCGCGCCCGGCGGTTTGTTCCTCGGCGATCAGCACGGTGGGCGCAAGCGCCCCCCTGCGCGCGCGGCGCAGCAGCTCGGTGTTGCTTGAATCAATGGTGGGCGCCACTTCGATCACCAGCGCCGGCAGCAGCGGCGCAAGCTGCGCGCGCAGCAGCGCCAGCGGCCAGTCGCCCGCGCTCATGCGCGCCGGCTCCCGGAAGCGGGCTGCAGCGGGCGCCAGCCGCGCTTGGGCGCGAGCATGGTGCCGCGGCAGTGCGGGCTGCCGCAGCGGCAGGCGTATTGCGCCTTGAGCTTGCTGGTGTAGCGCTCCTCGATGATCAGGCCGTAGTCGTAATTGAGTTCTTCGCCGGCGGCAATGTCGCGCAGCGCGGTGATGAAGATGCGGCCCTCCTGCTCGTCGGCCCAGCAGTTGGGCGCGCAGCTGTGGTTGATCCAGCGCGCGGCGTTGCCGCCGACATTGGCGTCGATCACGTGGTCTTCATCGACGTGGAAGTAGAAGGTGTGGTTGGGCTCGTTCGGGTCGTGCGGGTGGCGCCGCTGCGCTTCGTCCCAGGAGATCACCTCGCCCAGGTATTCGATGATGAGCTCGCCCTCGGCGATGTCTTGCAGCGCAAACACCCCCTTGCCGTGCACGCCCGAGCGGCGCACCTGGATGCGTCGCCCGCGCGGGGCCTGGGGACCGGGGGAGGATGGCTGGGACAAAATGTCTGCTACCTTGTATGCATACACACCTGCGCGCGCGTGCGCGCAGGGCCACACATTGTAGAAGTGCTGCACAAGACACCATGAGCAAACAACTGGTCATTGCGGAAAAACCCTCGGTCGCGCAGGACATCGTGCGCGCCCTCACCGCCACTACAGGCAAGTTCGACAAGCACGAGGACCATTTCGAGAACGAACGCTACGTCGTCACCAGCGCCGTCGGCCATCTGGTGGAGATTCAGGCGCCGGAAGAATTCGACGTCAAGCGCGGCAAATGGAGCTTTGCCCATCTGCCGGTGATTCCGCCGCGCTTTGACTTGAAGCCGGTGGACAAGACCAAGTCGCGCCTGGCGGCGGTGGTGCGGCTGGCCAAGCGCAAGGACGTGGCAGAACTCATCAACGCCTGCGACGCGGGGCGCGAGGGCGAGCTTATCTTTCGCCTGATCGAGCAGTACGCCGGCGGCGCCAAGGGCACGTTGGGCAAGCCGATTCGCCGCCTGTGGCTGCAGAGCATGACGCCGCAGGCGATTCGCGACGGCTTCGAGCGCCTGCGCAGCGCGCAGCAGATGCAAGGACTGGCCGACGCTGCGAGGAGCCGCTCCGAGGCCGACTGGCTGGTGGGCATCAACGGCACGCGCGCGATGACCGCGTTCAACTCGCAGGGCGGCGGGTTCTTTCTGACCACCGTCGGGCGGGTGCAGACGCCCACGCTCTCGCTCGTCGTCGAGCGCGAGGAAAAGATCCGCGCCTTTGAAAGCCGCGGCTATTGGGAGGTGCACGCCAGCTTTGCCGCGCAGGCGGGCGAATACCTGGGCAAGTGGTTCGACCCGGCCTTCAAGAAGGGCGACGACCCCGAAGCCCGCGCCGAGCGCCTGTGGGACGAGGCCCAGGCCCGCGCCATTGCCGAGGCGGTGCGCGGCCAGGCCGCCACGGTGACCGAGGAGGCCAAGCCCACCACCCAGGCCAGCCCGCTGCTGTTTGACCTGACCAGCCTGCAGCGCGAGGCCAATGGGCGCTTCGGCTTTTCCGCCAAGACCACGCTGGCGCTGGCCCAGGCCTTGTATGAAAGGCACAAGGCGCTGACCTACCCGCGTACCGATTCGCGCCACCTGCCCGAGGACTACCTGGGCACCGCGCGCCAGACGCTGGAGGTCCTGGCTGCCAGCACCCTGGGCCACCTGGCCCCGTTTGCGCGCCAGGCGCTGGAGCAGGGCTATCTGCGCCCCAGCCGCCGGGTGTTTGACAACAGCAAGATCAGCGACCACTTCGCCATCATCCCGACCACGCAGGCGCCGCACGGCCTGTCCGAGGCCGAGCAAAAGCTCTACGACCTGGTAGTGCGCCGCTTTCTGGCGGTGTTCTTCCCGAGCGCGGAATTCCAGGTCACCACGCGCATCTCGCAAATCGCCGAGCACCACTTCAAGACCGAGGGCAAGGTGCTGGTCAAGCCCGGCTGGCTTGCGATCTACGGCAAGGAAGCCGCCGTGGATGCAGAAGGCGGCAAGGACGGCGACAAGGGCCAGCCGCTCGTTGCGGTGCAAGCGGGCGAGCGTCCGCCGGCCGTCCAGGTCGAGGCCAAGGGCCTGAAAACCAAGCCGCCGGCGCGCTACTCCGAAGCCACGCTGCTGGGCGCGATGGAGAGCGCGGGCAAGCAGATCGACGACGACGAACTGCGCGAGGCCATGCAGGAAAAAGGCCTGGGCACGCCGGCCACGCGCGCGGCCATCATCGAAGGCTTGCTCACCGAAAAATACATGCTGCGCGAAGGCCGCGAGCTGATTCCCACGGCCAAGGCCTTCCAGCTCATGACGCTGCTGCGCGGGCTGGAAGTGAACGAGCTGTGCAAGCCCGAGCTCACCGGCGAGTGGGAATACAAGCTCGCGCAGATGGAAAAAGGCCAGCTCTCGCGCGCCGCCTTCATGCAGCAGATTGCCGAGATGACCGAGCGCATGGTCAAAAAGGCCAAGGAATACGACCGCGACACCATCCCCGGCAACTACGCCACCCTGGCCGCGCCCTGCCCCAATTGCGCCGGCGTGGTGAAGGAAAACTACCGCCGCTACGCCTGCACCGGCAAGGACGGCGGGGAGGGCTGCGGTTTCTCGTTTGGCAAATCCCCGGGCGGTCGCACCTTCGAGGTCGCCGAGGCCGAAGAGCTGCTGCTGCACCGGCGCATCGGGCCGCTCACCGGCTTTCGCTCCAAGGCCGGCTGGCCCTTCACCGCCGAGATCGCCATCGTCGCCGATGCCGATGCCGCGGGCGGCTACAAGCTGGAATTCGACTTCGGCGACGACAAGAACGAAGGCGAAACCGGTGAACTGGTGCAGTTTGCCGACGCCGCGCTCGGCCCCTGCCCGGCCTGCGGCGCCGAGGTGCACGAGCACGGCAGCAACTACGTCTGCGCGCGCGCCGTGCCCACGGCCGAGCAGGCAGTACCGAGCTGCAGCTTCAAGAGCGGCAAGACCATCTTGCAGCAGCCGATAGAGCGCGAGCAGATGCAAAAGCTGCTGGCCACGGGCAAGACCGACTTGCTGGACAAATTCATCTCCAACCGCACCCGCCGCCCCTTCAAGGCGCGCCTGGCCTGGGACGCGGGGGCGGGCAAGGTCAACTTCGAGTTCGAGCCGCGCGAAGGCAAATATCCGCAGCGCAAGACGGTTGCATCAAAATCTGTAGCTGCTGGCGCAAGCAGGACAGGCGCTACAGCCAAAAAACCTGCCAAAGCTGTGGCCAAGAAGACGCCGCGCAAAACCAATTCGGCCAGCGGCAAGGCGCCCAGCGCGGCCCTGGCCGCGGTCATCGGCGCCGAGGCGGTGAACCGCCCAACCGCAGTGAAGAAGCTCTGGGAATACATCCGCGCGCAAGGCTTGCAAGACCCCAAGGACAAGCGCCAGATCGTCGCCGACGAGAAGTTGCGCGCGGTCTTCGGCAAGGAGCGCGCGGGCATGTTCGAGCTCGCGGGCATCCTGGGCCAGCATCTGGGGTAACGGCCCATGCTCAGCCGGGGCGAGCGCATCACCTGGGCGGCCCTTGCGGTGCTGGTGCTCGCGGGCGCCGCAGCCGCCTGGTACACGCGCGCGGCCTGGCTGCCGGGCGCCGGGCCCTGGCTTGAGCAGCTCTGGCGCAAAAGCACCCGGCCCGGCCCCGAGACCCTGCCGCCGGGCAAGCGCGCGGCCGGCGCCGGCGCGCGATCGGGCAGCGGCGCAGAGCCGCCCCCGCCGCCGCCGCGCAAGTGCCTCACGCCCGACGGGCGAGTGGTCTATACCAACCAGCCCTGCCCGGCGGGCACGCGCGAGCAGGCGCTCGACGGCGCGCTCAGCGTGTTGCCTTCCGGCCCGGGAGGCGCTGCGCCGCAGCCCCGTCCTTGAGGGCCGCGCCAGCGCCCGCGCCGGGCTGCCGCTACCATGGGCGCGCAAGCCAGTTCACCACCCCATCTTGTCGGAGACCCGCCGCCATGTTCAGCCACGTCATCCTGGGCAGCAACGATCTTGAGCGCGCCAAGCGCTTTTACGACGCCTTCTTCGGCGCGCTGGGCGTCGCCCCCGCGGTGTTTGACCGCTACCGCTACTTCTACCGCAGCGCCAGCGGCACCTTCGGCATCACCACGCCGATCGACGGACAACCCGCCAGCGTCGGCAACGGCGGCACCATAGGCTTTGGCACCGCCACGCCGGAGCAGGCCAAGGCCGCGCACGACGCCGGCGTGGCCGCGGGCGGCAGCAGCTGCGAAGACCCGCCAGGCTGGCGCGAGAATGGCAAGCACCGCATCTACCTGGCCTATCTGCGCGACCCCGACGGCAACAAGCTTTGCCTGCTGCACCGCCCCGCAAGGGAAGCCCACTGAGGAAAGAGACATGCGCTGGACCCACCCCATCGCCGCCAAATGGCCGGCCGAATTCCCCGAGCGCCTGCAGCTGTATTCGCTGCCCACGCCCAATGGCGTGAAGGCCTCGATCGCACTGGAAGAACTGGGCTTGCCCTACGAGCCGCACCCGGTGAGCTTCGATACCAACGACCAGCTCTCGCCCGAGTTCCTGTCGCTGAACCCGAACAACAAGATCCCGGCCATCCTCGACCCCGACGGCCCCGGCGGCCAGCCGCTGGCGCTGTGGGAGTCGGGCGCGATCCTGATCTATCTGGCGGAGAAGACCGGCAAGCTGCTCAGCCGCGATCCTGCGCAGCGCTATGAGACGCTGCAGTGGCTGATGTGGCAGATGGGGGGCCTTGGACCGATGTTTGGCCAGCTCGGCTTCTTTCACAAATTCGCCGGCAAGGAATTCGAGGACAAGCGCCCGCGCGATCGCTACGTGAACGAGTCGCGCCGCCTGCTGGGCGTGCTGGACAAGCACCTCAAGGGCCGCCAATGGCTGGTGGGCGACGCCTACGGCATTGCCGATATCGCCGTCTTTCCCTGGGTGCGCAACCTCATCTGCTTTTACGAAGCCGGCGACCTGGTCGCCTGGGGCAGCTACCCCGAAGTGGCGCGGGTGCTCGATGTCTTTCTCGCGCGGCCGGCGGTGCAGCGCGGCTTGAACATTCCGGCGCGCGGCTGAGCGCGCAAACCCGTGGCCCGGATGCGCCGCCGTCGCTGGCTCGCGGGGAGCCTGGCGTGGCTTGCGGGCGCCGCTGCCTGCACCACCGGGCGCGGCGGGCCGCGCAGCATCACCGTACCGCTCGAGCGCCTGCAGGCGGTGGTGGACGGGCATTTCCCCCGGCGCCTGAGCGCGCAGGGCTTGCTGCAGCTGAGCGTGCAGGCGCCGCGCCTGCGGCTGCTGCCCGCGCTCGACCACCTGGGCGCGCGGCTTGAGCTCGGCGCGAGCAGCCCTTTGCTGGCGCGCGCCTACACGGGCGAGGCCGACCTGGACTTTGCGCTGCGCTATGAGCCGAGCGACCGCAGCCTGCGCGCCACCGAGCTGCATCTGAACGCGCTGCAACTGGCCGGGCTGCCAGCGCCCGCTGAGCAGTTGCTGCGCCAGAGCCTGGCCGACGCGCTGCGCCAGTCGCTGCGCGAACTGGTGCTCTACCGCCTGCGCGAGCAAGACCTGCTGCTGGCCGACACCCTGGGCCTGCAGCCCGGCGCGATCAGCGTCACTCCCGAGGGCCTGCGCATCGCGCTGGTGGCCAAAGGCCAGGCCGAGTAACACCGGCAACAGCGCGAAAGCGGGTGCGCCGCTACCATCGAGAGTTCGTTTGCACGCCGCCCACCATGCCGCCCGCCGCCACTGCCACCCTCACCGCAGCCAACCCCACGCGCTACCGCGTGCTGGGCGCGATCAGCTTCTCGCACATGCTCAACGACATGATCCAGTCGTTGATCCTGGCGATCTACCCCATCCTCAAGGGAGACTTCAACCTGAGCTTTCTGCAGATCGGGCTGATCACCCTGACCTACCAGCTCACCGCCTCCATGCTGCAGCCGCTGGTCGGCCTGTACACCGACAAGCATCCCAAGCCGCATTCCCTCGCCTTTGGCATGGGCTCCACGCTGTGCGGGCTGCTGTTGCTGTCGATAGCGCCCAACTTCGCCGTGATCCTGCTGGCCGCGGCGCTGGTGGGCACGGGCTCGTCGGTGTTCCACCCCGAGTCCTCGCGCATCGCGCGCCTGGCCTCGGGCGGGCAGCACGGGCTGGCGCAGTCGATCTTCCAGGTCGGCGGCAACACCGGCTCGGCGCTCGGGCCGCTCTTGGCCGCGCTCATCGTGCTGCCCCAGGGGCAGGGCGCGATCGCCTGGTTTGCGCTGGCCGCGCTGGTCGCGATTGCCGTGCTCTGGCAGATCGGCAACTGGTACCAGCGCCAGTTCTTGAGCCGCCCGGCCGCGACCAGGAAGGTGAGCGAAGCCGCCAGCCCTGTTCCGCAGCGCCTGGTGGTGCGCGCCATCGCGGTGCTGCTGGTGCTGATCTTCTCCAAGTACTTCTACCTCACCAGCATTACCAGCTACTACACCTTCTACCTGATCCACCACTTCGGCGTGTCGGTGCAGGCCTCACAAATACACCTGTTCGTCTTTCTGTTTGCGGTGGCGGCGGGCACGCTTGCCGGCGGGCCGATCGGCGACCGCATAGGGCGCAAGCCGGTGATCTGGGTGTCCATCCTGGGCGTGGCGCCCTTCACGCTGGCGCTGCCCCACGTGAACCTGATGTGGACCGGCATCCTGATCTTCATCATCGGCCTGGTCATCGCCTCGGCGTTTTCGGCCATCCTGGTCTACGCGCAAGAGCTCATGCCGGGCAAGATCGGCGCGGTATCGGGCATGTTCTTCGGCTTTGCCTTCGGCATGGGCGGCATCGGCGCGGCGGTGCTCGGCGTGCTGGCCGACAGCCACGGCATCGAGTTCGTCTACCAGATCTGCGCCTTTTTGCCGCTGCTGGGGCTGCTGACGATTTTCCTGCCGACCATAGAGCATCCGCGGCGCAAGGCGGCCTGAGCTCCTCGGGCCTGGCGGTGCCCGTGAACCTGCTGCCTGCGGCCATGTCGTGCTCGCGGCGGCGCACGCCGCCGATCTCGGGCGAGGCGTGGTGACTCGGCCAGTGAGTGCGGGGGCGGTTTCCTGACCGGCCACGACCCGAAGACATGTTGAACATCGTCGAAGGGCGTGACAGTTTGCGGCGCTGAGTGCGGAGGTGAAAGCGCAGCGGGTGCGGTGACTTGGAGCCTGAAATTGGCCGTATGCTCGCCAGCTTACAAAAACATACGATTGTCCGAGGGCTGCATCCTGGCAAACCCTGCTGATGCACCGCAGCCGCACTGAATACTTTCTGAGGGCCCGCATTGAAACCCTGGTTTTCCGCCGCCGACACCAGCGCCAGCGCCGCCTTGGCAGCGCCATCGGACGAACAAGGACGCGCCCGCAAGCCTGGCATCGCACACGCCATCGTCCGGCGCGCTGTCGTGGTGACCTGGCTGTGCGGCCTTGGTGCCATGAGCGCTTTTGTGCCCTCTCTACCCGAAGCGGCCGTGTCGGACAGTCTGCGTTGGCTGGCGGGTCTGGTTTCGCATGGGCAATGGTTGTACGCAGGCCTGGCGCTTGCCGGCGCCTTGCTCACACTGGCCTTGCGCTCTGGTCGCCAGTCCCTGGCTCTGCTGCCGCCGCTGGCCGTGGTTGCGGCGGCGTGGCTGCATGCATTGCCCGGCGCCAGTGTGCACAGCGCGTCAGGCAAGGACGCCGCCACGCTCACTGTGGCCAGCGCCAATCTGAACTTTGAGCGCAGCGAGCACGCCGCGCTCGCCGCCTGGCTGCTCTCGGCAGACGCGCCGGATGTCATCGCACTGCAGGAGTTCACTCCTTCTGCCATGGCCATGGTGACGCGCCCCGAACTGCTGGCCGCCTACCTCTACCGTGCGCTCGAACCGAGCGACGATCAATTCGGGCTGGGCGTGCTGTCCAAGCACCCCATCGCTTCGGCCCAACGGGTAGTGCCTCTGGATACCCTGGCGACGCTGAAACTGCGCCTCGTTCTGAATGTGAACGGCCGCGAATTGGCTCTGACCGCCGTGCACCCGATGCCGCCCATCAGCTCTGCCTACGCCCGCGAGCGCGATGCAAGCCTGCGACAGGAAGCCGAGCTGCTGACCGGTCGCGGCATGCCTGGCATTCTGTTGGGCGACATGAACGACTCGCCCTGGTCCACCGGCCTGCGGGGCGCCGCCCCCTTGCTGCGCGCCAGCGGTCTTGCGCCCACCTGGCCCAATCTGGGCGGCTGGCTTTCCATCCTGCCGCTGGACCATGTCCTCGTAACGCCGGGCCTGCGGGTCGAGGATGCGGCCCTGGGTGCGGATCTGGGCAGCGACCATCGTCCGGTGCGGGTGCGGCTCGCACTACACAAATGACGGCGGGCCGGCCCTCGCCTGACACAATCGCCCCATCCCCACCTCCTGCAGCCCACCGCCATGCACATCACCAAAGACTCTGCCGTCACCCTGCAATACAAGCTCACCGACCCGCACACCGGCCAGACGCTGGACAGCGGCCACACGGCCTATCTGCACGGCGGCTACGAGGGCATTTTTGCCAAGGTCGAGCAGTCGCTTGAAGGCCAGGGCGCAGGCCACGTCAGCGCGATCGAGCTGGCCGTCGAGGAAGCCTTCGGTGCGCGCGATGAAAGTCTGATGCTGACCATCCCCAAGAGCGAATTCCCGCCCGGCGTGAAGGTCGGCGGCCAGCTGCAGCGCATGGGCGAGGACGGCCAGCCGCGCTACTACCACGTGGTCAAGATCAAGGGCCCCGAGGTGCATCTGGACGGCAACCACCCGCTGGCCGGCAGGGCGCTGCGCTTTGCCTGCAAGGTGACCGAGGTGCGAGCCGCCACCGCCGAAGAGATTGCCCACCGCCACGTGCACGGCGGGCACGGGCACCACCATTGAAATCATAGCTGCCAACGCTTGCTGGACAAGCGTTTGCGGCCGATTTGACCACCAAATCAGCAGACTAGAAACGCCTGAGCAGCGCCTGGCGCAGCAGGCGCGAGGCGCGGTCGCGGATGTGCAGGGGGCTGCTGCCGGGCCAGCGGTGGTGGCGCGCGCGCTCGCAGGCGTCCAGAAAGTCGTGCAGGATGGGCGCGTCGTCCAGCGTCACGTCGGCGCGCGTGCGAAATTCCGGATGCCACTGAGTTGCGGCGATGTAGCCCCGGCCCTGGCGCGCGGTGCGCCGTATGGCTTCGGGCACTTGGTCGGGCACGCTCCAGGCCTCGACGGCAAAACCCGGCGCCAGCGTCTTGACGCCCTGGTGGTGGATGCTGTTGACCGTGGCCTGCACGCGCCCCGGGTACAGCCGCGCCAGGCGCGTGCGCGGCGCGATGCGGATGTCGTGCACGTGGCGGTCGTACTCCAGCGGGTCGCGGTGGCGCTGGGCGCCAGCCAGCTGGCTTTCGATGTCCTGGAAGAGCGTGCCGCCAAAGGCCACGTTGATGATCTGCAGGCCGCGGCAGACGCCGAACACCGGCTTGCCCGCCTGCTCGAAGGCCTCGATCACCGCCAGGTCGTACAGATCGCGCACGCGGTCGCCCTCCCATTCGGGCTTGAGCGCGACCTCGCCGTAGTGACCGGGCCAGACGTCCGAGCCGCCGTGCAGCACCACGCCGTCGAGCCACTGCGCGTAGTGCTTGAGCGTGACGTCGCCGCGCGCCGTCTCGCCGGTGGGGCAGGGAATGACCACGACGAGCGCGCCGGCAGACATGATCCAGTGCGCAATCGACTGTTCGATGTACTGCAGCGTCTTGCCGGTGAACAGATGGCGCTGCGGGTCGGCATAGGAGAAACAGGCCGACAGGCCGATCTTGAGGCGTACCGTTTCGGACATGCCTGCCGTTGTATCACCGCCGGCATGCCTGTGCGCACTGCTGCGGCACTTGCGCGACGCTTTGCGCGCGTCTGTTGTTTTGGCGTGCACGGGGGCCGCAGCGCTGCGGCGCCGGCGCCACGCCGCGCAGGCGGTAAGCTAGCCCTGAGCGGCCCGGACCGCGGGCCGTGTGAAAGGAGTCAACCATGCAAGTGCAAGTCAATACCGACCGGCAGATCCAGGGCGGCGAATCGCTCGCACGCTGGGTGGAGCAGGAAAC
This sequence comes from Comamonas sp. NLF-1-9, assembly GCF_019195435.1. Taxonomy (NCBI): domain Bacteria; kingdom Pseudomonadati; phylum Pseudomonadota; class Betaproteobacteria; order Burkholderiales; family Comamonadaceae; genus Comamonas; species Comamonas sp. NLF-1-9. Next base: position 2,434,770 of record NZ_CP078069.1, read on the forward strand.
GCTCACCCGGCTGGCGCGCTTTCGTGAGTACCTCACGCGCATCGAAGTCTTCCTGAGCGACGAGAACGCCGGCAAGGCCGGCGCCAGCGACAAGCGTTGTCGCATGGAAGCGCGCCCCGCCGGGCGCCCGCCGGTGACGGTGACCGCCACCGCCGACAAGGTGGCCGACGCCTTCAACGCCACCGTCGACAAGCTGGTGCGCGCGCTGGAGACCGACATCGGCCGCGGCAAGAACCACAAGGGCAGCGACACGATACGCACCGCCGACGGCGAATGAGCGTGCGAGGCCGCGCCTGGCCCGGTGCCGGGCGCGGGCCACGGCAAGCGGTGCGGCGGACAAAAGTCAAAAGGCCCGCCTCCCCGCAGGGATACGGGCCTGTGCCAAGACCAAGCAGGCTGGGCGGCAATCAAAAGGGGATGTCGTCTTCCATGTCGTCAAAGCCCGAGGCGGCGGGGGGCTGGGGCGCGGCCATCGGCGCGGGCGCCGGGCGCTGCATGGGCGCGGGCCGCGCGCCAGCGCCGGCGGCCGGGCGGCGCGCCGGTGCATCAAAGCCGCTGGCATCGCCAAAGCCTTCGTCGTCGCCGTAGCCGCCCGAGCCCCCGCCCTGGCCGGGGCGGCTGCCCAGCATCTGCATCACGTCGACGCGGATTTCCGTGCTGTAGCGCTCCTGCCCGTCCTGGGCCTGCCACTTGCGCGTGCGTATGCTGCCTTCCACATAGATCTGGCTGCCCTTGCGCAGGTATTGGGCGGCGATCTCGGCCAGCTTGCCGTTGAACACCAGGCGGTGCCATTCGGTGTGCTCGCGCGCCTCGCCGGTCTGCTTGTCGCGCCACTTGTTGGTCGTGGCCAGGGTGACGTTGGTGACCTGGTCGCCGCTGGGGAAGGTGCGCGTCTCCGGGTCGCGCCCGAGGTTGCCGACGAGGATGACTTTGTTGACCGATGCCATGGGGGTGTGTCCTTGAAAGTAGCCCGGGGGATGACGCAGAGAAGCCCGGGCCAATGGATGAAGCTGGCGGCCCCTGCCAGACCGCAGGTGCGCAGCATAGCGGCTTTGCGCGGCGCCGTGAACTGCCGGGCGCGGCGGCTTCAACGGGCTGCTTCGCGCCCTATCGGCTTGAGGGGCCAGGTCCAGGCGAGCCAGGCCAGCGTGATCAGCGAGGTAGCGATGAACAGCCCCGCATGCCCGCCCCATTTGACCAGCACGCCGCCTGCCGCACCGCCCAGGAACAGGCCTATGGACTGCAGCGTGTTGTAGGTGCCCAGGGCCGCGCCGCGCAGGTTCTCGGGCGCCATGCGCGAGGCCAGGCTCGGCTGCGTGGCCTCCAGCACATTGAAGCCGCAGAAGAACACGAACAGCATGCCCCCCAGCGCCCACAGCGGGGCGGCAGCATCGCCCGCAGCCAGCAGGGCAAAGCCGAGCTGGCCGATGAGCACCAAGCCTATCGAGAGCAGCAGCGCGCCGCGCAGCCTGCCGCGGCGCTCCATGGAAAACAGCGCGCCCATGGCAATCAGCGACAGCACGATGGCCGAGAGGTAAATCTGCCAGTGCTCGGCCTTGGGCAGGCCCGCCTGCACCAGCATGGCAGGCACCGCTACCCACATCGACATCTGCACCGTGTGCAGAGCGCACACGCCCAGGTTCACGCGCATCAGGTCGCCGTGGCGCAGCACTTCGGAGTAGTGCCCGGGCGGCGCATCGGCCGCTCGCGCGGTTTCCGCCGGCACCACCCAGAGCACCACCGCGATGCCCGCCAGCGTGAGCGCAAAGGTCAGGCCAAACAGCCCCGACAGCCCTATCCAGGCGGTCAGCAGCGGCGCGGCCACCAGCGCCAGCGCAAACATCAGCCCGATGCTGATGCCCACCAGCGCCATCGCCTTGGTGCGCACCACCTCGCGCGTCTGGTCGGCCAGCAGCGCGGTCACCGCAGCCGACACCGCGCCCGCGCCCTGGATGGAGCGGCCCACGAGCAGGCCCATGAGCGTGTCCGCCAGCGCCGCCATCAGGCTGCCGGCAGCAAAGACGACCAGCCCGATGACGATCACGCGCTTGCGCCCGAAGCGGTCCGAAGCCATGCCCATGGGCAGTTGCAGGAAGGCCTGCGTCATGCCATAGCTGCCCATGGCCAGGCCGACCATGGCGATGTCTTCGCCGCCGGGGTATTTGCGCGCCTCCAGCATGAACACCGGCAGCACCAGGAACAGCCCCAGCATGCGCAGCGCAAAGATCAGCGCCAGGCTGATCGACGAGCGCCGCTCGGCGCCGGTCATGCGCCGAGCGGCGGTTTCGGTTGTCAAGGGGACGGAAGGGGAAGCAGACATGGGCGTGCAGCGCGTGGGCTGGCCTGTCGCCAGCCAAGTCGGCTATTGTCGTTGATAGCGGCCATGCCCCCTGGCGCCATGCTGGCATGCCGTTTGCATGGCACCAGCGGGTGCGGCCGGGCGGCAGCACAATGGCACGGTAGCGGCGGCGCCCGTGGAACACTGCATCAACCAATCGACCGCGCACGACGGCTTGCTGGCCGAAGGAGAGGCCGCGGCCCTGCTCGGCGGCTGTATCGCCTACCAACTTGATGGCTTTGCCTACCCCTACCATGAAGAGAAAACGACCCGCCGCCCGCCCCCCCGCACCGCGCTATCGCCACAGCCACTACATGGGCCGCCTGCGTCCCGGTGCCACGCCGGGCTCGCTCACCGATGCAGAAGCCCCGACGCACGGCGGCGCCAGCCTGAGCCTGCTGCGCTACGACGCCCACGGCGTGGTGCAGGAGCAAAGCGCGGTGCAGCCCAACGCCCAGCTGCTGCCCCAACCGGGCGAGACCGGCGTGAGCTGGCTGCACCTGCAGGGGCAGCCCACGGCGGCGCAGATGCAGGCGCTGGGCCAGGTCTTTGGCCTGCACCCGCTGGCGCTTGAAGACGTGCTGCAGGAAGAAGCCCTGCCCAAATGCGAGGTGTTCGACGGCCAGCTCTTCGTCGTGCTGCAACTGGTGCAGCGCGAGCCCGACGGCGGCTGCTCGGTCGAGCCGGTGACCTTCTTCCTTGGCCCGGGCTACGTCATCAGCATAGGCGACGGCCCGAGCGCGCTGTTCGAGCCGGTGCGCCAGCGCATACGCGGCGGCGGGCACATCTGCAGCTTCGGGGCCGACCACCTGCTGTATGCGCTGATCGACGTGGTGGTGGACAGCGCCTTCGGCCTGCTGCAGCAACTGGGCGAGCGCCTGGATGCGCTGGAGGACGAGATCCTGGAGTACCCGGGGCGCCAGGCGCGCCGCCAGATCCACTACGCGCGGCGCGAGCTGGTGCTGATGCGCCGCGCCTGGTGGCCGCAGCGCGAGGTGATCGCCACGCTCACGCGCAACGACGAGCGCCTGCTCTCGCAGGCCACGCGCGTGTACCTGCGCGACTGCCACGACCACGCGGTCATCGTCGTGGACCTGGTGGAGAGCTGCCGCGAAATGGCTTCGAGCCTGCTCGACGTGTACCTCTCGGCGGTCAACCAGCGCATGAACGACATCATGAAGGTGCTCACCATCATCGCCACCATCTTCATGCCGCTGTCCTTCATCACCGGCGTGTACGGCATGAACTTCGACACCGACAGCCCCTGGAACATGCCCGAGCTGCACTGGCGCTTTGGCTACTGGTATGCGCTGGGGCTGATGGCCACGGTGGTCTTCGTGATGCTGGCGTATTTCAAGCACCGGCGCTGGTGGTAGGCAGCTTTGCGACGGCGGGTCGATAATGACCGGTTCCCCATGAACGACCTCACCGACCCCCTGACGCCCGCCCAGTCCCAGCCGCATTCCGATTCGAGCGAAGGCCTGCCGCTGGCCGCAGCGCTGCGCCGCCAGCGCATCGGCATACGCGGCGCGCGCACGCACAACCTCAAGAACATCGACCTGGACATCCCCAGCCACCAGCTGGTCGTGGTCACCGGCTTGTCCGGCTCGGGCAAGTCCAGCCTGGCGTTTGACACGCTCTACGCCGAAGGCCAGCGGCGCTACGTGGAAAGCCTCTCGACCTACGCGCGCCAGTTTCTCGGGCGGCTGGACAAGCCCGACGTGGACTTGATCGAGGGCTTGTCGCCCGCCATCGCCATCGAGCAGAAAGCCACCAGCCACAACCCGCGCTCCACCGTCGGCACGGTGACCGAAATCCACGACTACCTGCGCCTGCTGTATGCGCGCGCCGGCACGCCCTGGTGCCCCGAGCACGGCCTGCCGCTGGCCGCCCAGACCGTCAGCCAGATGGTGGACGCGCTGCTGCAACTGCCCGAAGGCACGCGGCTGATGCTGCTGGCGCCGCTGGCGCGCCAGAAGAAGGGCGAGTTCACCGAAGTCTTCGCGCAGATGCAGCAACTGGGCTACGTGCGCTTTCGCGTGGACGGTCAGATCGTGCAGGCACAGGAGCTTGCGCCGCTCAAGAAGAACGAGAAGCACGACCTGGACGTGGTCGTGGACCGGGTCAAGATCCGCCCCGACATCGCCCAGCGCCTGGCCGAGAGCATAGAGGCCGTGCTGCGCGTGGGCGGCGACGGCGGCGCGGGCCGGGTCGTGGCCCTGGACATGGACAGCGGCGCGGAGCACGTGTTTTCCAGCAAGTACGCCTGCCCGGTCTGCAGCTATGCGCTGGCGGAGCTGGAGCCGCGGCTGTTTTCCTTCAATTCGCCCACCGGCGCCTGCCCGGCCTGCGACGGCCTGGGCCAGCAGGAGGTGTTTGACGCCGCGCGCGTGGTAGCCCACCCCGAGATCAGCCTGGCCAGCGGCGCCATTGCCGGCTGGGACCGGCGCAACGCCTTGTACTTCGGCATGCTGCAGGCGCTTGCGGCGCACTACGGCTTTGCCGTGGACACGCCGTTCGAGCAACTGCCCGAAGCGGTGCGCGAGGTGCTTCTGCACGGCTCGGGCGAGCAAGAAATCGCCTTCACCTACTTTGCCGACGGCGGCAAGCCGGTGCTCAAGCACCACCCCTTCGAGGGCGTGCTGCCCAATCTGGCGCGCCGCTGGAGCGAGACCGATGCGCCGGCGGTGCGCGAAGCGCTGGCGCGCCTGCGCAGCGTGCGCCAGTGCAGCGAATGCCACGGCGCGCGCCTGCGCCGCGAGGCGCGCCACGTCTTCGTCGGTGAAGGCGCCGCGCGCCGTGCAATCCAGGACATCGCGCGCATGACGCTGCAGGACGCCCACGCCTGGTTCCGGCAGCTGCGCCTGAGCGGCGCCAAGGCCGAGATCGCGCGCAAGATCGTGCACGAGATCAGCACCCGCCTGTCTTTCCTCAATGACGTCGGCCTGCCGTATCTCAGCCTGTCGCGCAGCGCCGACACGCTCAGCGGCGGCGAGGCCCAGCGCATTCGCCTGGCCAGCCAGATCGGCTCTGGCCTCACGGGCGTGATGTACGTGCTGGATGAACCCAGCATAGGCCTGCACCAGAGGGACAACGACCGCCTGATCGCCACGCTCAAACACCTGCGGGACCTGGGCAACAGCGTCATCGTCGTCGAGCACGACGAGGACATGATCCGCGCCGCCGACCACGTGATCGACATGGGCCCGGGCGCGGGCGCGCACGGCGGGCGCGTGATGGCCCAGGGCAGCTGGCAGCAGCTGTGCGCGGTGCCCGACTCGCTCACCGGGCAATACCTGTCGGGCGCCAGGACGATCGCCGTCCCCGCGCGGCGCACGCCCTGGCTGCCCGGCGAGGAAGCAGGCACTGTCCAGGCCATCCGCATCGTGGGCGCCAGCGGCCACAACCTCAAGGACGTGAGCGTGGACGTGCCCGTGGGCTTGTTCACCTGCGTGACCGGCGTCTCCGGCTCGGGCAAATCCACGCTGGTCAACGACACGCTGTACCGCGCGGCCGCGCGCCAGATCCACCGCGCGCTGGCCGAGCCCGCGCCGTACGCGGCCATCGAAGGGCTGGAACTGGTCGACAAGGTGATCGCCGTGGACCAATCGCCCATAGGCCGCACCCCGCGCAGCAACCCCGCCACCTACACCGGGCTGTTCACCCCGATCCGCGAGCTGATGGCCGAAACCACCACCGCGCGCGAACGCGGCTACGGCCCGGGGCGCTTTTCCTTCAACGTCGCGGGCGGGCGCTGCGAGGCCTGCCAGGGCGACGGCGTGGTGAAGGTAGAGATGCACTTCCTGCCCGACGTCTACGTGCCCTGCGACGTCTGCCACGGCGCGCGCTACAACCGCGAAACCCTGCAGGTGCAGTGGAAGGGGCTGAACATCGCGCAGATCCTGGAGCTCACGGTCGAAGACGCCTGGGCCTTCTTCAAGGACGTGCCGACCATCGCGCGCAAGCTGCAGACGCTGCTGGACGTGGGCCTGTCCTACATCCGCCTGGGGCAAAGCGCCACCACGCTCTCGGGCGGCGAGGCCCAGCGCGTGAAGCTGGCGCAGGAGCTCTCGCGCCGCGACACCGGTCGCACGCTCTACATCCTCGATGAGCCGACCACCGGCCTGCACTTTGCCGACATCGACCTGCTGCTCACCGTGCTCGCGCGCCTGCGCGACGCCGGCAACACCATCGTCGTGATCGAGCACAACCTGGACGTCATCAAGACCGCAGACTGGATCATCGACATGGGCCCCGAAGGCGGCGCGGGCGGCGGCACCCTGGTGGCCACCGGCACGCCCGAGCAGGTGGCGGCCAATCCGGCGAGTTTTACCGGGCGGTATCTTCGTCGGTATCTACAAAAACCATAGCTACCGGCGCTTGACTGGCAGGCGGGAGAGCCTGATTTGGTGCATGTTCTCAAAGCAGGCTCCCCTGCATCGAGGCATCCGTCATTGGTCGCAGCCGCGCATAGTCCAGCAGCTGCGCCAAGTGTGCGCCCTTGTCCTGCCATTCCCGCACCGTGCTTTCGCCCAGCAGCACGTAGTGCGGTTGAGCAACTGCCAGATCAACAGCGCCTGCAGTACCCAGGTCTTGCCCGTGCCCGTGGCCATCTTGAAGCAGTACTTGGGGTGCACATGCTTGTTGGCTGACACCTCGGCCAGCCGCGTGCCCGCCAGCAGCGCGTCGGACGCGGCCTTCTCGTACAAATCCTGCACGCTGGTCGCGCCCAGCACCTCGTGCGCCACGATGGCGTTCAGGATGGCCTGGCGCTGGCCGACGTGAAAGTTCATCCAGCCGCGCGCGTCCACCATGTCCTGGCCAAACCACCACAGCAGCAGCTCGGCCGTGGTGGGCGTGACCAGCTCCAGCAGACCGGCTGCGCCATGCTCCAGGCCCAGGGCCAGCTGGTTGGTGCGGGCGGTGAGGGCGGCGCAGAGGGCGAGGGGATGGTTGGCGTCCGTCATGGGTGTTCCCCCGGTGGCTTGTGTTCGTAAACAGCTTGTTTAGAATTTGCCGCATGATTCGCAGCTTTGCCGACAAGGAAACCGAAAGCCTGTTTCGCACAGGCAAGTCTCGCAAGCTGCCGCCGGACATACTGCGCCGTGCAGTGTTGCGCCTGAACCAGCTCGAACACGCCACGGATATCCATGAATTGCGGTTCCCCCCAGCCAACCGGCTGGAGGCGCTGCACGGCGACAGAAGTGGGCAATGGAGCATTCGCGTCAATGGCCAATGGCGTGTGTGCTTTCGCTTTGTTGACGGCGATGTCTTTGACGTCCACATCACGGACTATCACTGAAGGGACTCTGGTATGAAACACACGATTGAACGCACCAGCAACGGCTTGCCGCCCATTCACCCCGGTGAATACATCCGCGAAGCGCTGGAAGACCTGGGGCTGACGCAAGCGGCCTTGGCCAAATTGCTCGGCGTGTCTGCCATGCGCATCTCGCACCTGGTGCGCGAGGAGCGCCCGGTCACGGCAGAAATGGCATTGCGCCTGGGCCGGGCCTTTGGGCAAAGCCCCGAGTACTGGTTGAATTTGCAAGCTGGCTACGACCTGAAAATTGCCAGGGAGCAGTTCAAAGACAGTCTGCGCGAAATACGCGAACTGGCCACGGCCTGAGCGCGCACCCACTGCCGCCATCACCCTGCGGCCACCGTGGCCAGCACCCCGGCCTCAAAGCCAAACACATCCACCACGCGCACGCGCACCCGGCGTGGGCCGCCTTTGGCCGGCACCGTGAGCACGGCCTGCGCCAGCACGCGTAGCGCGCCGCCGTCGTTGGCGGCCAAACGCGACATCTTGCCCCGGTAGTCTTGCCAGACCGAGCGAAACACCTGCCCGTCGTAATCCGGGTCCACCGCCCGGTATTCGATCAGCGCCAGCGGCTCGGCATTGGCCACGGCCTGCAGTTTTTGGCGGTAGGCGTCGTCCAGGTTGATCGCCTCGGGCGAGAGCAGCACAGAGTTCTTCAGCCGCACCGTCAGCGTTTCCCGGTTTTCCTCCCTCTCCCCCTGGGAGAGAGCGGAGGCGAGGGCCACGCGCTCGATGGGGCGCAGCGTCAGCTACTGCAGGCTGGAAAAACGCACCTGCCCGCGCCGCTTGTCCACACTGTTGCCCTTTTTGCGCAGGCGGTCGAGCAGGTCGGACGGAATCAGCAGCACCTCCAGCCGGACGTCGTGCAGTGCGCCGCAGCGGGAGGTGATTCTGACGTTTGCCAAGGCCCATGCCGCGTCGGCGCAAGCCTTGCCGGGCAAGCAGCAGCCGGGCAAATAGGGCAGATCCGGTGTTGCTGGACACCGTGTCGCATCTGCTGCAAAAACGCCCCTGGCGCAATACCGGCAGGCGCTAGCAGCTATCGATAACAGAGCGGCTATTCTTGCGTAACCGGACTGGCATGGGGTCAGGCGCAGCGTATTGCGCGCTCAGGCCTGCGGCCGGGTGCGCGGCCAGCTCGGGCGGCGGCCGGTGAGCTGGCTCACGATGGCGGCCTTGAGCGGCGGGAAATTCTGCGAGGCGCTGAGCACCGCGCGGCGCAGCAGGCGGGCGGGGGGGCGCTCGTCGGTGTACAGGCGCACGATGGCGTTGGTGCCGGCAAACAGCGGCCAGGCGTGCAGGCGGTGGCGGCGTTCGTAGCGTGTCAGTGGCCAGCGGCTGCCGATGTCCAGGCCGCGCCGGCGCGCGAGGCTGAGCGCCTCCACGAGTGTGCGCACGCCCGACAGCCCGATGTTGAAGCCGTGCGCGGTGACCGGGTGCGTGCCCACCGCAGCGTCGCCCGCCAGCGCGCAGCGCAGGCCGGCAAAGTGCTGCGCCCAGACGGCGACCAGCGGGTAGCTGATGCGCTCGCTTACGAGCTGCATGGCGCCCAGGCGGTGCTGAAACTGCGCGGCAATGCGCGCGGCGTAGTCCTCGGGGGGCAGTGCCAGCAGCGACTGCGCGTGCGCGCCGTCTACCGTGACCACGGCGGAGATCAGGTGCTCGCCCTGCTGCGGGTCGGCGGGCAGCGGCAGGATGGCCAGCGTGCTGTGGTGGTCAAAGCATTCGTGGGTGATTTCGCCGTGGTCTTTTTCCACGCGCATGCGGCAGACGATGACGCTGCGGCCAAAGTCGTGCATCGACGCGCCGATGCCGAGCATGCGGCGCACGCCGGAAAAGCGGCTGTCGGCGGCAACCAGCAGCGGTGCCTGCACGCTGAAAGTGCGCTCGCCCTGGATGAAGTCCACGCGCGCCTGGGCTGCGTCGGTCTGCACCTGCTGCACGCGCGCCTCGGTGACCAGCTCTATGCCGGCGGTGGTCGAGGCCAGTTCCCAGGCGCTGCGGCGCAGCGCATGGTTGGGCACGATCCAGCCGAGGTTGTCCGCGCCGGTGCCGCCCGCATGCAGATGCATCGGCCGGTGGCGGCCCACGGCGGCGTTGTGCACCTGCGCTTCGCGCAGCAACCCGACTTCATGCGCCGCCAGCCGCTGCCAGCTGCCCAGTTGCATGAGCAGCGCGCGGCTCGGGTGGGTGAGCGCAATCTCGCGCCCGTCAAACGCCGGGTTGGCCAGCGCCTGGGCGGGCTGCTGCTCCAGCACGGTGCTGGAAAAGCCCGCGCGGGCGAGGGCGAGAGACAGCGTCAGGCCGACGGGGCCTGCGCCGACGATGAGGACATCACTGTGCTGCATGGCGGACTGGCTTGCGCTAAGGCAACGCTGAACAAACCCCTCGCGCGTCGCGCATCCCGGCCTGCGGCGTTTCTCCGGCCTTGCAAATCCTCGCAATAGCTTCGGCTATTGCTGCGGTTTGCGCCTTGCAGCCCATCCCCAGGCTGGGCGCGCGCCATCACGGGGGCTTGTTCAGCGTTGCCGTAAAGCCCTGATTGTGACCCCTCGGGCGCAAGCGCGCCCGAGCCGCTGCCGACTGGGCTAGCCCAACGCCGCCAGCAGCGTGCCCTGGCATTCACCAAAGCCGATGCGCGCGGCGCCCGGCGCCTCGCACCAGCCGCGCAGGATGACGGTGTCGCCGTCCTGCAGAAAGCCGCGCTGCTCCCCGCCGCCGATGTCTACGGGTTTTTGCCCGCCGTGGGCCAGCTCGATCAGGGCGCCGGCCTCGCCCGCGCCCGGGCCGGAGATGGTGCCCGTGCCTATCAGGTCGCCCGGTTGCATCTGGCAGCCGCCCGCCGCGTGGTGGGTGAGCATCTGCGCCGCCGTCCAGTACTGGTGGCGAAAGCTGGTGCCTGACAGGCGTGCCGGAGCGCGCCCGGCCTGGCGCGCGGCTTCGCTGTGCAGCAGCACTTCAAGCCGGATGTCGATCGCGCCGTGCTCGCGGTTGGCCGGCGCGTCCAGATAGGGCAGCGGCTGCACGTCGTCCGCGGCGCGCGTCCAGGGCAGGCGGTAGGGCGCGAGCGCGTCCATGGTGACGATCCAGGGCGAGACGGTGGTGGCAAAGTTCTTGGCGTGAAAGGGCCCGAGCGGCTGCATCTCCCAGACCTGGATGTCGCGCGCCGACCAGTCGTTGAGCAGGCTGATGCCAAACAGATGCTGCTCGGCCTGCGCCAGCGCAATCGGCTGGCCCGGCGCGTTGCCCGGCCCGACCCACAGACCGAGCTCGCATTCATAGTCCATCGCCGCGCAGGGCGCGAACACCGGGGTGCGCTCGCCGCGCGGCAGGTACTGGCCGTGCGGGCGGCGAAAGCGCTGGCCGCTCACGCCCAGCGTGGACACGCGCCCGTGGTAGGCCTGGGGCAGCCAGCGGAAGTTGGGCGTGACGTCGGCCTCGGGGTACATGATGCGCATGCAATTGCGCGCATGGTCCAGCGAGGTATAGAAGTCGGTGTAGTCGCCTACCTGCGCGGGCAGCGCGTATTCCACGTCTTGCAGCGCCAGCATGCAGGTGCGCAGCGTGGTCTGCTGCGGCGCGCCCTCGCGCAGCAGGGCAAACAACGCATGGCGCAGCGCGCGCCAGGCCGTGGGGCCGGCGGCCATGAAGGCGTTGAGCGTGGGCTGCGCGGCCGCTTGCAGTGCGGGCGCGACCTCGGCGCCGACCATGCCGGTGGCGGCCAGCGCCGCCAGGTCCAGCGCCTGGTCGCCTATGGCCACTGCGCCGCGAAACGCCTGGCGGCTGTCGCGCGGGCGCAGCAGCGCAAACGGCAGGTTCTGCAGCGGGAAGTCGCAGCCGGCTTCATTGGCCGCGGCAAGCCAGCTGCGGGCGGCGGGGTCGTGCGTGTGCTCCAGGGGCATGGGAAGTATCAAAATAATAGCTGGTAGCGCTTGATGAATAAGGATTTAGGCCGGGTTTGGCTTGAAAGCTGCTCACAGCGAGGCGGCCATCAGCGCATCGTCGAAGATGGCCACGGCGCGCGTCCAGCCGGCCGATGCGCCGCGAATCTTGTGCGGAAAGCAGCTGATGTAGAAGCCGTGCGCAGGCAGCGCTTCCAGGTTGTGCAGCTTTTCCAGGTGGCAGTAGCCGATGTCGCGCCCGGCCTTGTGGCCTTCCCAGATCAGGCCGGCGTCGCGGCTTTCGGCGTATTTTTCGGCGGTGTAGACGAAGGGCGCGTCCCAGCTCCAGGCGTCGGTGCCGGTCAGGCGCACGCCGCGCTCCAGCAAATACATCGTCGCCTCATAGCCCATGCCGCAGCCGGCGTTCACGTAGTCGTCGTGGCCGTAGCGCCCGCCCGCGCGGGTGTTGACGACGACGATCTCCAGCGGCGTGAGGCGGTGGCCGATGCGCTTGAGCTCGGCCTCCACGTCGGCGGCGGTGACGACGTAGCCGTCCTCCATGTGGCGAAAGTCCAGCTTCACGCCGGGCTGAAAGCACCACTCCAGCGGCACCTCGTCGATGGTCCAGGCCTTCTTCTTGTCGCCCAGCGCCTTGTCCATGGTGCTGTGAAAGTGGTAAGGCGCGTCCAGGTGGGTGCCGTTGTGCGTCGACAGTTGCACCATCTCGACGGCCCAGACCTCGCCGTCGGGCAGGTCCTCCTGCTTGAGGCCTGGGAAGAACGGCGCCATCTGCGCAAACGAGTTCTGGTGGTTGAAGTACTGGATCCGCGGCGCAAAGGCGGGCGGGTCGGAGATGACGTCGTTTTCCAGATAAATCGACAGATCGACGAATTTGCGTGCCATCTCAGGAGCTCCTTTGTTTCCAGTGGACCATGGGCAGCCCGGCCACGGGCGAGGTGAAATAGGGAATCGTCGTGCCCATGAGGCTGCCGACGTAAACGGTGCAGAGGTCGGGCCCGCCGAAGGTGATGCTGGCCATCCACGGCGCAAGCGTGCCGCGCGCGGCCAGCATGGCCTCGGCGGTGACGGTGCCGGCGGCCATGCGTTCGAGCAGGTTTTTTGACGCGGCCGGGTCGCCATCGTCGAGCAGCAGCAGCTTGTCGCCCTCGGGCGTGAGCGCGATGAGCTGATCGACCATCACCAGCGTGCACCAGAGGTTGCCAAAGGCGTCGAACGCGATGCCGTCCGGATAGCCGCCCAGGTGGCTCGGGCCGAAGACCTCGCGCTCGGTCAGTTGCACGCCTTGCGCGCCCTCGATCAGGCGCATGCGCGTGATGCGCGGGCCGGTGGTCTCGGCGATGTAGAGCCATTCTTCGCGCGCATCGAGCCGGATCTCGTTGGTGAAGTAAAAACCCTCGGCCACGACGCGCAGCACGCCGCGCTCGAGCACCGCGATGTAGCCGTCGCGCACGCGCGAGCTGGCCGCCTGCGTCCAGGGGTTCACGCGCGTGGAGACGGTGATCCAGACGCGGTCGCGGCTGTCGCGCAGCACGAAGTTGACCTTGCCTATGGGCTGGCCGTCGATCGCATCGAACAGCACGCGGGTTTCGCCGCCGCGCGTCATCACTTCCAGGCAGTCGGTGCCGAAGTTGCTGATCAGGATGTCGCCGTTGGCGGCAAACGCCAGGCCGTTGGGCAGGGTGCCGCTGGTGAACTTGTGCTCCAGCTCGGCGCTGCTGGCGGCGGTGTCGGCAAAGCGCGGGTCGGCATGCTGGCCGATGAAGCGCTGGCTGCCGTCGGCGGCGATGCGCGTGACGCCGCCGCGCGCGTCCGCCGCCCACAGCGTGCCGTCGGCTTCGGCCAGGATGCATTCGGGGCGTTGCAAGTCCTGTCCTATGGTCTTGATCTGGTTGCGTTCGACGGTAAAGCCGCGCAGGGGGTTGCTTGCCATGGTCAGCCTCCAGGGGTCTTGAGCAGCATCAGCGAAAGCTGCGGCACGAAGATCAGCAGCAGCAGCACGGCTACCATCATCAGGGTGAAGGGCGCGGTGCCGCGAAAGATGTCTCCCAGCGTGATGCGCTGGTCTTGCAGCGTGCTCTTGATGACGAAGACCGACAGGCCAAACGGCGGCGTGAGCAGGCCGATTTCGACCGCGACGACGGTGACGACGCCAAACCAGATCAGGTTCAGCCCGAGCTGCTCGGCAATCGGCAGCATCAGCGGCAGCATGATGAGCAGGATGGACGACGAATCGATGATGGTGCCCAGCAGCACGCAGAACACCACGTAGACGATGAGAAAGCCCGTCGGCCCCATGCCGAGTTGCGTCATCCACTCGACGAGGAACTGCGGCATGCCCGACATCGCCAGCATGCGCGTGTAGATGGTGGCGCAGATGATGAGAAAGCTCACCGACACGGTGACGTGCCCGGTTTCGGTCAGCACGCTCCACAGCGACTTCCAGTTGAGCTTGCGCCGCAGCGCGGCGATCGCCAGCGCCACTGCCGCGCCGGTAGCGCCGGCTTCGGTGGCGGTGAAAAAGCCCGCATACAGCCCGCCCAGCACCGAGGCGATCAGGAGCACGCTGGGCAGGAGCTTGAGCGCCAGCGTGCCCACGGGCATCAGCGCCTCTTGCGCCATCGGCTCGGGCGTGCCGCTTTCATACACCGTGCGCGGCCACAAGGTCGCCATCAGCACGATGCCGATGGAATACGCGAGCGCCAGCACCAGCCCCGGCACGATGCCGGCGGTGAACAAATCGCCCACCGACTGGTTGGCCAGAAAGCCGTAGAGAATCATCAAGAGGCTGGGCGGAATCAGCATGCCCAGCACCGACGAGCCCGCCACCACGCCGACGGCAAAGCGCGGCTGGTAGCCAAAGCGCAGCATCTCGGGCACGGCCACGCGCGTGAACACGGCGGCCGAGGCGATGGAGATGCCGGTGATCGCGGCAAACACCGCGTTGGACGCGACCGTGGCAATGCCCAGCCCACCGCGCAGGCGGCGCAGCACCTGGTTGGCGACCTCGAAGGCGTCCTTGCCGACGTCGGCGATCGCCACCAGAAAGCCGGTCAGCACGAACAGCGGCACGACGCCGAAGATGTGGCTGGCGATCGCGTCCTGGCTGGCCTGCGCCAGCAGGTTGGCGGCGATGGTCGGGTCGCCCCGGATCAGCCAGACGCCGGCAAACGACACCACCGCGAGCACGATGGCCACGTGCATGCCGGCCCAGATCAGGCCGAGCATGGCCAGCAGCGACAGGCTGGCGACGAGGATGGGGCTCATGCGCGGCCCCCGCGCAGCGCCAGCGCGCGGCGCACATCGAGCCAGGCGAGCAGCACGAAGGTGAGGAGCGTGCTCACCATGCCCACCAGCATGATGAGGCGCACCGGCCACACCGGCGCGGTGAAGTCGCCCAGGGCGCCGACGTATTCCTGGATGCGGATGGATTCGACCAGCGGCTCCCACGCGGCCCACAGGATCACCGCCATGAGCAGCGCGCCGACCGCGTGGTAGAGCGCTTGCAGCGCCGCCGCGAGCCAGGGCGTGGTGCGCTTGAGGCGATCGAGCAGCACGTCCGCGCGCGTCATGCGCCCTGCCGCCAGCGTGTCGGCCAATTGCAGAAAGACGATGCCGACGATGGACAGCGACACCAGCTCGGTCACGCCGCGCACCGGCGCGTCCAGCAGCTCGCGCCCGAGCACGTCGGTGTTGATCAGCAGCATCAGCGCCACGATCCACAGCGTGCCCAGCGCGTTGAGCAGCCGCGTCAGCCGCCCGAAGCCGCCGGGCAGCGACAGTCCGTAGGAATCCGCAGGCACCGCGGGCGCTGCGCTCACGCCGGGCGTGGTCATCGTGCCTCGCTTACTTGGCGGCCCAGTCGCGCGCGGGGTGCGCGCCGGCTTGCTTCAGCCCATCCATGAAGCCGTTGAGCACCTGGTCGCCGGGCAGCCCCTTGGCCTGCAGGTCGGCGGCGAAGGTCTTGGCGATCGGCGGCAGCGTGTCGGCCCAGCGCGCGCGCTCGGCGGCACTGAGCTCACTGATCTTGGCGCCGGCCTCCTGCATCTTCTTCATCAAGCCTTCGGCGGCGGCGGTCTGCGCGGCGGCAAAGCGCTGGCTGTATTCGGCGCCCACTTCGCGCATCACCTTCTGCACCTCGGGCGGCAGCTTGTCAAAGCGCTTCTTGTTGATGGCCAGACCCCCGGCGTACTGCGCGCCGAAGTTCACCTTGGTGATGTAGGGCGCGACCTCGTGCACCTTGGCGCCCCAGGCGCCGGTAGCGAAGGTGATCACGCCGTTGGACACGCCCGACTTGATGTCTTCGTAATAGGTGTTGAGATTGCCGGCCACGGCCACCGCGCCGGTGTCCTTGATCCAGTTGGCCGCCGGGCCGGGCGCGGTGATCTTCTTGCCCTTGAGGTCGTCGACCGACTGGATCGGGAAATTGGTCCAGATGTGGTAGGCATCCAGCGCCGCGCCGCCCAGGTAGGTCAGGTTGTTCTTGCTCCAGGCCTGGCCCATGGCCGGAATGCGCTCTTGCATGCCGTTGACCACCTGGGTGACCACGCCGATGTCGTCGGTGCCAAAGGGCGCGTAGTAGCTGACGTTCTGCGCGGGGAATCTGGCGGCCTCGAAGATGGTGCTGACAAAGCCCAGATCGGCCACGCCGTCGCCTATGCCCTTGGATTCGGCGCCGAGCTTGATCAGGGTGCCGCCCCAGGCGCGGGTCCATTCGATCTTGTGCTTGTTGCCCGCGGCCGCGAGGCGCTTGTCCACTTCGGGGATGAAGAATTCATCGACCAGCTTGACCCACAGGAACACCGGCGGATGGCCGGCGGCGGCCGTCAGGCGAATGGTCTGCTGGGCCTGCGCGGGCAGGCTCCAAGCGGCGGCGGTGGCCAGCAGCGCAGCGCTGGCGATCAGGCGTCGGGTCATCATGGGGAAGTCTCCTTGGGGGCGGGCGTTGGCAGGGCGGCTTGGATGCCGGCGGTGATGAAATCGATCAGGAGCGGCGCGGCGGCCGCGTCGTTGGGCTGGTTCTCACCCTTGGACAGGCGCTGCACGCGGTAGTCCACCAGGTGGTGCAAGAGCGCGCCCATCGCGAACTGGTAGGCCCATGCGGCGCGCGCGCGCGGCCAGGCAGGGCACAGCTGGTGCAGCGCATCGATGAAGGCGTGGGCCATGGGGTCGAACATTTCGGCCAGCACGCGGTCGGTGTCGGGCGTGCGGTACATCAGCTCGCGCGCGACCAGTAGCGCGTAGTACTCGCCCTCGCCGCTGGCGCGCAGCTGCAGCACCGGCTCGACAAAGGCCTGCACCACGTCGTGCACCGTGGGCGGGCGCGGCCCGCGCAGCGCGGCATGCAGCAGCGCCAGGCGCTGCTCTATGGTCGGGCGCCAGTGCACGAAGATGGCATGGAACATCTCGTGCTTGGCGCCCCAGTAGTAGCCGACCAGCGCCGGCGGCACATCGGCCTCGGCCGCAATCTGGCGGATCGATACCGCGTGGTAGCCGTACTGCGCAAACAGCTTTTCCGCCGCCAGCAGGATCGCGGCCTTGCGGTCCGGTCGGGCCGAGGCGTCTGCAGCGGGGCGGGCCAGCATGGTGGGCATGCCGGTGATTGGACAGTTGTCCAATTTTTTGGACAACCGTACAAACCCTGATGGACAAGGGCAAGCCCCGGTCGCAGAGTGCCAGGCGCGCGGCGCGCCCTGCCTTTTGCCTGCCATGAATTGACGATGAACATCTCTGAGCCCGCAGCCCGGTCTGCACCCTTCGTACCGCTGATCCGCCTCTACCAGGACTGGCTGCGCGAGCAGCGCGGCCTTGAATTCGTCGACTACCACGCGCTGTGGCAATGGTCGGTAACCGACTTGGAGGCCTTCTGGCAAAGCATCTGGGATTGGGCCGATCTGCAGTCCCCCACGCCGCACCGCGCCGTGCTGGCGGGCAACGTGATGCCCGGCGCCCAGTGGTTTGTCGGCGCGCAAGTGAACTATGCGCGCCAGGTGCTGCGCCACGCCGATGCCGCCCATGCCGCAGGGCAGCCGGCGCTGATTGCCGAGGACGAACGCGGCCGGGTGCGCGAGCTCTCCTGGCCCGAGCTGCGCCGCCAGGTGTCGGCGCTGGCGCTGCATTTGCAGCATGTGGGCGTGCAACCGGGCGACCGCGTCGCGGCCTATCTGCCCAACATCCCCGAGACCATCGTCGCCTTTCTCGCCTGCGCCAGCGTCGGTGCGGTCTGGAGCGTGTGCGCGCCGGA
Organism: Comamonas sp. NLF-1-9; assembly: GCF_019195435.1. Classification (NCBI taxonomy): domain Bacteria; kingdom Pseudomonadati; phylum Pseudomonadota; class Betaproteobacteria; order Burkholderiales; family Comamonadaceae; genus Comamonas; species Comamonas sp. NLF-1-9. Next base: position 2,452,574 of record NZ_CP078069.1, read on the forward strand.
CATGGGCAGCCATGCGGTGCTGGACCGCTTTCGCCAGATCGAGCCCAAGGTCTTGATCGCCGTCGACGGCGTCACCTGGGCGGGCCGTGCGCTGGAGCGCAGCGACACCGTCGCGCAGCTGCGCGCCGAGCTGCCCAGCGTGCAGCACGTGCTGGCGGTGCGCTATCTGCATGATGATAAAACCATAGCTGACAGCGCAGACTGGGCAAACGTTACAGCCCGAAATGATGCTGAAACCGCAGCCTTCGAGCCGCGCTGGCTGCCCTTTGACCATCCGCTGTGGATCGTCTACTCCAGCGGCACCACCGGCCTGCCCAAGCCCATCGTGCATTCGCATGGCGGCATCCTGGTCGTGTCCATGACCACCGGCCTGCACAGCGACGTCGGCTGCAGCTACGCGCCGAACAATTTCGGCGAGCGTTTCTGCTGGTATTCCTCCACCGGCTGGATCATGTGGAACATCCAGGTCGGCGGCCTGCTCACTGGCACCACTTGCGTGATCTTCGACGGCAGCCCTGGCGGCCCCAGGGATGCGCCCGACTGGGGCACGCTCTGGCGTTTTGCCGCGCGCCACGGCGTCACCTTCCTCGGTTCGGGCGCGGCCTTCTACGCGGGCTGCGCCAAGGCGGGTGTCGACCTGGCGCAGTGTGGTGACCTGTCGCGCATTCGCGCCATCGGCACCACCGGCTCGCCGCTTTCGCCCGAGGTGCAGCAATGGGGCACGGAGCAATTCCGGCGCATCGCCAGAACGCCCGCGCAAGAGGACATCTGGTGGTTCAACGTCTCGGGCGGCACCGATTTCGCCGGCGGCTTCATCGCCGGCACGCCCGAGCTGCCCCAGCAGCCCGGCGTGATGCAGTGCCGCATGCTCGGCGCCGCGGTCGAAGCCTGGGACGAAGCCGGCCACTCGGTCAAGGGCCAGGTGGGCGAGCTGGTGTGCACCCAGCCGATACCTTCCATGCCGCTGAGCTTCTGGAACGACCCCGGCCGCGCGCGCTATCTCGCCAGCTACTTCGAGATGTACCCGCCGGGGCACGGGCGCAAGCCCGGCGGCGGCGACCTCGGCCCCGAGGCCGGCAGCGTCTGGCGCCACGGCGACTGGCTGCGCATCGGCGACGAACACGGCGAGGGCGAGTGGTGCGTGATTTATGGCCGCTCGGACGCAACCATCAACCGCCAGGGCCTGCGCATGGGCACGAGCGAGATCTACAGCGCGGTCGAAGCCCTGCCCGAGGTGCTCGACTCCTTGGTGGTCGATCTGGAGTACCTGGGGCGCGAGAGCTGGATGCCGCTGTTCGTCGTGCTGCGCCCCGGCCACGCGCTGGACGAGGCCTTGACCGCACGCATCAACGACGCCATCCGCCGCTCACTGAGCCCGCGCTTCGTGCCCAACGAGATCTTTCAGGTCGCCGAAATCCCGCGCACGCTCTCGGGCAAGAAGCAGGAGCTGCCGATCAAGAAGCTGCTGCTGGGCCAGGCCATCGACAAGGTGGTGAACCGCGAGGCCATGGCCAACCCCGGGTCGCTTGCGTGGTTCGTGGAGTTTGCGGCGCGGCGCGCGTCCGGTTGATAACCCTACGCGGCGACATCGCTGGACTTCTTGCGCGTGCCGCCGGGCAACCGGCTGGAGGCGCTGCGCGGCGACCGCAAAGGCCAATACAGCATCCGCATCAACAGCCAGTGGCGCTTGTGCTTCCTCTGGTCGGACGGGCACGCCAGCCAGGTCGAGATCGTCGACTACCACTGAAAGGATTTGGCATGAGCACGCATCCCCAATGGCCCCATCGGGGCGAGATCCTGCAGGAAGACTTTCTCGTCCCCATGGGCATCAGCCAGTACCGCATCGCCAAGGCGATTGGCGTGCCTGCGCGTCGCATCAACGAAATCGTCAAGGGGCAGCGCGGCATCACCGCCGATACCGCGCTGCGCCTGGCGGCGTTTTTCGGCACCGACGCGCAGAGCTGGCTCAACTTGCAGAGCGAGTACGACCTGCGCCGGGCACGCCAGTCGATGCGCGCGGCGCTGGCCGCAATAGAGCGCTATTCGACGCAAAACGCCTGATCAGAGCCAGGTGCCCGAACCCTGCGGCATCTGGATTTGCAGCGCCGGGTCGCCCCCCGTCACCGTCGCGCCGATCAGCATGCTCAAGAGCGAGACGAAGAGGCTGGCGAACAGCGCGGTCCAGAAGCCCGAGAGCCGAAAGCCCTTGACCAGCGCAGACACCAGCAGAATGACCAGCGCATTGATCACCAGCAGAAACAGGCCGAAGGTGATCAGGGTGAGCGGCAGCGTCAGCACGATGAGCAGCGGGCGCACGATGGCGTTGGCAAACCCGAGCAGCAGCGCGGAGACCAGCAGCGCGCCCGCGCTGTCGAACTTCACGCCCTTGAAGATGTAGCTTGCCACCCAGAGCGCCAGCGCGGTGATCGCCCATTGGGTGAGAAAAGGCGTGAGGTTGGTGAACATGCCCGCCATGATATCGGCCCGCCGTCTGCGCGCCTCAGCTGCCCTTGGCCGCCTGCGCCCGCGCGCCGCGCAGCCACAGCAGCACGCCCGCAAGCAGCAGATAGGTCAGGCTCCAGAGCACGCTGGCGCCCACGAGCGGCGCGCGGCCCTGAGCGGCAATGCGCAGCAGCGCCGCCAGCCCCAGCAGCAGCGCGCCCAGGTAGGCCCAGCGCAGGTGCAAGGTGTTGCCGGTGACGCGAAACATGCGCGTGCGCAGCATCACCGTATAGGTCAGCGTGCCCAGCGCCCCGGCGGTGATCGCGTGCAGCGCGGTAGTGGCCGGGCGCTGCGCGAGCAGGGCGGCGCCGGTCAGCAGCCAGCCGGTGATCAGCCAGAGATAGCCCGCCAGCAGTGCCAGCAAATCGGGTTTGTCATGGCACAGCCAGAAGTGCCAGCGCACGATGCGCACCAGCGCCAGCACCACGGCGGCCAGCAGCAGGCCACCGGCCATGCGGTGCGCCCAGGGGAGGCCACTGGCCACCAGCAAGATGCTGGCGCCCAGCACGCACAGCTGAGTCAGCTCCAGCGTGGGCTGCACTACGTGCGCCAGTGGTGCGCGTTTGGTGCGCACATGGCCGGCCACGGCGGGGGCCAGAATGCGCCCGCCCATGAAGAACATCAGCATGCTCAGCAGCAGCACCGCCGCCAGCCCTGCCGTGTGCATGCCTTGAACCTTGCTGGCCAGATGAAAGGCCAGCGCCGCCAGCGCCAGGCCGGTGAGGATGAGCGCCACCGAGCGGTTGCTCCACTTGCTGGCCCTGAGGTAGGTAGGCGCGACCAGCAGCGCCAGGCCCGTGACGAACAAGCCGTTCAGGCCGAAGGCCACGCGGCTGGCCGGTGCCAGCAAGAAGGCCAGGCGCGCCAGCGCCCAGGCCAGCAGCAGCAGGGCGCTGCGCCCCAGGGTGCCGGGCTTGAGCGTGTAGCCCGCCACCACCGCCAGGGCAAAGCCGAAGAGCATCTCGTGCGCATGGCCCAGGCCGGTGTGCAGCGCCGCCGGGGCGGGCAGCAGGCCGATCTGCCCCAGCACCGACCAGGGCAGCACGAGGGCGCCGTACAGCGCCGCCAGCACAAACCAGTAGCTGCCCGGAAAGTGCCAGGCGCTCCGGGTGGCCCGGGTGGCGCGGGCTGCGGGCGGCGCTGCTGCCATGGCCTGGGCGCGTCAGCGCGCCTACTGCTGGCCCACGGGCTTGACCTTGCCGCAGTCGGCCGACAGCCACTTGCCCTGCTGGGTAAAGTCCATCTGCTCGGGCTGGCCGTCGGCGCTGGTGCGCATCTTGTACTGGCCGCGGTAGGCGGTGGGGCTGTCCAGGTTCACCGTGCCCTCGCCCGAGCTCGGGCCGCTGCCGTCCGAGCCGGTGCACTGAAAGCTCATCTGCAGCGTCCTGGGGCCGCTGCGCTTGACCTTGTGCGTGCAGTCGTCGCTGGACTTGATCTGGTCCAGATCCACGTCTTTTTGCGTCATGCAGATCTTGACCGTGTGGTTCATGGCGTTGCCGCTCGCGCCCATGCCGTTGGCGCTCATCATCTGCTCCATCTGGCGGCGCTGCTCGGGCGGCATCTTGGCCATTTCGGCCTGCATCTGGGCCATCGCGGCTTCCAGGCGGCCGCTGCTGGTCTTCATGCTGCCCTGCACCTCCCACAAACCGGGCTTGAGCTTGATGTCCTGGGCAAGGGCGAGGCTGCTGCCCAGCGCAAGCAGCAGCAGTGTCAAAAGGGCTCGCATGGCGGTCATGGCGTACTCCTGAAGGTGGTGCGGGCGTGCCGCAATTCGGCACAGCGGGGCATTCTGGCGCAAGAGTAGCGCCGGGGGCAAAACCGCACGGCCGGCAGGCGTGGCCAGTGGGCGCGTACGGTCTTGCGCTGCTGCATACACTGGGGGCATTGATGGCGGCGGGAAAGCGCGGGCATGGCGGGTTTCGACTTTGATCTTTTCGTGGTGGGCGGCGGCTCGGGCGGGGTGCGCGCCGCGCGCTTTGCCGGGCAGCGCGGCGTGCGCGTGGCGCTGGCGGAATCGGGGCGCATGGGCGGCACCTGCGTGAACGTGGGCTGCATCCCCAAGAAGCTCTACAGCTACGCGGCCGAATACGCCGAAGGTTTTGCCGATGCGCGCGGCTACGGCTGGATCCTGCCGGGCGAGCCGGTGCTGGACTGGGCGCTGCTCAAGGCCAACCGCGCCCGCTCCATAGGCCAGCTCAACGCCATCTACGACAACCTGATGACCAGCGCCGGGGTCGAGCGCATGCACGGCCATGCGCGCCTGGTGGATGCGCACACCGTGCAGGTGCAGCATGCCGACGGGCGCGTCACGCACCACAGCGCCGCGACCATCTTGCTGGCCACGGGCGGCGCGCCCTGGGTGCCCGAGCTGCCGGGGCGCGAGCTGGTGGTCACCTCCAACGAGATCTTTGACCTGCCGCGCTTTCCGCGTCGCCTGGCGGTGGTCGGCGGCGGCTACATCGCCAGCGAGTTCGCCAGCATTTTTCGCGGCATGGGCAGCGAGGTGGTGCAGCTGTACCGCGGCGAGCAGATCCTGCGCGGCTTTGACGACGAGGTGCGCAATTTCGCGGCGCAGGAGATGGGCAAGGCCGGCGTGGACATCCGCTGCCATGCCGACGTGGTGCGCGTCGAAGCCGCGGGCGAGGGCCGGCGCCTGATCCTCAAGGACGGCAGCGCGCTGGAGGCGGACGTGGCGCTCTACGCGACCGGGCGGCGCGCCGCGACGGCGGACCTGGGTCTGGAGGCGCTGGGCGTGCGCCTGGCCGCCAACGGCGCGATCGAGGTCGATGCGCGCTTTGCCACCAGCGTGCCCGGCATCTACGCGGTGGGTGACGTGGTCGGGCGCAAGGAGCTCACGCCCGTGGCCCTGGCCGAGGCGATGGCGCTGGTCGACCAGCTCTTCGGCCCGGCGCCGGGCAAGGCCGCGCGCGTGATGAACTACGACAACATCGCCACCGCCATCTTCACCCACCCGCCGATAGGCACCGTGGGGCTGAGCGAGGCGCAGGCGCGCGAGCGCTGCGCCAGGGTGCGCATCTACCGCAGCGACTTTCGGCCGCTGCAGCACAGCCTGTCGGGGCGCAGCGAGCGCACGCTGGTCAAGCTCGTCGTCGACGACGCCAGCGACCGCGTGCTGGGCGCGCACATCGTCGGCGCCGACGCGAGCGAGATCATCCAAGGCTTTGCGGTGGCGCTGCAGTGCGGCGCGACCAAGGCGCAGTTCGACGCGACCCTGGGCATACACCCGACCAGCGCGGAAGAGTTCGTCACCCTGCGCGAGCTCACGCGCACCTGAGCGCGTTTTCTGACCAAGGAGCCCGGCCGTGCCACCGACCCTGCTTGACCACCTCGTCGTCACCTGCCACTCGCTGGACGCGGGCGCGGCCTACGTCGCGCAAGTGCTGGGCGTGGCGCCGCTTGCCGGCGGCGAGCACCCGCGCATGGCCACGCACAACCGCCTGCTGCGCCTGGGCGAGAGCTGTTATCTGGAGGTGATCGCGCCCAAGCCTGAGGCGCCTGCCCCGGGGCGCGCGCGCTGGTTCGGGCTTGACGCCCTGCCGCCCGGGGCGCCGCCGGCGCTGCGCACCTGGGTGGCGCGCAGCAGCACGATCGAGCAGGCCCTGGCCGCGGCTTCGGAGCCGCTGGGCGTGGCCGAGCCCATGAGCCGGGGCGCACTGAACTGGCTGATCAGCCTTGGCGCCGACGGCACCATGGTGCTGGACGGCGCGGCGCCCGCGCTCATCCAGTGGCAGGACGCCGAGCACCCCGCGGCCCGCATGCCCGAGCTTGGCCTGGCGCTGCAGCAGCTCGAGATCATCCATCCCGAGCCCGACCGGCTGTCGCGCCTGCTGTCCTCGCTCGCGCTGCAGGCGCCGGTGCGGGTGCGCGCGGGCGATACGCCGCGGCTGGTCGCACACATCCGCACGCCGCAGGGGCTGCGTCTGCTGTCTTCGCCCTGATCGAGCCATGGCCGGGTGCGGATGCGGCTTGCGGGCCGAAGAGCAGGGTTTGGAGTGTTTTCGGGCTGTATCGCCCAGTGGACGGGCGCGAACAGCTATGTATTTGATAGTTTGCAAGCCTTTTGTGGCGTGTGTCGCGGCAAGGCGCGGCGCGCCGGGCAGGGCTTGAAACCAGATGAAGGAGTGCAGCGAGATGGCGCAGGATTTCAAGCAAGACGCGGGCACGCGGGCGCAGGCGGTCAGCGCCATCGTCGGCACGGGGCCGGGCAATGGCGCGGCGCTGGCGCGGCGCTTTGGCGCGCAGGGCGCACCGGTGGCGCTGCTCGCGCGCAGCAGCGACTTTTCGGCGGCGCTGGCGCAGGAGCTGCCTTCGGCGCGCGCCTATGCGGCGGACGCCGGCCAGCCCGAGGCGCTGCAGGCCGCGCTGGCGCAGGTGGCGGTGCAGCAGGGGCCGGTGGGCACGCTCATCTACAACGCCGGCTCGGGTGCCTGGGGCAGCGTCGAAGAGGTGACGGCGGCCGACCTGGAGCAGTGCTGGCGCGTGAACACCCTGGGCCTGTTTGCCGCTACCCAGGCGCTGCTGCCGGGCATGAAGCAGCTCGGCGGGGGCCACATCATCGTCATCGGCGCAACCGCTTCGCGCCGCGGCGGCGCGGCTGCGGCGGCCTTTGCCCAGGCCAAGGCGGCGCAGCGCACGCTGGCCGAATCCATGGCGCGCCAGCTCTGGCCGCAAGGCATCCACGTGGCGCTGATCGTCATCGACGGCATCGTCGACCTGCCGCGTTCGCGCCAGCGTTTTGCGGACAAGGGCGACGACTTCTTCGTGCAGCCCGCGGCCGTGGCGGAATCCGCCTGGTGGCTGACGCAGCAGCCGCGCTCGGCCTGGTCCTTCGAGATCGAGGCGCGCCCCTTTGGCGAGAAATGGTGAGCGTCCGCGGCGCCGCAGCGCGGACCGCGCGACTTGACGGATAGCAGCCATGGCACTGGGCGTGGTTTCGGTAATGGGCCTGGCATGGCTCTACGTGGTGCTGCGCGGCGTAGGTCTGCTGCCCCTGGGCCGGGGCGGCAAGCTGGCCGTGGCGCTGGCCCTGCTGCCGCTGGCCGAGTACTACCTGCTGGTGATGCTGGTGGGCGGCAATCTGGCCGACGTCGAGGCGCCGCGCCCGCTGCTGGTGGCGCTGGGCTGGGCCTTTGGCAGCTTTGTGCTGCTGGCGCTGCTGCTGCTCGCGCGCGACCTGCTCGCCGCCGTGCTCGGGCTGCTCTCGCGTTCGCTGGCGCAGGCGATGTGGCGCAGCGGCGCACTGACGCAGGCCCTCGTCGCATCGGCCCTGCTGCTGGGCGCCTGGGGCAGTTGGCAGGGCCTGAAGCTGCCCGAGACCAAGCGCGTGGACGTCACGATGCCGGGCTTGGGCGCGGCCTTCGACGGCTATCGCATCGCCCAGCTGTCCGACCTGCACGCCACGCGCCTGCTGCCCGCCGACTGGCAGCGCGCGGTGGTGCAACAGACCAATGCGTTGCAGGCCGACCTGATCGTGATCACCGGCGACCTGCAGGACGGCGCGCCCGCCGCGCGCTCGGCCGACGTGGCGCCGTTTGCCGAACTGCACGCGCCCGACGGCGTGCTGGCCGTGCCCGGCAACCACGAGTACTACGTGGACTACGCCGGCTGGATGGCGGCCTTCAAGGCGCTGGGTCTGAACATGCTGGAAAACCGCCATGTGGTGATTGAGCGCGCCGGTGCCCAGCTGGTGGTGGCCGGCCTGACCGACCCGCAGGCCGCGGCCTTTGGCCAGGCGCCGCCCGATCTGTCCGCCGCCCTTGCCGGCGCGCCCCGGGGCGCGCCCGTGCTGGTGCTGGCCCACCGCCCCGGCGGCGCGCCCGAGCATGCGCGCGCGGGGGTGGGCCTGCAGCTTTCAGGGCACACGCACGGCGGGCAGATTCTTGGCGTGAACCTGCTCACCCAATGGGCCAACCGGGGCTTTCTCGCCGGTCTCTACCAGGTCGGGCGCATGCCGCTCTACGTGAGCCGTGGCACCGGCCTGTGGCACGGCCTGGTGCTGCGCCTGGGCGCGCCCTCGGAGATCACCGAGGTGGTGTTGCACGCAGCCCGCTAAGGCCTGTGCAGCGGCGTTCAGCGCGCCTGCGCCAGCCGCCGGCCCCAGCGCGTGGCGGGCCGGGTAGCAAAGGCCAGCGCCACCATGATGGCCAGCACCACGACGCCGCGCAGCACCAGAATGATCCAGATATTGGCGCCCAGCGCGGCGATCAGGAGCGTGTCCTCCAGCACCGCATGGAACAGCGACAGCCAGCACAGCGCCAGCAGGAGCGTGCGCCGGTCGTAGTTCTCGCGCTCGCTCGCTTCGATGATCAGCGCCCCGCCATAGGCCAGGCCCATCAGCATGCCTATGGTGGTGAGCGGCGCGGCCGCCTCGCTCAGGCCGGTCAGGCGCAGCACCGGCGCGAGCTGGCGCGTGAGCCAGCGGGTGAAGCCCAGGCGCTCGAGCAGGTCGAGCAGCACTACCAGCGCACAGATGATGAGCCAGATCAGCAGCAGCGAGCGCACCGTGCCCAGCAGCCAGGGCCAGAGCGCCGGCGGCCCGGCGGGCGCGGCCGCGCCGCTGCCCGACAACCAGCCGAGCGCGACCGGCTCCTGCAGCCAGCCGCCCAGACGGCAGGCCCAGGCCACCGCCGCGCCATAGGCCGCGCCGACCACGAGGCGCAGGCTGCCGGTGAACAGCGCGCTGGCGCCGGCGCGGCGCACCACCGCCTGTTCGGTGGGCAGGTTGTGCGCGAACAGCATCATTGCGCCCAGCGCGCTCATCTGCGCCACGTTGAGCTGCATCTCGCCCGAGAGCGCCGCCACCACGGCAATGCCGCCGTAGATGTTGGTGATTACCGTCGTCGCCCAGACGATCCCGGCCTGCGCCGGCAGGCCCAGCCAGGCCATGGCGGGCGAGAGGGCCTCACCCGCCAGGCGCACCAGCCCAAGGCGCTCGGCCACATACACCAGCACCATCACCGGCACCATGATGCGCGCCACCGTGAGGAACATGTGCGTGGCGCGGCGGCCGAGGTTGTGGAGGTAGCGCAGCATCGGGAAGGTAGCGGTCGGCCGGTGGCAAAGCCGGCGATTGTCCGCGATGCGCCGCCCGCGCGCAGGCGCAGGCGGGGGTGCTACATCTTGCCCGGCAGCGCGGTGGCCAGGCCCGGGAAGTACCAGAGGATGACCAGCATCAGCACCATCAGGAAGAAGTAGGGCAGGCAGGCGCGCGCGATCCAGGTCACCTGCTTGCCCGTCATGCCTTGCAGCACGAAGAGGTTGAAGCCCACGGGCGGCGTGATCTGCGCCGACTCCACGGTGATCACGAGGAAGATGCCGAACCACAGCGGATCGATGCCCGCCGCCTGGATGATGGGCAGCACCACGCCCATGGTCAGCACGATGGTGGAAATGCCGTCCAGAAAGCAGCCCAGCACGATGTAGAAGATGCCCAGCGCCACGACCAGCATGGCGGGCGAAAGCTGCAGGCTGCCGACGAACTCGGCCAGCTGGCGCGGCAGCCCCATGTAGCCCATGGCCAGCGTGAGAAAGGCCGCGCCCGCCAGGATCAGCGCGATCATGCAGTACAGGCGCGTGGCGCCCATGAGCGCATCGCGAAAGTTCTGCCAGGTGAGCGACCTTTGCCAGGCCGACAGGATCAGCGCGCCCAGCACGCCGATGGCGGCCGCTTCGGTGGCCGTGGCCACGCCCGTGTACATCGAGGCGATCACCGCCACGATGAGCAGCACCACGGGGATCAGGTGGCGCGCCTCGGCGAGCTTTTGCATGAGGGTGAGCTCATCGTCCGCCTTGGGCACCTGATCCGGGTGGCGCAGCGCCCAGACGATGATCCAGCCGCTGAACAAGGCCGCCAGCAGCAGCCCCGGGAGCACGCCGGCCATGAAGAGCTTGGCGATGGACAGCTCGGCCGAGACGCCGTAGATGATCAGGATGATGGACGGCGGTATCAACAGCCCCAGCGTGGCCGGCCCGCCCAGCGTGCCTATCACCTGGCGCTCGGGGTAGCCGCGGCGCAGCAGCTCGGGCAGATTCATCTTGCCCACGGTCACGCAGGTGGCGGCCGAGGAGCCCGAGACCGCCGCGAAGATGGTGCAGCCCGCCACGTTGGCGTGCAGCAGCCGCCCGGGCAGCTTGTTCACCCAGGGCGCAAGACCCCGGAACATGTTGGCCGAGAGGTTGGTGCGGTAGAGAATTTCGCCCATCCAGACGAAGAGCGGCAGCGCGGTCAGCGTCCAGCTGCTGGTCGAGCCCCAGATGGTGATGGCCATGGCGTCGCCCGCGGCGCGCGCGGTGAACATCGCCATGCCGAACCAGGCCACGCCGGCCAGCGTCAGGCCTACCCAGACGCCCCCGGCCAGCATCGCAAAGAGCACCACGAGCAGCGTGGCGCTGGCGGCGATCTCACTCATGGTGCGCGTCCTCCTGGCTGGGCGGCAGGCGCCGGCCCAGCAGCTCCAGCACCAGCTCGTCGCAGAAGGCGATGAAGAAGACGATGGTGCCCAGCGCCATCGGAATCTGCGGTATCCACATCGGCGTCGCGTCGATGCCGACCGAGATGTCGTTGATCTCCCAGGACTGCCAGACCAGCGACACCGAATACCAGGCGAGAAAGCCCGCGAGCAGCGTGGCCAGCCCCAGCGCCAGCAGTTCCAGAGCCTTGTGCGCGCCGCCCTTGAGCGCGGACAGCAGCAGCGTCACGCGGATGTGTTCGCCGTGCTTGAGCGTGGAGGCGAGCGCGAGAAAGCCCGCGCCCGCCGTCGCGTAGCCCGCGTAGGCGTCGCTGCCGGTGGCGGAAAAGCCGAAGAAGCGGCTGGCGATGGTGAGCAACACCATCAGGAACACGCCGACCATGAAGGCGCCCGCCAGCCAGGCGCTGGCGGTGTACAAGCCGTTGAGCCAGCTGCGCATAGCGGTCTCCCAGGCGGGGCCTGGCGGCTTACTTGCTCTTGTTGAAGGCCTCGATCAGCGCCTGGCCGTCGGCGCCGGCCTTCTCCAGCCATTCCTTGATGACCACGTCGCCTACCTTGGACAAGTCGCCCATGAGCTGGGCCGAGGGCTCGATGATCTGCATGCCGCCCTTTTGCAGGGTTTCGAGCGAGCGCTCATCGACCTCGCGCGAGGACTTCCAGCCGCGCTCCTCGGCCGCGGCGGCGGCCTTGCGCACGGCATCCTGCTCGGCCTTGGACAAGGCGTTGAAGGCCTTCTTGTTCACGGTGACCGCGTTCTTCGGGATCCAGGCCTGGACCTTGTAGAAGTACTTGAGGTTCTCGTAGAGCTTGTTGTCCGCGCCGGTGGCGCTCGACGTGATCAAGGCCTCGATCACGCCGGTGGCCAGTGCCTGCGACAGCTCGGCCTCCTGGATGGTCACGGGCTGGGCGCCGACCAGCTCGCCGATGCGCGCCGTCGTGGGCGAATACACGCGCCACTTCAGGCCCTTGAGGTCGGCAGCGGAGTTGATCTGCTTGTTGCTGTAGATGCTCTGCGGCGGCCAGGCCACGGAATACAGCAGCGTCTGGCCTTGCTTGTCCAGAATGCTTTCCAGGTAGGGCTTTTGCGCCTGGTAGAGCTTGAACGCCTGGTCGTAGTCCTTGACCAGAAAGGGCAGTCCGTCGGCGCCGAAGATCTGCGCCTCGTTCTGGAAGCTCACCAGGAAGAACTCGCCCATCTGCGCATTGCCGGTCTGCACCGCGCGCTTGATTTCGGGCATCTTGAACAGCGAGGCGCCAAAGTGCGGCTGGATCTTGAGCGCGCCATTCGTGGCCTTGGCGACCTCGTCGACGAAGGCCTGGTTGTTCTTGGAGTGGAAGTTGATCGCCGGGTAGGCGGTGGCGAAATCCCACTTGGTTTCGGCCCAGGCCTGGCCGCTGATGCCCAGACCGGTAGCCAGCGCGGCGGTGGCGCAGAAATCGCGACGTTTCATAGTGTTCTCCATGGCGAGACTGGCGGTGGAACATGCGGGCAGGCCCGCGCTGCGAGGCGCTGCGCGCAGGCAGCGACAAGTGTCAAAGATAAGCGCACACAGCCCCGGGGTCTATTAGGGTTTTCAACGATACGCGCGTCGTGTTGATGATGTAAGTTTGGATTGTTCAACAATTCAGGAGCTCACCCCTTGGCCCCCGGGCTCTCGACCCGCTCAACGCACCTCGCGTGCGTACACCGCCAGCACCATGCGTTCGGACTGCACCAGGTAGGCTTCCAGTTCGCGCGCAGCGGCGCCTGTCTGGCCCTGCATGAACAACTGCAGCAGCTGGGCGTTGTGGTCCACGAAGGGCGCGTGCAGATATTCCGGGTCGTCCAGCAGGCCGAAGGCCAGGCGCAGCTCGGCGGCGATGTCGGCAAACATGGCGGAAAGCCGCTCGCTGTCGCTCAGCGCCACGATGCCCGCATGAAACGCCATGTTGGCCGAGCCCACGAGGCGCCAGTCGCCTGCGGCGCGCGCCGCCTCGGCGTCTTGCACCGCCTGCTTCAGGCGCTTGTGCGCCGGGTGCAGCGGCCAGGCCTTCTCCAGCGCCTGGCATTCGATCAGCCGGCGCACGCGGTAGATGTCGATGATGTCGGCGATCGAGGGCACGACGACCGACACGCCGCGGTTGGGCTCGTGCAGCAGCAGGCCTTCCTTGATCAGGCTGCGAAACACCTCGCGCAGGGTGTTGCGCGAGATCTGCAGCTGCTCGCTCAGCGCCGCCTCGGACAGGCGCTGGCCGGCGCGCAGCTCGCCCTCGATGAGCTGGCGGCGGATGGTCTCGGCCACATGGTCTGCCAGGTTGGCAGGCGGGTTGTGGCTGGTGAAGCGGCGGCTGGGCATGGGGCGCGTCCTGCAGTGGCACTACATTGTTGAACAATCCGGGCGCATTTTGTATCAGGAGCGAGCACACCATGGACATCAACAGCGATCTGGGCGAAAGCTATGGCGCCTGGCGCATGGGCGACGACGCGGCCATGCTGGCAATCGTCACCAGCGCCAACGTGGCCTGCGGCTTTCATGCGGGTGACCCCGCGGGCATCCTGCGCACGCTGCGCGCCGCGGCCAAGCAGGGCGTGGTGGTCGGCGCGCACGTCGCCTACCCCGATCTGGTGGGCTTTGGCCGGCGCGCCATGGACCCCACGAGCGAGGAGCTGGTGGCCGACGTCATCTACCAGATCGGCGCACTGCAAGGCCTGGCCGCCGCCGCCGGCACGCGCGTGGCCTACGTCAAGCCGCACGGCGCGCTGTACAACACCATCGCCCACGACGCGCGCCAGGCAGACGACGTGATCACCGCGCTGCTGGCCCTGGACCCCGCGCTCACCCTGCTGGCGCTGGCCGGCTCGCCGCTCATCGCCCGCGCCCGGGAGCGTGGCCTCACGGTGGTGGCCGAAGCCTTTGCCGACCGCGCCTACAACGCCGACGGCACCCTGGTCTCGCGCCGCCTGCCGGGTGCGGTGCTGCACGACGCCGGGCAGGTGGCCGAGCGCATGCTCCACTGGGCGCAGACGGGCGAGATCAGCGCCATCACCGGTGAGCGCATCCGCCTGCAGGCCGACTCCATCTGCGTGCACGGCGACAGCCCCGGCGCAGTGCAGATGGCGCAGCAGATCCGCGCGCGCCTGGACGCCGCGGGCGTGGCGCTCGCACCTTTTGCGGGCCGCTGATGCGCATCCTGCCGGCCGGCGACGCCGCGCTGCTGCTGGAGCTGCCCGACCTGGCGCAGACCCTGGCGCTGTACCGCGCGCTGCAGGCCGCCCCGCTGGACGGCGTGCGCGAGCTGGTCCCGGCCGCGCGTACCCTGTTGCTGCACTACCGGCGCGAGCGCACCACGGCGCAGGCCCTGGCCCATGCGGTGCGAACACTGGCCGCGACCGTGGAAGATCAGGCGCAGCCGGCGCCCGCACCGGGCCGGCGCGTGCAGATCGCGGTGCACTACGACGGCGCAGACCTGGCCGAACTGGCCGAGCACCTGGGCCTGACGGCGCGCGAGCTGGTGCAGCGCCACTGCGCCCAGCCCTGGCAGGCGGCGTTTGCCGGCTTTGCGCCGGGTTTTGTCTATCTGACCGGGGGTGACGCCCGCTTTGCCCGCGTGCCCCGGCGCGCGACGCCGCGCACCCGCGTGCCCGCGGGTTCGGTGGCGCTGGCCGGGGGCTTCAGCGCCGTCTACCCCAAGGCCAGCCCCGGCGGCTGGCAACTGATAGGCCGCACCGAAGCCGTGATGTGGGACACCGCGCGCGTCGAACCTGCGCTGGTGCAGCCCGGCTTTGAGGTGTGCTTCGTCGAGGCCGGGCAGGTCGGCGTGGCGCTGGGCGGCCCCTCACCCCAGCCCTCTCCCCAAAGGGGCGAGGGAGCGCCCGGCGCCAGCGCTTCGCCGCTATCGCTCCCCCTGCCCCTGCGAGGGGCCAAGGACGGGCTCCGCACCCTCGATAAATCAGGGTCAAATGCGCTCCAACCCCACACCGCACCGTCGCCAGCAGCTACAAAAACCCTAGTCGACGGCCCCGCCGGCGCGAACCTCCCTGCCCCCCTCCCTCTCCCTCTGGGAGAGGGCCGGGGTGAGGGCCAACCCACTCGTGAATCCAAGCCAAATCACGCTCCAGACCTTGCTGCACAAGCGCCAGCAGCTATCGAAATCATGAACCCTGGCCTCCAGACCCTGGTGCAAGACCAGGGCCGCCAGGGCCTGGCCGGGCTGGGCGTTTCCGCCTCTGGCGCGCTCGACCTCGCGGCCATGCACCAGGCCAATCGGCTGGTGGGCAACCCGGTGGACGCGCCCGTGCTGGAGCAGCTGCTCGGTGGCCTGCAACTGCGCGCACGCGGCGCTGTCACGCTGGCGCTGGCCGGCGCCGACATGCCGCTCACGCTGACCGCGCCCGATGGCCGCCGCTGGCCGCTGGCGAGCCATCGTGCGCTGGCGCTGGACGATGGCGACCTGCTCACGCTGGGCGCGCCGCAGGTCGGGGTGCGCGCCTATCTTGCGGTGCGTGGCGGCTGGCAGATCGCGCCGGAGCTGGGCAGCTGCGCGCGCGACACCCTGGCCGAGCTCGGTCCGCCGGCCTTGCAGGCGGGGCAGGTGCTGGCGGTGGGCGAGGCCATCGCGGCGCAGCGCCTCAACGCCTGCGCGCCCGCGCAGCCCGCACGCGCCGATCTGCCGCGCGCGGGCGACGAGGTGGTGCTCGACGTACTGCTCGGCCCGCGCACCGACTGGTTCACGCGCGAGGCCCTCGCCCTGCTGCAGTCGCAAGCCTGGCGCGTCACCCCGCAATCCAACCGCGTGGGCATGCGCCTCATGGGCGCGCAGCCGCTCACGCGCAGCCGGCACGACGAACTGCCCAGCGAAGGCACGGCCGTCGGCGCCATCCAGGTGCCGGCCAGCGGCCAGCCGGTGCTCTTTCTGGCCGACCATCCGCTGACCGGCGGCTATCCGGTCATCGCCGTCGTGGCCAGCTACCACCTGGGCCTGGCGGCGCAAGTGCCGGTGGGCTGCCAGCTGCGCTTTCGCGCCATTGCGCCGTTCGAGGAGTTGAAAAAATGATCCGCAAAGTGCTGATTGCGAACCGGGGCGAGATCTCGGTACGCATCGCCCGCGCCTGCCGCGACTACGGCGTGCGCTCGGTCGCCGTCTATGCCGACCCCGATGCCGACGCGCTGCACGTGCGCGCGGCCGACGAAGCCTGGGCGCTGGAAGGCGCACGGCCGGCCGAAACCTGCCTCGACATCGCCAAGCTGCTCGCCATCGCGCAAAAGAGCGGGGCCGACGCGGTGCACCCTGGCTACGGCTTTCTTTCCGAGCGCGCGGAATTCGCCCAGGCGGTGATCGATACCGGCCTCACCTGGATAGGCCCGCCGCCCGCGGCCATGGCGCAACTGGGCGACAAGGTTGCCGCGCGCAAGGTGGCCTTGCAGGTCGGCGCGCCGCTGGTAGCGGGCACGGCGGAACCGGTCAAGGGCGCCGACGAGGTGCTCGCCTTTGCGCGCACCCACGGCCTGCCGATCGCGATCAAGGCGGCGTTTGGCGGCGGCGGGCGCGGGCTGAAGGTGGCCTGGCGCATGGACGAGGTGGCCGAGCTTTACGCGTCTGCGGTGCGCGAGGCGACGGCCGCGTTTGGCCGCGGCGAATGCTTCGTCGAGCAGTTCCTGGACAAGCCGCGCCACATCGAGGCCCAGGTCATCGCCGACCGCCACGGCCAGGTCCTCGTCGTCGGCACGCGCGACTGCTCGCTGCAGCGGCGCAACCAGAAGCTGGTCGAGGAAGCGCCCGCGCCCTTTCTCACGGACGAGCAGAGCGCATCCGTCTGCCGCGCCGCGCGCGACATCTGCGCGGCCGTCGGCTACGAGAGCGCGGGCACCGTGGAATTCCTGCTCGGCCAGAGCGGCCAGATTTCCTTTCTGGAAGTGAACACACGCCTTCAGGTCGAGCACCCGGTGACCGAGGAAACTACCGGTATCGACCTGGTGCTGGAGCAATTGCGCGTGGCCGACGGCCTGCCGCTGTCTTGCACCGAAACGCCGACCCCGCGCGGCCACGCCATCGAATTTCGCCTCAACGCCGAAGACCCCGGGCGCGGCTATCTGCCCACGCCCGGGCGCATCACGCGCTTTGATGTGCCCAGCGGCCCCGGCGTGCGCCTGGACAGCGGCGTTGCCGCGGGTTCGCTCGTGCCCGGCAGCTTCGATTCGCTCATGGGCAAGCTCATCGTCAGCGGCAGCACGCGCGCGCAGGCGCTCGCCCGCGCGCGCCGCGCACTGGCCGAGCTGCAGATCGAGGGCGTGGCCTCGGTGCTGGCGTTTCACCGCGCCGTCGTCGACGACCCGGCCTTCACCGCCGAGCAGGGCTTTGCCGTGCACACGCGCTGGATCGAGACCGAGATGCAGGCAGAGTTCGCACCCGCCGCCCGCCCCGGCCCCGAAGCCGGCGCGCCGCTCACCCGCAGCTGGATCGAGCTCGACGGCAAACGCCTGCGCTTGGGCCTGCCCGCCGACCTGGCACTACGCCCGGCAGGCGAGGCCACTGCCGCCGCGGCGCCAGAGCGCACCGCGCAGCCGGGCGACGTGCCCGCCCCGCTGACCGGCACGCTGGTGCGCTGGCATCGAGGTGAAGGCGAGGCGGTGAGCGCGGGCGAAGTCCTCGCCACGCTCGAAGCCATGAAGATGGAAACCGCCGTGACCGCGCCCCAGGCCGGCAGGCTGCACTGCCTGGCGGAGGTTGGCGCGCTGGTGCAGGCGGGGGAGTTGATGGCGCGGGTGGCCTGAGCCTGCGCGCCGCCAAAAGCCTGCCTCAGTTCAGGCAGGACAAGTCCAGCGCAGGATGGCGCGTCGCCAGCGCGTCGCGGCCCTGCATCGCGCGTTCCTGCCAGCCCTTGCCACGGCCAACCAGGTCTTGCCAGGCATCGCGCAAGGCATCTTGGTCGTACTTGCCCAGGTAGTCGATCAGGGTGGCCGCCTGCTCCAGATCCTTGCCGGCCTTGGATCGCATGGACTGGGGCCGCTCGCCATGGACCAACAGCTTGTGTACGGCGTACCGTTCCGGCGGCGGTGCGTTCACCACGATCGGCCCCATGTTGCTCAGCAAGACCATCTGAATCGGCGACTCCATGGCAAATTCCATGAACTTCAGCGGCTGCATGTCGATGTTGAGCGCTTCAATCCGCAGGGGAGCATCGCCCGCACGATGGCGCGTGGTCACGAAGTCGATCTGCAGATCTGCCTCGTCAGATTTGACGTAGGTGGTCAGGCTCCTGAGCGGAACGAACCCCATCTCCAGTGATTCGATCGCGCCTTTGGTATCCATCGTGACATCGGTGGGCAGCGCAAGCGACACGTTGCGCCCGGGGTGTGCAAAGTCCAGGTCTTGCGTCTGCGCACCCGAGCGCCAGCGCACGCCCAGCAGGTTCTGGTATGCCATGTAGACATGCGTGCCTATCAGAATGCCGCCGGCCTTGAAAAACCCGGCATCGGCCAGCCGGGCAACAATCCTGGAGTGGCTCGGAACCAGATAGGCGCAGCCCGCTGCGATTGCCAGGCGCGCCAGCTGCCGCAGATGCTCGCCCTGAGGAGCCGCTTGCTTGTGCTGCGCGACCAGTTGCGCCAATTCGGCGGTGTCCGGACCCAGAAAGATTTGCGACTGCCCGCCGACGAGGTTGGCAAGCTGGTAATACCAATAAGTCTTGCCCTTGACCTTCTTGCGCGAGAAGCTGCCAGGAAGGCTCGCCACGCCGCGAACGGTTTCTGCCAGCGCCGCAGAGCAGACGGTGGCATAGCTGGCCGTTGCGGTAGTGGACAGATCGTCGAAATACATCGCTATACTGAGATTTTGTTTTCTCAGTATAACCAACCCGCCCCATGATCGGCATGGCCTTTCACGGCAGCCTAGCGAGCTGACCGGTGAAGCGCCGCGCCCCGGCCATCGTCGGCTGCCGCGTTCAAGCGCGGCCGGGTGCGGCCCGGCGGCGCAGCTTGAGCCAGCCCAAGGCCAGGGCCATCAAGACCAGCGCTGGCACCGAGCCATAGTTGAGCCAGTTCCAGCCTTGCGTGGTCACCAGTGCGCCCGAGGCAAACGAGGTCACCGCCATGGTGGCAAACACGCAAAAGTTGATCGCCGCCTGCGCCCGGTCTTTTTCTTCGGGGCGGTAGGCCTGCAGCGCCAGCGTCGTGGCGCCGGTGAACAGGAAGTTCCAGCCCACGCCCAGCAGCACCAGCGATGCCAGGAAGTGGTGCAGCGCCACGCCCGACAGCGCCACCGCCACGCACAGCAGGTTCAGCAGCACGCCCGCGCCCATGACCTGGAGCACGCCAAAACGGCGGATCAGGTGCCCGGTAAAGAAGCCCGGCGCATACATGCCGATCACATGCCATTGCAGCACCAGGGCGGTGGCGCCGAACTCGAAGCCCATCACCTGCATGGCCAGGGGCGTGGCGGCCATCAAGAGGTTCATCACGCCGTAGCCTATGGCCGCGCCCAGCGTGGCCACGATGAACACCGGCTGACGCATGATCTCGCCCACGGCGCGGCCTTGCGGCGCGTGACGGGTGCGCACCGGCGCGGGCGGGAAGCGGATCAGCGCCATGAGCGCCATGGCCAGCAGCGCGACCAGCGCCAGCGTGAGGTAGGCGGCGACGAAGGGCGTGGGCAGCAGGGTGCGCGTCCAGGCGGCCAGGTTGGGGCCGACTACCGCGCCCAGCAGTCCGCCGGCGAGCACCAGCGACACCGCCTTTTCCTGCCAGTCGGGCCGGGTCAGCTCGACGGCGGCAAAGCGGTAAAGCTGGCCGTTGGCGTTGTAGTAGCCCGCCACCACGGTGGCCAGCATCAGCAGCGAAAAGCTGCGCGTCTGCGCCGCGTAGGCGGCCAGCAGCGCCGAGCCCAGCGCCACCGCCAATCCGATCTGAAACGACAGCGCGCGTCCATAGCGCGCCTGCGAGCGCGCCACCAGCGGCGCGGCCAGCGCCCCGCCCACTACATAGCCCATGACCGGCAGCGTCGCCATCCAGCCCTGGGGCGCAAGCTGCAGCCCCACCAGCCCGTTGATCGCAATGAAGGTGACGTTGTTCACCAGGAACAGGCCCTGGCACAGGGCCAGCAGCAGCAGGTGCCGGTTCATGCCGCGCCCTCGGCCTGCCCGGGCGCGGCCAGCGCGCCGCGCCGGTTCACCAGCACGATGCCGGCGGCCACCAGCGTGAGCGCGCCCAAAAGCGTGGGCGTGACCGGCTCGCCCAGCCAGGTGGCACCGATCAGCAGCGTGAACACCGGCGTGAGAAAGATGAATACCGACATGCGCGTGGCCGGGTAGCGCGTGAGCATCCACATCCAGACCAGATAGCTCACGAAGGCGCCGATCAACCCTTGCACCAGCAGCGAGAACCAGGCAAAGGCGCTGAAGTCGATCTGCCAGTGCTCGCCCAGCAGCCAGGAGACGGGCGGCAGCACCAGCGTGGTCACGCCCATCTGCCACAGCAACTGCTTTTCCGGCCGCGCGTGCTGCAGCGGCGAGGCGCGCAGCATGCAGGTGGTCAGGCCCCAGAGCAGGCCGGCGACCACCGCCAGCAGATCGCCGATCCAGGCATCGGCGTGGGCCGCGTCGTCGCTGCGCCAGCCGTCGCCCAGCGCCAGCAGCACCCCAAAGAAGGCGCACACCAGGCCTGCCCATTGCAGGCGGTTCAGACCCTCGCTGCGCACGAACCAGGGCAGCACCAGCGCCACCCAGAAGGGCGAGCAGTACAGGAACAGCGTGGCGCGCGAGGCCGTGGTGTACTTGAAAGCCAGGAACAGGAAGACGAACTCGCCGGCAAACAGCAGCCCCGCCTGCACTCCGGCGCGCGACACCCCGCGCGGCTGCGCCGGCCCGGCGAGCGAGATACCGCGCAGCCGGCACCACAGCAGCAGCGCCAGCGTGCCCAGCGCAAAGCGCCAGAAGGCCTGGTAGATGGGCGCCACCTCGACCAGCGTGGCCTTGGACAGCGTCTGCTGAAAGCCCCAATACAGGCAGCAGGCGAGCAGCAGGCCGACGGCCAGGGAATCGAGATGGAGCTTGCGGGCGGCGGGCATCGCGCGATTATCCGGGCGCGCGGCGCGCGCCGGGTCGCATGCGTTACCCGGGCCCGGGCCGCCGGCAGCCGCACAGTACACTTGCCGGATTTGCTCAGCCGGCGACCGCCGCGCCGCACTTCATGGCCGTTGAACCATCGGGCCAGGCCCGTACCAGTTTCGATCTCAAGAGCGCCCGGCTGCCGGTGGTGGCGCTGGTGCTCAAGAGCACCGACGGCGCGCAGATCGAGGCGGAGTTCGAGCGCCAGCTGGCCGACGACCAGTCCTTCTTCGACGACGACCTGGTGGTGATCGACCTCGCGCAGGTGCGCGAAGACCCCGCCCCGATCGATTTTGCCGCGCTGGTGGCGCGCCTGAAGCAGCACCGCACCTGCCCGGTGGCGGTGCGTGGCGGCAGCGCCGAGCAGATGCAGGCCGCGCTGGCCTGCGGCCTGGCGGCCGCGCCCGAGGCGGTGCAGCACAACGCGCCCGCTGCCGCACCCGCACCGGCGTCGCCCGCCGAGGCGCCCGAGCCTCCCGCCGCCGATGAAGCCGCGCCCGAGCGCGCCGCCCCCACGCTGGTAATAGACAAGCCGGTACGCTCGGGCCAGCAGATCTATGCGCGCGGCGGCGATCTGGTGGTGCTGGCCATCGTCAGCTTCGGCGCGGAGGTGATTGCCGACGGCAGCATCCACGTCTATGCGCCGCTGCGCGGGCGCGCCATGGCCGGAGCACGGGGTGACGCCGGCGCGCGCATCTACACCACCTGCCTGGAGCCGCAACTGGTGTCGATTGCCGGCATGTACCGCACCACCGACAATGCGCTGCCCGAGGACGTGCGCGGCAAGCCCGCACAGGTGCGCCTGGAGGGCGAGAAACTGATTTTCGAGCCGCTGTAAGCACGGCGGCGCAGACACAACGCAAGGAAATTCCACACATGGCCAAGATCGTCGTCGTCACCTCCGGCAAGGGAGGAGTGGGCAAGACCACTACCAGCGCCGCATTCGCCGCCGGCCTGGCGCTGGCCGGACACAAGACCGCGGTGATCGACTTCGACGTGGGCCTGCGCAACCTGGACCTGATCATGGGCTGCGAGCGCCGCGTGGTCTACGACTTTGTCAACGTGATCCAGGGCGAGGCCAACCTGAACCAGGCGCTGATCAAGGACAAGCAGTGCGACAACCTCTTCATCCTCGCCGCGAGCCAGACGCGCGACAAGGAGGCGTTGACCATAGAGGGTGTGGAGAAAGTGCTCAAAGACCTGGCCGAGATGGGTTTCGAGTACATCGTCTGCGACTCGCCCGCCGGCATCGAGAGCGGCGCGCTTGCGGCCATGCACTTTGCCGACGAGGCGCTGCTTGTGACCAACCCCGAAGTCTCCAGCGTACGCGACTCCGACCGCATCCTGGGCATGCTATCGAGCAAGACCCGGCGCGCGGTCGAGGGCGCCGAGCCGATCAGGGAGCACCTGCTCATCACGCGCTACAACCCCAACCGCGTGGAGGACGGGCAGATGCTCAGCCTCACCGACATCCAGGACATCCTGCGCATCAAGCTGATCGGCGTGATCCCCGAGTCCGAGACCGTGCTGCAGGCCTCCAACCAGGGTCTGCCGGCGGTGCACATGAGCGGCTCGGACGTCTCCGAGGCATACAAGGACGTGGTTGCGCGCTTTCTCGGCGAGGAGCGGCCGCTGCGCTTTACCGATGCCGTCAAGCCGGGCCTGTTCAAGCGGCTCTTCGGCGGGAGGTAAGCGGCCATGTCCCTGCTGTCATTCTTCCTGGGCGAGAAGAAAAAGTCGGCCGCCGTGGCCAAGGAGCGGCTGCAGATCATCCTGGCGCACGAGAGGAGCGGGCGCAACGCCGGCCAGCCCGACTACCTGCCCGCGCTGCAAAACGAGCTGGTCGCGGTGATCTCCAAGTACGTGCACATCAACCCCGAAGACCTGAAGGTGCATTTCGAGCGCCAGGACGAGCTCGAAGTGCTGCAGGTGAAGATCGAGCTGCCCGAAACGGCGCGCGGCTGATCAGCGCTCGGGCGGCGCCGGGTAGCTGACCGAGAGGATTTCGAGGGTGCGCGGCCCGGCCGGGGTCTGCAGCTGCACCTCGTCGCCCTCGCGCGCCTTGAGCAGCGCGCGCGCCACGGGCGAAATCCAGCTCACCTGCTGGCGCGCGCTGTCCACCTCGTCGATGCCGAGGATGGTCACGGTGCGCTCCTCGCCCAGGTCGTCCACGTAGCTGACCGTGGCACCAAAAAACACCTGGTTGCTGCCGGCGTGTACCGAAGGGTCTACTACCTCGGCCTTCTCCAGCCGCCTGGTCAGGAAGCGGATGCGCCGGTCGATCTCGCGCAGGCGCTTCTTGCCATAGAGGTAGTCGCCGTTTTCCGAGCGGTCGCCATTGAGCGCGGCCCAGTGCACCACCTCGACCACCTTGGGGCGCTCGTCGTCGATCAGCGCGAGCAGCTCGCCGCGCAGGCGCGCGTAGCCTTCGCTGCTCAGGTAGTTCCTGGCGTCGGCCGGAATCTGCAGCGCGGGGGCGAGGTCTTCGTCCTCGTCGCCATCGCCGTCGCTTTCACGCGTGAAGGCCTTGCTCATGGCACTACCTTCACGGCCGCAGCGCGCGGCAGCGCACCCAGCGGGTGCTCGGTGTAGAACATGCCGCCGTGGTAGAGCAAGGGCGCCTCGTGCGCGCTGTGGCAGCAGTGCAGCACCTGGCCGACCAGAATGGTGTGGTCGCCCTCGGGGTAGCGGCTGCGGTTGGCGCATTCGAACACCGCAACCGCGCCGCCGAGCACCGGCACGCCGGTGTGCCCGGGCTGCCAGGGCACGTCGTCCCAGCGCTTGGGCCCGCGCGTGGCAAAGCGCACCGCGAGCTCACGCTGCTGCACGCCAAGCACGTTGATCGCGTAGTGCGCGGCGCCGGAAAACAGCGCCAGCGACGCCGCCTTGTGCGACAGGCTCCAGAGCACCAGCGGCGGCTCGAGCGAGACCGAGTTGAAGGAATTGACGGTGAGGCCGATCGGGCCGCCGTCGGGCGCGAGCGTGGTCACTATGGTCACGCCCGTGGCGAACATGCCCAGCGCATCGCGCAGCGCACGCGGGGCCGGCGGCGGCGCGGTGGGTGGGATGGCAGTCACGGAGCGGGTGAACACATGGATGGCAGGCGGAACAAGTCTTGATTATCCCGAGCTCGCCACTCGGGCGCAGCGCGCTGGCGCGGGAGACCCTGCGCGCTTGCGCGGCAAAGCGCGCGGTGGCCGGGCGTTCAGCGCCCCAGGCGCAGCTTCCATTCGGCGCGGTCCAGGTCGCTGCGCGCCTGGGCAATGCGCCAGTCGAGCTCGCGCAGTTGCTGGCGCAACTGGCGGCGCACCGCCTCGTCCTTGCTCAGGCCGAGCTGGCGCTGCAGGCGGTCTTGCTCGCCCTGCAGACGGCGCAGCGCCTGCTCGGCGTCGTAGGCTTGCCGGCCCGCGCGGTAGCGATCGAGAAAGCCGCCCTCGATCTGCGGCGGGCAGGAGTTGAGGTAGGCACGCCCGTCGCGGCCCCAGCGCGCGCCGTTCTCGGGCGTGCAAAAGCGCGTGATGCCGGCGTTCCAGCCGCCCAGGTACAGCGCCTCGTTGGGCACCACGCCGGCCTCGGCGCAGGCCTCGCGGATGTCTTGCAGGCGCGCGCGCGGATAGCCGTTGAGCGCGTCGCGCATGCCTTGCTCGCCCCAGTCGGCGCTGCGGCATTCCTCTACGCTCATTGCGGCGCAGGCGCCCAGCAGGCTGGCCGCAAGGCAGGCGGCCAGCAGGCCGATGCGGCGCGTGAGCGGCCGCGCGCGGGCGTCGTCGCTGCCCATGGCGCTCAACGCACCAGCAGCACCGGCACGCTGCATTTGGCCAGCACCTTGGTGCTGACCGAACCCATGACCAGCTTGCCCAGCGCACCGTGGCCCTGGGTGCCCATGACGATGAGGTCGAAGGGCGTGGATTCGGCCAGCGCGGCAATCGTCTCGGCCACCAGGCCCACCTTGGCAATGGTCTGCACCTGCACGCCCTTGCGCGCGAGGAACTCGCGCACCGGCTGCATCACCGCCTCGGCTTCGTCGTCGTAATAGCTTTGCACCAGCTCGCGGCTCAGGGCGCCGCGTGCGCGTGGCGGCAGCGCGGTCTGCACGGTGATGGCGCTGTACTGGTGCTCGGGGCCGAGCATCTCGTCGTGGCTGGCGAGGTAATCCAGCATCTTGCGGGTGTAGGGACTGCCGTCGACGGCAAGCAGAATCTTCATCGCAGTTCCTGTGCGCGGCTGCGCGGTTGGCTTGAGCGCCCCATCATACGGGCTCGCGCGCCAGCTTCAGGGGCGTGCGGCCGCCAGCAGCGCGGCAAATTCGGCGTGTGCTATCACGAAGTCGAGCAACTGGCCGCGCGGCGTGCCCAGCTGCAGCCGCCAGTTGCCCGGCACGCCCTCGCGGTAGCGCGCGGCGAGCGCTTGCGCCAGGTCTTGCGGCAGGTCCAGCTGCAGTTCTTCGCGATATTGGCATTGGCCCGAGAGCAGGTCGCGCACGCCGCAGGTATTGCCGCTCGAGACCTTGGTGAGCGCGACGCTTTGCTCGCCATCCAGGCCTTCGAAGCGCGCCTTGTCGTAGCCGCGCATCACCTCGTCCACATAGGTGAGCGCGATCACTACCTGGACCTGCAGCTTGCCGGGCGCCGCGCCGGCGCGCGCACGCAGGTAGACGAGGTTTTGCTCGTCGGGGTTTTCCTGGGGATGGGCGCCGCGCGTGTCCCAGACGGCGGCGCCGTCCGGCCCGCGGTGCTCACCCAGGCGCGCCGCATAGTAGCCGGCGCGGTAGCGCAGCGCCAGTGCGTCGAACAGCTCGGCGCTGGCGACGGCGCGAAACAGGTACTGCCCATCCTTCCAGCCGCTGCGCTTTTGCACCAGCGCGTAGTTGTCCACTGCGCCCTTGGCAAAGAAGGCGTGGTAGCTGATCTGCTGCGCCGGGCCGCCCGCCTCCTGCACGCTGCTGCGCTCGGTGCCGCGGCATTGCACCGGCGTGCCGTCGGGCGCGGCCAGGGTGTCGATGCTGGCCTCGCACAGCCCGTCGCTGCTCGTGGTGCACGACCAGTCGCTGCGGTGCTTGGTCGGGTTCCAGAAGGAGCCCAGGCGCGACTCGCAGCGGCCCCAGAGCTTGAGCCCGGCCATCGGCAACTCCTCGGCATCGAGAAAGAGGAAATGGATCTTGCCCTGCACCAGGGGCGCAGCGGTTTGCGCCCGCGCCGGGGCGGTGAGCGCCAGCAAGGCGGCGGCGCAGAGGAAAAAACGAAAGTTCATCGAAGCTCAAGATGGCGCCCACGGCGCCCGCGCGCCGTGCAAGCCGGCGATGGTAACGACCCGCGCCGCTGCCGCTGCCCGAGAGGCCCGGCCAGCAGGCGGGCCTTTGCGCCGGGCTTTTTCCAGCTCGCCCTAGAGGGCGCCGATGCGCTCGGCCAGCGCCGTGCGAATCTGCAGCAACTGCGCCGGCAGGCGCTGCGCCAGCCGTTCAAAGTGGGCGTCGTGCAAGGCCAGCTCTTCCTGCCAGGCGCCGGGGTCGATGTCGGTGACGCTGGCGAACTGCGCCTCGGAAAAATCGAGTCCGTGCCAGTTGATTTCGCCGTAGTGCGGCGCGATGCCAAACGGCGTCTCCTGCCCCGCAGCCTGGCCCTCGATGCGGTCGAGCATCCACTTGAGCACGCGCATGTTCTCGCCATAGCCGGGCCAGACGAACTTGCCGTCCGTGCCCTTGCGAAACCAGTTCACGCAGTAGATGCGCGGCAGGGTGGCGCCTTGGGCCTTGAGCTTTTCGCCCAGGCTCAGCCAGTGCTGGAAGTAGTCGCTCATGTGGTAGCCGGTAAACGGCAGCATGGCAAAGGGGTCGCGGCGCACCACTCCCTGCTGGCCCACGGCGGCGGCGGTAGTCTCGGAGCCCATGGTGGCGGCCATGTACACGCCCTCGGCCCAGTTGCGCGCCTCGGTCACCAGCGGTACGGTGGTCGAGCGCCGCCCGCCGAAGATCAGGGTGTCGATGCGCACGCCCGCCGGATCGTCCCAGGCCGGATCGAGCGCCGGGTTGTTGGTTGCGGCGCAGGTGAAGCGCGCATTCGGGTGTGCCGCCTTGGCGCCGGTCTCCCTGGCGATCGCCGGGGTCCAGTCCTGGCCCTTCCAGTCCAGCAGGTGTTCGGGCAGGTGGCCGGTGTCTTTTTCCATGCCCTCCCACCAGACGTCGCCGTCGTCGGTCAGCGCCACGTTGGTGAAGATCACGTCGCGCTTCAAGCTCAGCATGCAGTTCGGGTTGGTCTGCATGTTGGTGCCGGGCGCAACGCCGAAATAACCGGCCTCGGGGTTGATCGCGCGCAAGGAGCCGTCGGCCTGCGGCTTGATCCAGGCGATGTCGTCGCCGATGGTGGTGACCTTCCAGCCGTCGAAGGCCTTGGGCGGCACCAGCATCGAGAAATTGGTCTTGCCGCAGGCGCTGGGAAACGCGGCGGCCACGTGGTATTTTTTTCCTTCGGGGTTTTGCACGCCCAGGATCAGCATGTGCTCGGCGAGCCAGCCTTCGTCGCGCCCCATGGTGGACGCAATGCGCAGCGCCAGGCACTTTTTGCCCAGGAGCGCGTTGCCGCCGTAGCCCGAGCCGTAGCTCCAGATTTCGCGCGTTTCGGGGTAGTGCACGATGTATTTGGTGGGGTTGCAGGGCCAGCTCGTCGCGTCTTTCTGCCCTTCGGCCAGCGGCACGCCCACGCTGTGCACGCAGGGCACGAACGGACCCTCGGTGCCGATCACGTCGTAGACAGCGCGGCCCATGCGCGTCATCAGCTTCATGTTCACCGCCACATAGGCGCTGTCGGAAAGCTCCACGCCGATCTGCGCGATCGGGCTGCCCAGCGGCCCCATGGAGAACGGAATCACGTACATCGTGCGCCCGGTCATGCAGCCGTCAAACAGCGGCTTGAGCGTCGCGCGCATCTCGGCCGGCGCCATCCAGTGGTTCGTCGGGCCGGCGTCTTCTTCCTTCTGCGAGCAGATGAAGGTACGCCCTTCGACGCGCGCGACGTCGCTGGGGTCGGACCACGCGAGAAAGGAATTGGGGCGCTTGGCCGGGTTCAGGCGCTTGAAGGTACCGGCCTGAACCAGTTGCTCGCACAGCTGCTCGTATTCCTCCTGGCTGCCGTCGCACCAGTGGATGCGCGCCGGCTTGCACAGCGCTGCCATGTCGGCGACCCAGGCGATCAGGCGGGCGTTCTTGACGTAGGCGGGTGCCTGCACGTGCAGGCCTTGCATGGTCGGTGCGTTCATCGCGGGGCTTCCTGGAGTTGAAAAACGGTCTTTTCAAAGGAAGCCCAGCCCGCCCTGTCGGGTGCGGGGTGTGTCTGGACGCGCGCCGCCTTTGAAAAAAGGGCTCTTCACCTGCCAGCATGCAGCGCATCGGCCGGGTCGAGATCGATTCTAGGAAGTGCGCCCCGATTTGTCCCTCGCCCTACCCCCAAACCCATGAAAATGATGCATGACTTTATGCGCGCGATGCGCCGTCTGGGCATGAGTTCGGGCATGAAAAAGCCCCGCGTTGCGGGGCTGTTTGTGGCGGCGGGGAGCGCGTCAGCCGACGGTGATCGCGATCATCGCCAGGATGAAGATCAGCATCGCGCCGTACATCGGGATGATGAAGGGGATCACGGTAGTGACGCTCTCTATCGGATCGACTTCAGCGGCGGTTTCGGGGCTGGGGGTGTGCTCGGACATGGTGCGGCCTCCTGGCGATTCGGTTTCTTGTCTTCCGTAGCCCGCAAGTGTAGCGCCAAGCGCCCGCAGGCGTGCGCCTCGCCCCTGGCGCGCCGCGGGTCAGACACCGCTTGAGCGCCCCTCAGGCGCCCGCGACTTGTTGAAACAGGCCGCCGGGCAGGCGCGCGACATGGCCCGCCAGTTCCAGCTCCAGCAGACGCAACTGCAGGCTGGCCGCGTCCATGCCGGTGCGTGCCACCAGCGCGTCGATGCCTAGCGGATCAAAGCCGAGCGCGTGCAGCACCGGGTCCGCTGCCTCGGTCGCGCGCGCGCCGGCTTCGGGGGCGGGCTGGGCCAGCGGCGGCCGCAGCCCGGGCAGTGCGAGTTCTTCCAGGATGTCTTGCGCGGTTTCCACCAGTTTGGCGCCCTGGCGAATCAGCGCGTGGCAGCCGCGCGACTGCGGCGCGTGGATGGAGCCGGGAATCGCAAACACCTCGCGCCCCTGTTCGCTGGCGAGGCGTGCGGTGACGAGCGAGCCCGAGGCCAGCGCCGCCTCGACCACCAGCGTGCCGCGCGTCAGCCCGGAGAGGATGCGGTTGCGCCTGGGAAAGTTGGCCGGCAGCGGCGGCGTGCCCAGCGGGTATTCGCTCAGCAGCAGGCCGCGCTCGGCAATGCGCCGCGCCAGGGCCTGGTGCGCGCGCGGATACACCTGGTCGAGCCCGGTGCCGACCACCGCGACGGTGTCCGGGCCCATGCCCGGCGCCGCTGCCAGCGCGCCTTCGTGGGCCGCGCAATCCACGCCGCGCGCAAGGCCCGAGACGATGCACAGGCCGGCCTCGCGCAGCGCCCGGCCAAAGGCGCGGGCGTTGTGCACGCCCTGGGCGCTGGGGCTGCGGCTGCCGACGACCGCCAGACTGGCAGCGGGCACCAGGGTATCGGCATGCAGCCAGGTTTCGGCCCCTTCGGCGTAGAGCAGCACCGGCGGGTCTTCGGTGTCCAGCAGCGCCTGCGGATAGTTGCCGTCGGCCAGGGTGAGCAGCGCGCGGGCGATGCCCGGGCCGGGGGAGGTTTCAAGCCATTGCCGGGTGCGCTGGACCAGGGCGTCGAGCTCGGGGCCGTGGTGTTTCGCGAGGGCGCTGGCCTGGGCACTGCTCAGGCAGCTGCCCCAGTCCGCCGCATCGTGCGCGAAGACGGCCTCGGGCAGACCGAAGCGGCTGAGCAGCCGCCGCGCCGCCGCAGGCCCCAGGCCCTTGGCCGTGGTCAGGCGCAGCCAAGCCGCAAGTTCGCCCGGCTGCATCGCGCCGCGAAGCTGCTGCAGGACTTACTGCTGCGGGTTGACTAGGTGGTCGCCCACCTGCACCGCGTCGCTCACGCGCAGCAGCAGCACGTAGGAGACGCGCTCGAAGGTGCGAAACACCATGGCGATGCCATTGACCTCGCTGGGCAGCTTGATGGTGGGCTTGTTCTCGTCGGTCTTGTCCTGCACGCGCTCGCCGCCGCTGAGCACGGTGAGCACCTGGCCGACCTCGATGCCGTCGGCGCTGCCGCGGTTGATGGCCACCACCTGGTTCTGCCCGGCGTAGCGCACCGCGGTGCTGCCGTACAGCGAGACCACCTGCGCATCCACCGGCACCTGCGGCGCATGCGGCACGTAGTTGGCAAAGCCCTGCTTGACCGCAGGCAGCAGGCGGTCGCCCGGGCGCACCTCTTCCTTGGCGCCCGAGAGGCTGACCGTGGCGGGCACCGGCACGACCTCGACCTTGCCCTCGCCGGCCGGGCTTTCCTGCTCGGACTCGCCGCGCACCAGCGTGGCGCGCGCGACGTACTGCGCCTCGTAGCCGAGGATCTCGCCGCTGGCCGGGTCCTTCATCGGCACCAGGTTGCGGTACACGCGCCACTGGCGCGGGGTGTCGACGCCGAGTTCGACCGGGCTGCCTTCTGCGCCGCGCACGTAGGCCAGGTCGCCATTGCCGATGATGGAGTGCGAGCCGCGCGTGGCGACGATGCGCGGTGCCTGCTCGAAGGCCAGCTCCTGTACCACCTCGGGCTCGACCAGGAAGGGCTCGATCAGTTGCGGGTTGAGCGTGGGCAGCGCGCTGTCGGCCAGGCTCTCGTAGCGTGTGCGCGGCGAGATGCGGATGGTCTCCCCGGGCCCGCCGGTGTGCAGCCGGGCGTAGCCGCCGCTGCGCTCCAGGTACAGGGTCTGGCCCGGATAGATCAGGTGCGGGTTGGCGATGGTCTTGAGGTTCATGCCCCAGAGCTCTGGCCAGCGCCAGGGCTGGCGCAGGTACACGCCCGAGATGCCCCAGAGCGTGTCGCCGCGCTTGACCACGTAGCGCTCGGGCGCACCGGGCGAGAGCTCGGACTCGGGAATGCCGCGGGCGGCCGTCTGCTGGGCGGTGGCGCGGGCCTGGTCGGTGATGGGAAACTTTTGCGCCCATGCGGCACCCGAAGGCAAGGTGCAGAGCAGGGCGGTGGCCAGGAGCGAGGCGGCCGCTGCGCCGCAGGCCTGTGTGCTTGTCCGTCCTGCCTTGTCTTTGTCCAGCATGTGAAGATCCCTCTTGCCTGTTTCGTCGCGTCGCTGCGCTCGAGCGATGAGCACAAATCAAGAGAGATTCTCGATCCAAGCTCTTGATTGGGCAACGATTATTGCCCCTGAGCCAACGTCCGCGCCCGAAAGTGGCGAGAATAACGACATATTCCACACCCAGCCATGGCCATTCTTCCCATCCTCCGTTACCCCGATCCGCGCCTGCACAAGGTGGCCCAGCCGGTGCAGCAGGTCGATGAGCGCATACGCACGCTGGTGGCCGACATGATCGCCACCATGTACGAGGCCGAAGGCATAGGTCTGGCCGCCACGCAGGTGGATGTGCACGAGCGCGTGATCGTGATCGACGTGTCCGAGACGCGCGACCAGCCCATGGTGTTGATCAACCCCGAGACGCTCTGGCTCAGCGAAGACAAGCTGCTCGGCGACGAAGGCTGCCTGTCGGTGCCCGGCATCTATGAGCGCGTCGAGCGCTCGGCGGCGGTGCGGGTGCGCGCGCTCGACGCCACGGGCGAGCCGCGCGTGATCGAGGCAGAGGGCCTGCTGGCGGTGTGCATCCAGCACGAGATGGACCACCTCATGGGCCGGGTCTTCGTCGACTACCTCTCGGCGCTCAAGCGCGGGCGCATCAAGACCCGGCTGCTCAAGCAGGAAAAGGAGCTGCGCCAGCAAGCGGTGCACGCATGACGCGCGTGCGCACCACCGCCGCCGTGCTGCGCCGCCGCGCGCTGTGCCTGGCGGCGGCCGCGCTGCTTGCGGCCTGCGCCGCGCCGCGCTGGCAGCAGCCGGGCACGCCGCTGCCCGAGGTGCTGGCCGCGCTCGGCCAGCCCACGCTCACGCTGGCCTTGCCGGGCGGCGGGCAGCGACTGATCTACAGCAGCGAGCCCGCGGGCCGGCAGGTGCTGCAGGCCGAGTTCGACGCCGGCCAGCGGCTCGTCGCGCTGCATCAGGTGATGAACGAGGCGCGCTTCATGGCGCTGCGCCCCGGCGTGGACACGCGCACCACGGTGCTGCAGACCTTCGGGCCGCCCGCCCTGGTGGAGCAGGTGGTCAGCTTCAGGGGCGACATCTGGACCTACCGCCTGCTGGAGAACTTCATCGCGCGCCAGGCCCACGTGCACATCGACCCGGCCGGCGTGGTGCAGCGCGTGATGTTCACCGACGAAGAGCCGGACGAGCGCTTCCTGCGGCTGCGCTGAGGACCGCCCTGCCATGCGCCTGGCCTTTGCCGGTACCCCCGAATTTGCCCAGCAGGCCTTGCAGGCGCTGCTGGACGCGGGCCTGCAGGTGGCGCTGGTGCTGACCCAGCCCGACCGCCCTGCGGGGCGCGGCATGCAGTTGCAGGCCTCGCCCGTCAAGCAGTGCGCGCTGCGCCACGGCCTGGCGCTGGCGCAGCCGCGCAGCCTGCGCCTCGATGGTCGCTACCCCGAGGACGCGGCCCAGGCGCGCGCGGCGCTGCTGCAGGCCGACGTCGACGCCATGGTGGTCGCCGCCTATGGCCTGATCCTGCCGCAATGGGTGCTCGATGCGCCGCGCCTGGGCTGCCTGAACATCCACGCCAGCCTGCTGCCGCGCTGGCGCGGCGCGGCGCCGATACACCGCGCGATCGAGGCGGGTGACGCCGAAACCGGCGTGACCATCATGCAGATGGACGCGGGCCTGGACACCGGCCCCATGCTGCTGCGCGAAGCGCTGCCGATCGCGCCGCGCGACACCACGGGCAGCCTGCACGACAAGCTGGCGCGCCTGGGCGGCGAGCTGATCGTGCGCAGCTTCAAGGAACTGGCCGAAGGCGGCCTGCAGCCCACGCCCCAGCCCGAGGAAGGCGTGAGCTACGCGCACAAGGTCAGCAAGGCGGAAAGCCTGATTGACTGGTCGCGCCCGGCCGCGGCGATAGAGCGGCAGGTGCGCGCCTTCAACCCCTTCCCGGTGGCGCAGACCGAGCATGCGGGCGCTGCGCTCAAGGTCTGGGACTGCGAAATTGATAGCTATTCGCGTAATACGGACGGGCGTTACGGCCGGATTTTGCTTGTAAACGAAGCTGGTGTGCGCGTGGCCTGCGGCGAGGGCACGGCGCTCCGGCTCACCGCCTTGCAGCGCGCGGGCGGCAAGCGCCTGGCGGCGGCCGAATTCCTGCGTGGGCACGCCCTGGACGTGGGCGACGTGCTCGGCGGGCGGGGCGCGTGAGCGGGCGCGCTGCGGCCTGGTCCGCGCTGCTCGCGCTGCTGCGCAGCCCGCACTACCGCCTGGGCGTGCTGGACATGGCGGGCCTGGCGCTGGGCATCTCCGCCTGGGGTCTGGTCACCGGCGTGGCCATGGTCAAGACCGGCATGGGCGTGACCATGGCCGTCATCATGACGCTGACCGTGTACGCCGGCAGCGCCCAACTGGCGGTGTTGCCGCTCATGGCCTCGGGCGCGCCGCTGTGGGTCATCTGGCTCACCGCGGCCTGCGTGAACCTGCGCTTCGTGATCTTCAGCAGCCTGTGGCGCGACTATTTCGGCGGGCTGCCGCGCTGGCACCGCATCGCCCTGGGCTATGTGAGCGGCGACGTGATCTTCGTCGGCTTTCTCAAGCGCTTTCCCAAGCCCGAGCCCCGGCCCGAGCAGGTGCCGTATTTCTGGGGCGCGGCGACGACGCTCTGGCTGGCCTGGCAGCTGTCCTCGCTTGCCGGCATCGTGCTGGCCAATGCGATCCCGCTGCACTGGGGCCTGGGCTTTGCCGGCGTGCTGGCGCTGCTGGGCATTCTGCTGGCGATGCTGGTGGACCGCCCGAGCTGGCTCGCCACGCTCACCGGCTGCAGCGCGGCGGTGGCGGCCTATGCGCTGCCGCTCAAGCTCAACATTCTGCTGGCGGTGGCCGTGGCGGTGGCCGTAGGCCTGGCGGCCGAGGCGCTGGAGCGCAGCCTGCGGCGCAACCGCCAGCGCGCGGGGGCGCAGACGCCGCCATGAACCAGCCGTGGTGGCTCGTGCTGATCACCATCGCCGGGCTCACGCTGGTGACGGTGATCACCCGCGCGCTCTTCCTCATCCCCGAGCGCGAACTGCCGCTGCCCGACTGGCTGCGCCGCGGGCTCAAGTACGCGCCGCTGGCGGCCATCGCCGCGGTCGTCGCGCCCGAGGTGTTGATGCAAGACGGGCAGCTGATCCGCACCCTGGCGGACGCGCGCCTGCCGGCGGTGCTCGTGGCCAGCGCCTGGTACTTTTGGCGGCGCAGCATTCTCGGCACCATCGTGGTCGGCATGGCCGTCTACCTGCCGCTGCACATCGTGCTGGGCTGGTAGCGCCGGGGCTTTCCTACAATCGCCGCGCCCCATCACCATCGGTATCGCATGCACATCCTTCGTTTCTCCGACCTCTGCGCCCAGGGCCAGGCCCGCGGGCGGCGCGTATTCATCCGCGCCGATCTGAACGTGCCGCTGGACGGCGAGCGCATCACCGAAGACACGCGCATCCGCGCCTCGCTCCCCTGCATCCGCATGGCGCTGGAAGCGGGCGCCGCGGTCATGGTGACGAGCCACCTCGGGCGCCCCACCGAGGGCGAGCTCAGGCGCGCCGACTCGCTGGCCCCGGTGGCGCGGCGCCTGGGCGAACTGCTGGGGCGCGAGGTGCCGCTGCGCGCCGACTGGGTCGATGGCGTGCAGATCGCGCCCGGCGAGCTGGTGCTGCTGGAAAACTGCCGCGTCAACCCCGGCGAGAAGAAGAACGACCCGCTGCTGGCGCGCAAGATGGCCGCGCTGTGCGACATCTACGTGAACGACGCCTTCGGCACCGCGCACCGCGCCGAGGGCACGACCTATGGCATCGCCGAGTACGCGCCCGTGGCCTGCGCCGGCCCGCTGCTGGCCGCCGAGATCGACGCGCTCACGCGCGCGCTGGCCAGCCCCAGGCGCCCGCTGGTGGCCATCGTTGCCGGCTCCAAGGTGTCGACCAAGCTGACCATACTCAAGAGCCTGGCGCACAAGGTCGATCAACTCATCGTCGGCGGCGGCATTGCCAACACCTTCCTGCTGGCGGCCGGCCTGCCGATTGGCAAGAGTCTGGCCGAGCCCGACCTGGTGGGCGAAGCGCGCGCGGTGATCGACGCCATGGCCGCGCGCGGCGCCAAGGTGCCGATCCCGAGCGACGTGGTCGTGGCCAAGACCTTTGCCGCCGACGCCGCGGCCAGCGTCAAACCCGTCGCCGAGGTCGCCGAGGACGATCTGATCCTGGACATCGGCCCCGACACCGCCGCGCGCCTCGCGGCCCAGCTGGAAGCGGCCGGCACTATCGTCTGGAACGGCCCGGTAGGGGTGTTCGAGTTCGACGCCTTTGCCCACGGCACCGAAACCATCGCCCGGGCGATCGCGCGCTCTAACGCCTTCAGCATCGCCGGCGGCGGCGACACGCTGGCGGCGATCGCCAAGTACGGCATCGCCTCGCAGGTGGGTTACATCTCCACGGGGGGCGGCGCTTTTCTGGAAGTACTCGAAGGCAGGCAGCTGCCGGCGTTCGAAATCCTCCAGCGCCGCGCCGACTTGCCGGCGCAAGTTGCGGTCGCGTGCAAACAAAACAACACAATCGCCTGAGCGCGTAGGGCAAATTCCCCGCGCGTGTTTGCCTTTCCCGGGTTTGGTGCTAAAAATGCCGTTCGAGCCCGTGGGAGGCGTGTGATTGCACCGCGTGGCATCATCAATTGGAGGAGAGGATCATGTCCTTGACCAGGGCTCTCACATGGGCTGCCGCTGCCGCTTCCGTCGTGGCACTCACGGCCTGCGAAACCGCACCGATACCGGTGGCGAAGAACTTCGAATACACCAGCCAGTACAAGGTACGCTCGGCCGGCCATTGGGACCTTGTGGCGCGCGACGTGGCCGCGCAGACCCGCGCCATGCTGGGCTCGGTCGGCGTGGCGGACACCAGCGCGCTGCACGTGGTGGCACCGGCCAACCCCAGCCCTTTTGACCTGGGCTTTCGCGACTTCCTGATCACCGAGCTGGTGCACGACGGCGCCCATGTGCGCGTCGACCCGGCGGCGGCGCTCGCCGTCAGCTACAGCACCCAGGTGGTGCGCCACAACAGCGACCGCCCGCACTTCATCCCCGGCGCCTTCACCATGCTGGCCGGCGGCCTGGCCGCGGCCTACGGCCTGCGCCTGCAGCACATCGACACCAAGATCGTCGCCGGCCTGGGCCTGGCGGTGGGCCTGGACTACGCCAACAGCATCAATTCGGGCGGCCCGACGAATACCGAGCTGATCCTCACGACGACCGTGACGCGCGACGGTCAGTATCTGGCGCGCAAGACCGACGTCTACTACCTCGAGAACGTGGACCTGCCGCTGTTCGCAAAACAGCCGCAGTACTACCGTGCAGTCAACATGAAGGTGGTCTCGCAATGAAACGCGCACTTGCACTGAGCCTCGTCGCCGCCCTGTTCGCTGCGGGCTGCGCCCAGCAGTCCACCCAGATCCGCGCCGAGCCCACCTACAAGCAGGCGGCCGAGGCGCCCATGCTGCAAAGCAGCCGCGACGCGGTCAACCGCCTGCTTGCCGGCCTGGACATTGGCGCCACCGGCCCGGGCCCGGTGCTCGTGGCCACGGTGGTCAACGTCAATGACCTCAACCGCGCCGCACCGCTGGGGCGCACGCTGTCCGAGCAGTACGCCAACGCCATGGCGATGAGCGGCTTCGACGTCAAGGAAATCAAGCTGCGCGGCGCCGTGTTCGTCAAGCAGGACGCGGGCGAGCTGCTGCTCTCGCGCGAAATCAAGGACATCGCGCGCCAGCACAACGCCTCCATGGTGCTCGTGGGCACTTATTCGGCCGCGGCCAATTTCACCTACGTGAGCCTGAAGCTCGTGCGCATGGAAGACAGCCGCATCATCCGCGGCTACGACTACGCGCTGCCGGTGGACCGCGACGTCAAGCAGCTGCTCACGCAGGCGCGCTGAGCGCCTTGCGCACCAGCGCCTGCAGGCCGCCTTCGGGCGGCTTTTTCATGGCCTCGGCGCGGCGCGCGCGGGGCGCAGCACCGAGGCGATCGCCAGCACGATGAGCGCCATCGCGCTCCAGTCCTGCCAGTGCAGCGCCTCGCCCAACCACCAGCTGCCGGCAAACACGCCGATCACCGGAATCATCATCACGCTGAGCGTGGAGGCGACAGGCGGTAGCGTGCGCGCCAGGTAAAACCAGGCCACCTGCGCGAAGGCCAGCGCCAGCACCGCGTTGTAGACGATGCCAAAGACCGTCACCGCGCCGGGCCAGTGCCAGCTGCCGGATTCCAGCAGCCAGGCCAGCACGGCGAGCACCGCCACGGTGAGCAGCGTCATCCACAGCGTGAGCGTGATCAGCGGTAGCGCCAGCGCGCTGCGGCGCAGCAGCTGCGTGCCCAGCGCCCAGCAGGCGGCGGCGGCCAGCATCAGCGCCACGCCGCTGGCGCTGCCGCCCAGGTTGCCCATCTCGTTGGCCAGCAGCAGCAACACGCCGGCGGCAGCCGCGCTCACGCCAGCCCAGGCGCGCAGCCCGAGCCGGTCGCGAAACAGCAGCTGGCCCAGCACCGCGGAGAAGATCGGCATGGTGTAGCCCAGGATGGCTGCGCGGCCGCTGGCCAGGCGCGGGATCGACAGAATCATCAGCACATTCCACAGCACCATGTTCCAAAGCGCGAGCCAGCCAAGCTGACGCCAGTGCACGCGCGCTATCGTCAGCGGCAGGCGCTGCTGGCGCAGCACCAGCAGGTAGAGCGGCACGCTCAGCGCCAGCGACAGCGCGCGAAACGTGAGCGGCGGGAAGTCGGCCACGCTGATCTTGAGCACGGGCCAGTTCAGGCCCCAGACCAGGGTGAGCAGCAACAGCACCACGAGCTGGCGGCGGGTGAAGGCAGGCATGGGGCGCGATTGTGCCCGCCGCCCGCGCGCGCGGGCAGTCACCGGCGCGCCTGCCCCCGGGGGGCGCGCTTCTCTACAATCGCCGCCCATGGATTTCCTCGAGCTGCTGGGCGCTGCCACGCGCCGCAACGATTCCATGCTGTGCGTCGGCCTGGACCCCGACCCCGCGCGTTTTCCCGCGCAGCTGCGCGGCGAGGGCAGCCGCATCTACGATTTTTGCGCCGCCATCGTCGACGCCACGGCCGACCTGGTCTGCGCCTTCAAGCCGCAGATCGCCTACTTTGCGGCCCAGCGCGCCGAAGACCAGCTCGAGCGGCTGATGCAGCACATGCGCGTGAACGCGCCGCAGGTGCCCATCATCCTGGACGCCAAGCGCGGCGACATCGGCTCCACGGCCGAGCAGTACGCGCGCGAGGCCTTCGAGCGCTACGGCGCGGACGCGGTCACGCTCTCGCCCTTCATGGGCCTGGATTCGGTCGAGCCCTATCTGCGCTACCCGGGCAAGGGGGCTTTTCTGCTGTGTCGCACCTCCAACGCGGGCGGCGCCGACCTGCAGGCGCAGCGCCTGGCCGACGTGCCCGGCCAGCCGCTGCTCTACGAACACTTGGCGGGCCTGGTGCAAGGCCCGTGGAACACTAATGGCCAGCTCGGCCTTGTGGTCGGCGCAACCTGGCCGGCGGAGATCGCGCGGGTGCGCGCGCTGGCGCCCACAGCGCCGCTGCTCATTCCCGGCGTGGGCGCGCAGGGCGGGGACGCGCCCGCCACGGTGCGCGCCGGCTGGCGCCCGGACGGCCCCATCGTCGTCAATTCCTCGCGCGCCATCCTTTACGCCTCGGGCGAGGCGGACTTTGCCGAGGCCGCGCGCGCCGTCGCCCAAGCCACGCGCGCGCAGCTCAACGCAGCACGGCCGGCGCAGGCCAGCCCGCGCTAGCAGCGGCTTGCGCTGCGCGCGTGCGAGGGCGCGCAGGCGTCGCCCGGGCCGTGAGGCCCTCGTGCGCTGAATCTCTTTTCATCGGTCGGATGCCCGCCTGGCCCCGCGCTCAGGCGGCGCGCAGTCTGCGCGGCGAGAGGGTTGCGGCCAGCGCGTCGTCTATGCCCTGGGCGCGCAGGTGCGCGTCGAGCGGCTCGCCCAGCAACAGATTGCGCGCCAGCAGCGCATAGCCGGCGGCGCTCTGGATGCCGTAACCGCCCAGCGCTGCCAGCCAGAAAAAGCCTTCGAGCGCATCGTCCGCTCCGATGACGAACTCGCCATCGGCCACGAAGGAGCGCAGCCCCGCCCAGACCTGCGTGGGCCGGCGTATGGTGAGCGTGCTCACCGCCTCGATGTGGGCGATGCCGGTGGCCACGTCCAGCTCTTCGGGCAGCACGTCGTGGGGTTCGGTGTCGTCGGCATTGGCGGGCGAGCCTAGCAGTTGGCCGGCGTCGGGCTTGAAGTACCAGTCCTCGGCCACGCCGATGGCCGCGGGCCAGTCCTTCACCGCCACGCCCGCCGGCGGCGTAAAGGTGAAGGCGCTGCGCCGGCGCGGCACCAGGCCGACGGGGCGTGCGCCGGCCATCGCGGCCAGCGCGTCCGCCCAGGCGCCGGCCGCGTTGACCACGCAGCGCGCCTGCACCGCTTCACCGTTTGCCAGCGCAATGCGCCACGCGCCCGCCGTGCGCGTGAGGCCGAGCACTTCGGCATCGGTGCGCAGCTGCGCGCCCAGCCGACGCAGGCCGCGCAGATAGCCTTCGTGCAAGGCGTGCACGTCGATGTCCATCGCGCCGGGATCGAGCAGGCCGCCGATCACCGCCTCGGGGCGCAGGCAGGGCAGCAGGGCGCTGAGCGCCTCGGGCGTGAGCTCGGCCAGATCGGGCGCATGCGGGCGCAGCTCGGCATGCAGCGCAGCCAGCGCCTGCTCCTGACCCTGGGTGGCGACGTAGGCCACGCCGCGCGGCGTGAGGATGGAGGCGTCGGCAAAACCCGCCGGCGGTGCCTGGTAGAAGAAGCGGCTGGCGCGCGTCAGCGCGCGTATCGCCGGCGTGCCATAGGTTTCGATGAACAGCGCGGCCGAGCGCCCGGTGCTGTGGTAGCCGGGCTGGCTCTCGCGTTCGAGCAGCAGCACCGAGGCGCCACTGCCTGCCAATTGCCAGCCCAGCGCCGCCCCGGCCATGCCGGCACCGACGATGGCGTAATCCCAGGTTTGCATATAAACTCCTTGTTTGATAGCTGCTCGCGCTTGCACAGCAAGCGTTTGAGCCCGATTTGGCTTGTATTGTGCGGCAAGGGCGATACTTGCAGCCATGAACGATACGACGAGCAGCCCGGCCCAGGTACTGGCATTCTGGTTCGACGAAACCAGCCCCAAGCTATGGTTTGCCAAGGATGCGGACTTTGACGCCGCCATCGCCCGGCGCTTTGCCGGCATCCACGCCGCGGCCACGCGCGCCGAGCTTTGGCGCTGGCGCGGCGATGCCGACGGCCGCCTGGCGGAGATCATCGTGCTCGACCAGTTCTCGCGCAACCTGCACCGGGGCAGCCCCGCCGCCTTTGCCCACGACGCACTGGCCTTGGTGCTTGCGCAGGAGCTGGTGGCCCGCAAGCTGGACCAGGAGCTGGCGCCGGTGCGCCGCGGCTTTGCCTACCTGCCCTTCATGCACAGCGAGTCCGCGCTGGTGCAGCAGCAGTCGCTGCGCCTGTACCAGGCCCTCGCGGAGCCGGTGAACCTGGACTTCGCGCGCCGCCATGCCGAGATCATTGCGCGCTTTGGCCGCTACCCGCACCGCAATGCGGCGCTGGGGCGGGCGAGCACGCCGGAAGAAGTCGAATTCCTCAAGCAGCCGGGCAGCAGCTTCTGATCAATTGCCGGCGGCGGCGATCACCCCGCCGCCCAGGCACAGCTCGCCGTCGTAGAGCACGGCCGATTGTCCCGGGGTGACGGCCCATTGCGCTTCGTCGAAGCTCAGGGCGAAGGCATTTTGCTCCTGGTTTAAGAGCGTGCAGCGCGCGTCCTGCTGGCGGTAGCGCGTCTTTGCGCTGTAGGCGCCGGCTGCGGGCGCAAGGCCCGCGACCCAGCTTGCGTCCTCGGCCTGCAGCGTGCGCGACAGCAGCCAGGGGTGCTCATGCCCCTGCACCACGACGAGGGCGTTGCGCGCAGCGTCCTTGCGCGCGACGAACCAGGGCGCGTGCTCGCCGCCGCCGCGCGGCGCGCCCTTGTCCTTCACGCCGCCTATGCCCAGACCCTGGCGCTGACCCAGGGTGTAGAAGGACAAGCCCAGATGCTGGCCCAGCGTGCGTCCCCGCTCGTCGACGATGGGGCCAGGTTCGCGCGCGATGTAGCGGTTCAGAAAGTCGCGAAACGGGCGCTCGCCGATGAAGCAGATGCCGGTCGAATCCTTTTTCTTCGCGTTGGGCAGCTTGAGCTCGGCGGCAATGCGGCGCACCTCGGTTTTCTTCAGCTCGCCCACGGGAAACAGCGTGCGCGCCAGTTGCGCCTGGTTCAGGCGGTGCAGAAAGTAGCTCTGGTCCTTGGTTGCATCCACGCCCTTGAGCAGCTCGTGCAGGCCGGTGGCCGGGTTGTGGCGCACGCGCGCGTAGTGGCCGGTGGCGATTTTCTTGGCGCCCAGGCGCATCGCGTGATCCAGAAACGCCTTGAACTTGATCTCGGCGTTGCACAGCACGTCCGGATTCGGCGTGCGCCCGGCCTGGTATTCGCGCAGGAACTCGGCAAACACGCGGTCCTTGTATGCGGCGGCGAAGTTCACATGCTCGATCTCGATGCCGAGCACGTCGGCGACGCTCGCGGCGTCGAGGAAATCCTGGCGGCTCGAGCAGTATTCATCGTCGTCGTCATCCTCCCAGTTCTTCATGAAGATGCCGACGACCTCGTGGCCTTGTTGCTGGAGCAGGTGGGCGGTGACGGCGGAATCCACGCCGCCGGACAGGCCCACGACGATGCGCTGTCTTTGCATGGCGCCAATTATCGATGGCCGGTCGCGCGTGTGTCAGGGCGCGGCGCGCGCCTGCTTTTAGGATGGCGGCCTGCAAGCCCAAGAGGGAGACCATGATCAAACGCATCTTTCAGTTCATCGTGCTGGCGCTGCTGGTGCTGGTGGCCGCCGTGGCGATCAACACCTGGCGCAAGGGTTCGCGCCAGTTGCAGGTAGCGCCGCTCGCGCCCATCGCCGTGGACGAAGCCGGCGCGGCCGAGCGCCTGGCCCAGGCGGTGCGGCTGCAGACCGTCTCGTCGGCCACGGATGCGGCGCTCAACCAGGGCGAGTTCCTCGCGCTGCACGCGCTGCTGGAGAAGCAGTTTCCGCGCGTGCACGCCACGCTGCAGCGCGAGCTGGTCAACGGGCTGTCGCTGCTCTACACTTGGCCGGGCAAGGACCCCAAGGCCAAGGCCATCCTGCTGATGGCGCACCAGGACGTGGTGCCGATCGCGCCCGGCACCGAGGGCGACTGGCAGGAGCCGCCGTTTGCCGGGCGGGTCAAGGACGGCTACATCTGGGGCCGTGGCTCCTGGGACGACAAGGGCAACCTGCTGGCGCAGATGGAAGCCGTCGAAGCCTTGATCGCCAGCGGCTGGCAGCCGCCGCGCACCATCTACCTGGCCTACGGCGCCGATGAAGAGGTGAGCGGCCTGCGCGGCGCGCGCGAGATCGCCGCGCTGCTGAAGTCGCGCGGGGTGCAGCTCGATTTCGTGCTCGACGAAGGCCTGCTGGTGCTCGACGGCGTGATGCCCGGCCTGAAAAGCCCGGCGGCGCTGATCGGCGTGGCGGAGAAGGGCTATATGTCGGTAGGCCTTGAAGCCAGCGCCACGCCCGGCCATTCCTCGATGCCGCCCAAGGCGGGCACGAGTGCCATCGCGATGATGGCGGCGGCGCTGAACGCGCTGGAAAACCAGCAGATGCCCGCGGCCATCCGCGGCGTGGCCGGCGAAATGTTCGACGCGCTGGCACCCGAGATGGGCGGCTTTTCGCGCGTGGCGCTGTCCAACCTCTGGCTCTTCGGGCCGCTGGTGCAAAAACAGCTCGAAGCGGCCGGCAGCACCAACGCCATGCTGCGCACCACGACGGCGCTGACCATCGTGCAGGCCGGCAACAAGGACAACGTGCTGCCCGGGCGCGCGCAGGCCACGGTGAACTTTCGCATCCTGCCGGGCGACACCCGCGAGGGCGTGATGCAGCACGTGCAGCAGGTGCTCGCCAAGGTGGCGCCGGCCGAGCGGCTCAAGGCCAGCACGCTGCCCGGTGCCAAGGAGGCATCCAAGGTGGCGCCCACGGCGTCGGCCCAGTACCGCGTGCTGAACCAGACCATCCGTGAGGTCTTTCCCGACGTGCTGGTAGCCCCCGGCTTGATGGTGGCGGCAACCGATTCGGTGCACTACGAGCCGATCAGCGACCACATCTTCAAGTTCTCGCCGGTGCGCGCCGACAGCGAAGACCTAAAGCGCTTTCACGGCACCAACGAGCGCCTGTCGGTGCAGGGCTATGCCGACGCCATCCGCTTCTACCAGCGCCTGGTCACCCAGCTCGCGGATGGCTTGTAGGGCGCCGCGGCGGTGCAGGCTCAGCCCAGCACGCTCGGGTGGGTGTGCACCAGCGAGAGCGCAAAGCGCTGGCCGGCCAGGTAGTCTTCCAGGCTTTGCAGCACCAGCGGGCTGCGGTGGCGCTCGCGGCAGGCGCGGATCTCGGCCGGGCTGAGCCAGAGCGCACGCACGATGCCGCTGTCCAGCTCGCGCCAGGGGTGGTGTG
Source organism: Comamonas sp. NLF-1-9 (assembly GCF_019195435.1). NCBI lineage: Bacteria > Pseudomonadati > Pseudomonadota > Betaproteobacteria > Burkholderiales > Comamonadaceae > Comamonas > Comamonas sp. NLF-1-9. The sequence continues at coordinate 2,496,470 of NZ_CP078069.1, forward strand.
CGCCGGCGCGGCCGCAAAAGGCCAGGCGCAGATAGGTGACGTCTTCGCCGGTGCGCGTTCGGGTGAAGCGGTTCAGGTAGATGCCGACCAGGGCCTCGGGCCGGAAGTCGTAGGCGGCTTCTTCCAGCACCTCGCGGATGCAGCCCTGCTCGGGCGTCTCGCCCGGCTCCAGATGGCCCGCGGGGTTGTTCAGCTTCAGGCCGTCGCTGGTGTGCTCCTCGATCAGCAGGAAGCGTCCGTCCCGCTCGATCACCGCCGCGACGGTGACGTGGGGTTTCCAGCGCTCATGCGCGCCCGAGGTCATGGCAGGACGGCGCTCCCGGCCTCAGCGGAACTTGGGCAGGTGCAGGCGCGGCGGCACGCCCATGCGGGTGTTGATCACCCACTGCTGCGCGATCGACAGCAGGTTGTTGGTCAGCCAGTACAGCACCAGGCCGGCCGGGAACATGAAGAACATGAAGCTGAAGGCCAGCGGCATGATCCACATCATCCTGGCCTGCATCGGGTCGGGCGGCGCGGGGTTGAGCGCAGTCTGCAGCAGTGTCGAGAGCGTCATCAGGATGGGCAGGATGAAGTAGGGGTCCTTGGTGGAAAGGTCCGTCACCCAGCCAATCCAGGGCGCGTGGCGCATCTCCACGCTGGACAGCAGCACCCAGTACAGCGCGATGAACACCGGAATCTGGATCGCGATCGGCAGGCAGCCGCCCAGCGGGTTGACCTTCTCCTCGCGGTAGATCTTCATCATCTCCTGCTGCATCTGCTGGGGCTTGTCCTTCAGGCGCGTGCGCATCTCCTGGATGCGCGGGTTCAGCGCCTTCATCTTGGCCATGCTGGAATAGGCCTTGGCGTTGAGCCAGTAGAAGGCGAGCTTGAGCAGCAGCACCAGACCGACGATGGACCAGCCCCAGTTGCCGACCACGCTGTGGATCTTGTCCAGCAGCCAGTACAGCGGCTTGGCCAGAATGGTGAGGTAGCCGTAGTCCTTGATCAGCTCCAGGCCGGGCGCCAGGTTCTCCAGCGTCTTCTCGACCTGGGGGCCGGCGAACAGGCGCGCATCGATGGACTTGGTCTGGCCCGGGGCGAGCTCACCCACGGGCGTGATCTCCTGCACGCGGTAGCAGCAGTCGGGCGCGGCCGAGCCGATGTCGGCGGCGTTCACGTGCAGTTGGCGCGGCGTGCCCTCGGGCAGCAACCAGGCGGTGGCGAAATAGTGCTGCACCATGGCGATGTAGCCATCGGTGGACTCGGCCGGGATGTCCACCTTCTTTTCCTTGATCTCCTTGAAGGTGATCTTCTGGAACTTCTTGGCGCTGGTATAGACCGCGGGGCCGGTGAAGGTGGAATAAAAGGGCACCGCGCCGTCGGGCTGGTTGCCGTCGCGCACCAGCTGCAGGTACAGCTGCGGCGTGACCGGGGCGCTGCCGGTGTTCACCACTTCGTGGCGCACGCCGATGGCGTAGTCGCCGCGGCGCAACGTATAGGTCTTGACCAGCTTCACGCCGCCGAGGTCGGGCGACTCGAAGCGCAGCGTCAGCGCGTTGTCGCCCTCGCCCAGTTCGCGCGGGCCCGGGGCCACGTGCATGAAGGTCTTGTGGTTGGGGAAGGCCCCGCCGATCAGGCCGGTCTGCGCCACGTAGACGTGCTTGCTGTCGTCTTCCAGCAGCACGAAGGGCTGGGGGTCGTCCTGGCTGCCCTGGTGGTGCAACAGCTCGGCGCCCACCAGGGAGCCGCCCTGGTTGTCGAAGGTCAGGCGAAACACGTCGGTGGTCAGGGTCACGCGCTCGTGGGCCACGGCCGGTGCCTCGGAGGCGGGTGCGGCGGCGGGCGTTGCCGCACCCTCGGGGGTCGCGGCGGGCACGGGCGCCGCAGCGGGGGGCGTCGGGGCCGCGGCCGGGCTGGCGCTGGCAGCGCTTTGCGTGACCGGATCGGGGAAGAAGGTGGCGGGCTTGCCGTTGTGGATCTGCCAGCGGTCCCAGAGCAGGACCATGGAAAAGCCAAAGATCACCCACAGGATGGTGCGGCGAATGTCGTTCATGAGGGTTCGCGTGTGCTGGTAGAGGAGGCGTGGGCGCGGTGGCGTTCGCTCAGGCGGGAAAACAGCCGCTGACTGCGCGGCAGCACCTCGGGCACCGGGTCGTGCCCGCCCGCGCACCAGGGGTGGCAGCGCGCCAGACGCCTGAGCGTGAGGTAGCTGCCGGCGGCCGCGCCGTGGCGGCGCAGCGCGCCCAGTGCGTAGTTGGAGCAGGTCGGCTCGAAGCGGCAGTTGTTGCCCAGCCAGGGGCTGAGCAGCAACTGGTAGCCGCGCACCAGCTTGATCAGCAGGCCTTGCATCATGGCTGCAGCGGCGCGCGCGGCGCGCGTTCCAGCAACTGCGCCAGTTCGCGGCGCACCGCCTGCTTGAGCGCGGGCGATGCGGCGCTGGGGAACTTGCGCCGATCGAAGGCCGTGCGCAGGCGCACCACGTAGGCGGCGCAGGCCAGCTGCGGCGCCGCCTGGGCGCCCATGGCGTAGATCTGGCGGCGCACCAGGTTGCGCGTCACCGCGCGGCGCGCCCAGCGCTTGGGCACGAGCGCGCCCAGGTGGCAGCCGGCGCCGGCAAACAGCGGGTGGCCGGCCTCCAGCCCCAGTGCGTGCAGCGCGAAGTGCGCGGTGCGCGCCACCACCGCTGCGGCCAGCACAGCCTGGAACTGGGGACGGGTTTTCAGCCGATGCATGCTGGCAGCGGCGTTGCGACAGTGCGGCCGCAGGCGCGTCGGCGTGCAGCCACCCGGCTCAGACGGCCAGGCGCTTGCGGCCCTTGGCGCGGCGTGCGTTGATCACGGCGCGGCCACCGCGCGTCTTCATGCGCACGAGAAAACCGTGGGTGCGCGCGCGGCGCGTCTTGGAAGGCTGGTAGGTACGTTTCATGTTGGATCCTCGAGGAGTTCGGCGCCGCCCTCTCGCCGGGCAGCGCCTTGCGCGAACGCGCCCTGCGCCGCGGTGCACGCGGGCCGGGCGCCGCCATGGCGGCTTTCCCTGCAAACGAAGGGAAACGGGCGATTATCGCAGCACTTCGGGGGGCGCGGCAACTTCCGGTGGCGCGGCGGCCGCCCGCGGCCCCGGCGCAGCGCCTGCTTCAGCTTGTGGATAACTTTGCGCAAGGCTAAAATGGACGGTCTTGCCTTTGGCCCCCTACAACTAGAAGAAACGCCCCGATGTACGAGGGAAATCCCCTGACTCCCAGCGCCAAGCGCCCTGCCTCGGCGGCTGCCTCCCCTGCGGGCGAGCGGCTGTGGCAGGCCTGTCTGGCGCAGCTCGCGCAGCAATTGCCAGAGCAGCAGTTCAACACCTGGATCAAGCCGCTCAAGGCCGAGGTGGCGGAGGATTTTTCCCGCGTGACGCTGCTCGTGGCCAACCGCTTCAAGCTCGACTGGGTGCGCGCCCAGCACGGGGGGCAGATCGCCAGTGCGCTGCAGGCGGTGTATGGCGAGCCGATCGCGCTGGAGCTCGCGCTCGCGCCGCGCCGCGCCGCCCAGCGCGTAAACGCCGCCGAGCGCCGCGCCGATGCGCCCCAAGGCACCGCCGCCGCCGAGGCCGCCCCGGCAACGCGCGCGGGCGCTGCCCCCGAAACCCCGCCGCGCTCGCGCCTGAACCCCCAGCTCACCTTCGCCACGCTGGTTGAAGGCAGCGCCAACCGCATGGCGCGCTCGGCCGCGATGCATGTGGCCGCGCAGCCAGGGCAGATGTACAACCCCTTGTTCATCTACGGCGGCGTGGGCCTGGGCAAGACGCACTTGATGCATGCGGTGGGCAACCAGCTGCTGGCCGACCGCCCGGGCGCCAGGGTCAGCTACATCCATGCCGAGCAATTCGTCTCCGACGTGGTGCGCGCGGTGCGGCACAACGCCTTCGACGAATTCAAGAACGCCTACCACTCGCTGGACCTGCTCTTGATCGACGACGTGCAGTTCTTCGCCAACAAGGAGCGCACGCAGGAGGAGTTCTTCAACGCCTTCGAGGCGCTGCTGGCCAAGAAGAGCCACATCGTCATGACCTCGGACACCTACCCCAAGGGTCTGGCCAACATCCACGAGCGCCTGGTTTCGCGCTTCGACGCCGGCCTGTCGGTGGCGATAGAGCCGCCAGAGCTGGAGATGCGCGTGGCGATCCTGATCAACAAGGCCCAGGCCGAGGGCGTGGTGATGCCCGAAGAGGTGGCCTTCTTCGTCGCCAAGAACGTGCGCTCCAACGTGCGCGAGCTTGAAGGGGCGCTGCGCAAGGTGCTCGCCTACGCGCGCTTCAACGGCAAGGAGATCTCGATTGCCGTGGCCCGCGAGGCGCTGCGCGACCTGCTCTCCATCCAGAACCGCCAGATCAGCGTGGAGAACATCCAGAAGACCGTGGCCGACTACTACAAGATCAAGGTCGCGGACATGTACAGCAAGAAGCGCCCGGCGAGCATCGCCCGCCCGCGCCAGATCGCGATGTACCTGGCCAAGGAGCTCACGCAAAAGAGCCTGCCCGAGATCGGCGAGCTGTTCGGCGGACGCGACCACACCACCGTGTTGCATGCGGTGCGCAAGATCGGCGCCGAGCGCCTGCAACTGACCGAACTCAACCAGCAACTGCACGTGCTCGAGCAGACGCTCAAGGCTTGAGCGCGCTTTCACCACCCCACTCACCAAGGTTCACCGATGATTGTCCTGAAGAGCACCCAAGACAAATTCCTGGCAGTACTGCAAGCGGTCTCCGGCATCGTGGAGCGGCGCCACACCGTGCCCATCCTGGCCAATGTGCTCATCAGGAAGACGGGCAGTGCGCTGCAGTTCACCACCAGCGACCAGGAAATCCAGATCCGCACCACGGTCGAGCTCGGCGGTGACGCGGGCGACTTTGCCACCACCGTGGGCGCAAGAAAGCTCATCGACATCCTCAAGACCCTGCCGGCCGATCAGACGGTGAGCCTGGATTCCGGCCCCTCCCGGCTGGTGCTCAAGGGCGGCAAGAGCCGCTTCACGCTGCACACCCTGCCGGCCGAGGACTTTCCGCTGGTGCAGGAAGCGGCCGCCTTCGGCCCGGCCTTCAGCGTGCCGCAGAAGGTGCTCAAGCAGCTGCTCGCCCAGGTGTCGTTTGCCATGGCGGTGCAAGACATCCGCTACTACCTGAACGGCATCCTGTTCGTCGCCGAGGGCAAGACGCTCTCGCTGGTGGCCACCGACGGGCACCGGCTGGCCTTTTCCAGCAGCGAGCTGGAGATCGAGGTGCCGCGCCAGGAGGTCATCCTGCCGCGCAAGACGGTGCTCGAGCTGCAGCGCCTGCTCTCGGACGGCGAGGGTGCGATCCAGTTGCAGTTTGCCGGCAACCAGGCGCGCTTCACCTTCGACGGCATGGAGTTCGTCACCAAGCTGGTCGAAGGCAAGTTCCCCGACTACAACCGCGTGATTCCGCGCAACTACCACAGCAGCATCACGCTGGGGCGTGCGCCGCTGCTGGCGAGCCTGCAGCGCTCGGCCATCATGACCAGCGAAAAGTTCAAGGGCGTGCGCCTGAACATCGAGCCCGGCAGCTTGCGCGTGTCCAGCAACAACGCCGAGCAGGAAGAGGCGATGGACGAGCTCGACATCGACTACGACGGCGAGCCGATCGAGATCGGCTTCAACGTCACCTACCTGATCGATGCGCTTGCCAACATGGGCCAGGAGATGGTGCGCATCGACCTGCAGGACGGCAACAGTTCCGTGGTCTTTCAGATCCCCGGCAACGAGCAATTCAAATACGTCGTGATGCCCATGCGGATTTGATAGCTTGAGGCGCTTGCTGCACAAGCGCTGGAGCCCGATTTCTCATGAATACTGGAGGAGCGTGCGCGCCCTCCTGAAGCTGTTTTGATGACCCAAGAAAACCCCGAGAACCACCACGCCGCGCCCCAGGGCCCCGGCAACGCCAGCGGCTACGGTGAGTCCGCGATCCAGATCCTCGAAGGGCTGGAGGCGGTCAGGAAGCGCCCCGGCATGTACATCGGCGACACCTCCGACGGCACCGGGCTGCACCACCTGGTGTTCGAAGTGGTGGACAACTCCATCGACGAGGCGCTGGCCGGTTACTGCGACGACATTGCCGTCACCATCCATGCCGACGGCTCCTTGAGCGTGAGCGACAACGGCCGCGGCATTCCCATCGGCGTGAAGATGGACGACAAGCACGAGCCCAAGCGCTCAGCCGCCGAGATCGCGCTGACCGAGTTGCACGCGGGCGGCAAGTTCAACCAGAACAGCTACAAGGTCTCGGGCGGGCTGCACGGCGTGGGGGTGTCGTGCGTCAACGCGCTCAGCAAATGGCTGCGCCTGACGGTGCGCCGCGAGGGCGAGGTGCACCAGATCGAATTTGCGCGCGGCGTGGTGCAAAACCGCCAGATCGAGCTGGTCGACGGCTTCGAGACCTCGCCGATGCGCATCGTCGGTAGCACCGAGGACCGCGGCACCAGCGTGCGCTTTCTGCCCGACGTGGAAATCTTCGGCGACAACCACGATTTTCATTACGACACCCTGGCCAAGCGCCTGCGCGAGCTGTCCTTCCTGAACAACGGCGTGCGCATCCGCCTGATCGACGAGCGCACCGGCAAGGAGGACGACTTTTCCGGCGCCGGCGGCGTGCTCGGCTTCGTCAAGTTCATCAGCACCGGCAAGCGCGTGCTGCATCCCACGCCGTTTTGCGCCAGCGGCACGCGCCCGGCTGAAACCTATGGCGGCATCCCCGGCACCGAGATCGGCGTCGAAGTGGCCATGCAGTGGAACGACGGCTACAACGAGCAAGTCTTGTGCTTCACCAACAACATCCCGCAGCGTGATGGCGGCACCCACTTGACCGGCCTGCGCGCCGCGATGACGCGCGTCATCGGCAAGTACATCGCCGACAACGAACTGGCCAAGAAGGCCAAGGTGGACGTAACCGGTGACGACATGCGCGAAGGCCTGTGCTGCGTGCTCTCGGTCAAGGTGCCCGAGCCCAAGTTCAGCAGCCAGACCAAGGACAAGCTGGTCTCCAGCGAAGTGCGTGCGCCGGTGGAAGACATCGTCGGCAAGCTGCTGGCTGAATACCTGGAAGAAAAACCGCAGGACGCCAAGATCCTCTGCGGCAAGATCGTCGAAGCCGCGCGCGCGCGCGAGGCCGCCCGCAAGGCGCGCGAGATGACGCGCAGGAAGGGCGTGCTCGACGGCATGGGCCTGCCCGGCAAGCTGGCCGACTGCCAGGAAAAAGACCCGGCGCTGTGCGAGATCTACATCGTCGAGGGCGACTCCGCCGGCGGCAGCGCCAAGCAGGGGCGCGACCGCAAGTTCCAGGCCATCCTGCCACTGCGCGGCAAGATCCTGAACGTGGAGAAGGCGCGCTACGAAAAGCTCTTGTCCAGCCAGGAAATCATCACCTTGATCACGGCGCTGGGCACCGGCATAGGCCGCAGCGCCAGCGACGAGGACAACGGCAACGGCAAGAGCGGCGCCGACGACTTCGACATCGCCAAGCTGCGTTACCACCGCGTCATATTGATGACCGACGCCGACGTGGACGGCGCGCACATCCGCACGCTGCTGCTCACTTTCTTCTACCGCCAGATGCCCGAGCTGGTCGAGCGCGGCCACATCTACATCGCCCAGCCGCCGCTGTACAAGGTGAAGAACGGCAAGGAAGAGCTCTACCTCAAGGACGGCCCGGCGCTGGACCAGTTCCTGCTGCGCGTGGCCCTGGTGGGCGCAAGCGTCGATACCGGCGGCAGCCAGCCGCGCGTGCTCGAAGGCACGGAATTGGCAGACCTCGCGCGCCAGCACCAGCGCATGGAGGCCATCATCGAGCGTCTTTCGGCCTACATGGACGCCGAGGCATTGCGCGCCGTGGCCGACGGCGTGGTGCTCGACCTCTCCAGCATGGACGCGGCCCAGGCCAGCGCCGAGCGCCTGCAGGCCAAGCTGCGCGAACTCGACACCGCCGGCACCGAAGCCGAGGTGAGCGCCGAAACCGACCCGCGCCACGGCGGCCTGCTGCTGCGCATCAGCCGCCACCACCACGGCAACGTCAAGAGCAGCGTACTGCCGCAGGACTTCGTCACCGGCAGCGACTACGAGGCCTTGTCCGAGGGCGCCAAGAGCTTTGACGGCCTGCTCTCGGAAGGCGCGCGCGTGATGCGCGGCGAGGGCGAGCGCAAGAAAGAAGAAAAAGTCACGGATTTCAGGCAGGCCATGCGCTGGCTGCTATCAGAAGCCGAGCGCACCACCAGCCGCCAGCGCTACAAGGGCCTGGGCGAGATGAATCCCGAGCAGCTCTGGGAAACCACCATGGATCCCGCCACCCGCCGCATGTTGCGCGTGCAGGTGACCGACGCGGTCGAGGCCGACCAGGTCTTCACCATGCTCATGGGCGACGATGTGGAACCGAGGCGGGAATTCATCGAAACCCACGCCTTGCAGGCGGGCAATATCGACGTGTGAACGTGTTTGCAGAAGGACCCGCAAGCTGAGGAATCGGGACCCATGAGGTGAGAAACTGATGAGCCGGAGACAGCGTGACCACCAGCGCCAAAATCCGCGAACGGTGCTGTCCGATGCAGCGCTTGGCCGCTTTTCCGGTTGATCGTCCCTTGTTGCAATTCGGTCCTTTCAAGGCGGCGCTGAATGCGTCGCTGGTTTGACCGCCCCGCACGCGCCGGTTCACGCCATGCCCAGTCCCGCTCCTGCCCCAAGCCCCATGCCCGCACCCGGCGGGCGACGCTCCTGGCTTGCCGCCTGGCGGGTCTATCTGGAGCCCGCCAGCCTGCGCATGCTCACGCTGGGATTTGCCGCCGGGCTGCCGCTCCTGCTGGTGCTGGGCACGCTGTCGTTTCGCCTGCGCGAGGCGGGCATCGACCGCACCACGATTGGTTATCTCTCCTGGGTAGGCCTTGCCTATGCTTTCAAGTGGGCCTGGTCGCCGCTGGTGGACCGGCTGGCGCTGCCCGGGCTCACGCGCCTGCTCGGGCGCCGGCGCAGCTGGCTGCTGCTGGCGCAGGGCCTGGTGATGGCCGGTCTCGTGGGCATGGCGCTGGTCGATCCGCGCGATGCCCTCGGCCCCATGGTGTGGTTTGCGCTGCTGGTAGCGTTCGGCTCGGCCACGCAAGACATCGCGCTGGACGCGTTTCGCATCGAATCGGCCGACGCCGACCGCCAGGCGGCGCTGGCCGCAACCTACCAGACCGGCTACCGCCTCGCGATGATCTGGGCCGGCGCCGGGGTGTTGTGGATCGCGGCGCGCGCCGAGGTCGCGGGCGCGGGCGGCTACCAGCTCGGCGCCTGGCGCGCCGCCTACCTGGTCATGGCCGCGTCCATGCTGGTGGGCACGCTCACCGTGCTGCTCTCGCCCGAGCCCGCGCCGCGCCCGCTCGCGCCGGCGAAGAACCTGGGCGAATGGCTCCGCGGCGCGGTGCTCGCGCCCTTTGCCGACTTCATCCAGCGCTACCGCTGGCAGGCGGCGCTGATCCTCTCGCTCATCGCCATCTACCGCATCAGCGACGTGGTGATGGGCATCATGGCCAACCCCTTCTACGTGGACATGGGCTACACCAAGGACGAGGTGGCGGCCGTCACCAAGGTCTTCGGCGTGGTCATGACGCTGGCCGGCGCCTTCGTGGGCGGCGTGCTCTCGATGCGCCTGGGCGTGATGCGCGTGCTGATGCTGGGCGCGGTGCTCTCGGCCGGCAGCAATCTGTTGTTCGCCTGGCTGGCCACGCGCGGGCACGACCTCACCGGCCTGATCGGCGTGATCTCGGCCGACAACCTCGCGGGCGGCATCGCCTCGGCGGCCTTCATCGCCTATCTGTCGAGTCTGACCAACGTGCAGTACTCGGCCACGCAGTACGCGCTGTTCTCCTCGATGATGCTGCTGCTGCCCAAGTGGCTGGCGGGCTTTTCGGGCCAGTTTGTCGATGCCCACGGCTATGGCCCGTTTTTCATCGGCACGGCACTGCTGGGGCTGCCGGTGCTGGTGCTGGTGGCGCTGGCGGCACGCGCGCAAAGGTCCGCTAGCCGATCCCCCTTACCGCAGTCTGACTACTAGGCAAATCTGCGACAAAGTCCTACAGTAGCCCGCCGCACACGCGGCCAAAGGGGGACACGGGACAAATGCAGGCTTGGCCTACGGGGCGCGCCAGCCTGGGCGCTGGCATGCGGCGCGCGCTGCTGGGCAGCGACGCGCGGCTGCGCCGACCGCTGGCGCTGACGCTGCTGACCTGCGCGGTGATGGCCGCGAGCATCGTGTCCATGGAGTGGGTGGCCGCCGCCGGCCTGGCGCAGGCCCGACCCGTGCGTTGGTGGGCCTTGATGAACGGCTTGTGGGCGCTGGGCTGCTTTGCGCTGATCCGCAGCGGTCGCACGCGCCGCTGGCGCGACCCGGCCTTCACCGCGGTGCAGATCGGCGCCGCCTTCACGAGCAACGCCGTCGCCTACGTGATTGCGGGCCAGGCGCGCGGCATCGTGCTGCCGCTGCTGGCTCTGGTGATGGTGTTTGGCGTGTTCAACCTGAGCGAGCGCCAGATCAAGGCGCTGCTCGCCTATAGCCTGACGCTGTACGCGCTGGCCGGCGCGGTGATTCAGTGGGGCACGCAGGACGCGCCGGCTCCGGCGCTGGCCACGGTGTACATGCTGGCCGTCGTCGTGGTGCTGACCAGCAGCACGGTGCTGGCGCTGCGCATCCGCGCCATGCGCCAGTTGCTCAAGCGCCAGAAGCAGGAGCTGGCCAGCGCCGTGCGCCACATCCACGCGCTGGCCACGCGCGACGAGCTCACGGGCCTGCCCAATCGGCGCTACATGCAGGAGGCGCTGCGCGTGGCCTGCCTGAGCGCCCAGCGCAGCGGGCGCCCCCTGCTGCTTGCGCAGCTGGATCTGGACCATTTCAAGCAGGTCAACGACACCTACGGGCACGCGGTCGGCGACCAGGTGCTCAAGACTTTTGCCGCCGCAGCCCGGCAGAGCCTGCGCGCCAGCGACGTGCTGGCGCGCTGGGGCGGGGAAGAGTTCGTGCTGATGCTGGTCGACACCACGCCCGAGCAAGGGCTGGCGTTGCTCGAGCGCCTGCGTGCGGCGGTGGCGCAGGCGCCCTTGTCCCTGCAGGACGGCACCCGCCTCGCGGTGACGGCTTCGATCGGCGTCGCGCTGCTGGGCAGCGACGAGGTGTGCGACGCCTTGCTCAAGCGCAGCGACGATGCGCTCTACCGCGCCAAGGGCCTCGGGCGCGACCGCATTGCCTGCGCGCAGCCGGCGCCTGCGGCCTGCGCGGCGGCAGACGCCGCAGCCTGCGCCTGTTAGGGCTGCGAAGCGGCGCTTTCGCGCACCAGCCGAAAGCCGACCAGCACGTAACGCGTCTGCGGCGTGTTCCAGTTGCGAAACGCGACGCGCGCATACAACGGCCAGGTGTGCCAGGAGCCGCCGCGGCGCACGCGCACCTGGCCTTCGCTCGGGCCCTGCGGGTCGTCCACGGGCGAGCGCGCGTAGTAGTCCTCGCCATACCAGTCGGCGCACCACTCCCAGGCGTTGCCGATCATGTCGTACAGGCCCCAGGCGTTGGGCGCAAAACTGGCCACGGGGGCGGTGAAGACAAAGCCGTCTTCGCCCGGCGCGGCCTCGTCCTGCCACTGCGGCCACAGCCGCGCGGTTTCGCGCGCAAAGGTGTTGGCGCTGGCCAGCAGCACGGCCGGATCGTCGCCCGGCGGGTAGCGCGTGCGCGTGCCGGCGCGCGCGGCGTATTCCCATTCGGCCTCGGTGGGCAGGCGGTAGACCACGCCCTCTTGGTCGCTGAGCCAGCGCGCCATGGCCAGCGCGTCGTTGTGGCTCACGTTGACCACGGGGTGTGCATCGGTCTGCGCAAAACCCGGGTTCTGCCAGGAATAGCGCGCGTCGCGCCCCTCAAAGGCGTCGTGGCGCACGCTGCGCGCAGGGTCGTAGGCAGGGTTGTAGCCGTAGCCGCCCGTGCCATCGCGCACCGATTCGGGCACGTAGCCAGAGCGCTGCACAAAGCGGCGAAACTGCCCGACGGTGACCTCGGTCTGGCCCATCCAGAAGCCGCGCGTGATGCGCACGCGGTGCACCGGCGCTTCGTCGGCCAGGCCGCGCAGGCGCCGCATCTGGGCATGCGGATAGACGTGGGCCAGCTGCTCGGGCTCTTCGTCGCTGCCCATGAGAAATTCCCCTGCGGGAATGGCGACGAAGCGCAGCCCGAGGCCGTCGACCAGGCCCGCGCCCGGCGGCTGCGGCGCAGCGCAGCCGACCAAGGCCGCCGCCAGCAGCACCAGGCCCGGCCGCACGGCATAGTGCAAGAATCGGCCTGCAGCGCTTGTCCAACAAGCGCCTCCAGCTATCAATCCAGAAGTCATCTTTTACTCAGGCTTTACACTGGCTTCAACACCGCGAGAAGGCAGGCACGCAGGATAAGGCCATGAGCGCACAGCTGTTGATGATCGAAGACGACCACCGCCTCGCGCAGATGGTGGTGCAGTACCTGCAGCAATCGGCGCTGCAGGTCGAGCACGTGGACAACGCCGCCGCCGGCCTGGCACGGCTGGAGACCCCGGGCGCGCAGACCCTGCCCGACCTGGTGATTCTGGACCTGATGCTGCCCGACATGGACGGGCTGGAAGTCTGCCGGCGCCTGCGCGCGCTGCCCGGCAACGCCGGCAAGGTGCCGATACTGATGCTGACGGCCAAGGGCGACCCCATGGACCGCGTGATCGGCCTGGAGGTGGGCGCGGACGACTACCTGCCCAAGCCCTTCGAGCCGCGCGAGCTGCTGGCGCGTATCCGCGCCATCCTGCGCCGGCGCGAAAGCGGCGCGCAGCAGGCGGCCAACGTCATGCGTTTCGGCAGCCTGGAGATCGACCGCGACGCACGCACGGTGAGCGTGGGCGGCGCGCCGGCCGAGCTCACCTCCTACCAGTTCGACCTGCTGGTGACGCTGGCCGAGCGGGCCGGGCGCGTGCTCACGCGCGACCAGATCATGGAAGCCGTGCGCGGGCGCGAGCTGGAGGCCTTTGATCGCTCCATCGACGTGCACATGGGCCGCATCCGCGCTGCGATCGAAGCCGACGTGAAGAACCCCAAGCGCATCCTCACCGTGCGCGGCGTGGGCTACGTGTTTGCCAAGCACCAGGACTGAGAGCTTGAGAGGCAATTCCCCATGCCCGCCCTGCACGCCAAAACACCGCCACTCTTCGTTGCAAATACTCGCCATGGCCCCAGCCATGACTGCGTTTTGCGTCTCGATGGGCGGCGTTTTGACGCGCCTTTCGGGCACGGACAATTTCCTCTCAAGCTCTGAGCATGGCTGAAGCTCTCAAGTCGCACGTGCGGCCAACACCGAGCCGCTGGCGCCACGTTGGCCCCGGGCGCGCAGACGGCCCTGCCTGAGCCCGGAGCACCTGCGCCATGCTCGGCCCCTTTTCCCGCCGTCTCTACCTGCGCATCTGGCTGGCCACCGTGGGCGGCGTGCTGGTGTTTGCGCTGGTCGTGGGCTGGGCCTGGCGCGTCGCGGCCGAGCACAGCGCGCAGACCTTCAACGCGCCGGCCCCGCGCGAGCTGAAGCTGAGCGACGCCCAGGGGCAGACCCTGGTGCAAGGCATGGCCACGCGCGAACCCGGGCCCTGGGAGGCGGGCGTGAGCTACCAGATCGAAGCCGCCGACGGCGCGCTCTACACCTTGCAGATCGCCCCGCGCGTGCGCCCTGCAGGTGCGCGCGGCAGCCATCGCAACGGCCCCTTCTGGCTGGCCCCGCCCTACGGCTTTCTCTGGATACTCGCGCTCGTAGGCCTGGCGGTCACGCTCGGGGTGTTTCCCATCATCCGCAGGCTGCTGCAGCGCCTGGAGCGTCTGCAGCGCAGCGTGCAACGCTTTGGCGAGGGCGACCTGTCGGTGCGCGTACCCGAGCAGGGGCACGACGAGCTGGCGCAGCTGTCGCGCCAGTTCAACGCGGCCGCCGCACGCATACAGACGCTGGTGCAGTCGCACAAGTCGCTGCTGGCCAACGCCTCGCACGAGCTGCGCTCGCCGCTGGCGCGCATCCGCATGGGCATGGGCTTGCTGGAAAACGGCCAGCCCTCGCCCGAGGCACTTGCCGAGATGCAACGCAACATCGCCGAGCTCGACCAGCTGATCGACGAGATCCTGCTGGCCAGCCGTCTGGACGCCGGCGCGGACAACGTGGGCACCGTGGAGATGGTAGACCTCGTGGGTCTGGCGGCCGAGGAATGCGCGCGCGTGGACGCCGAGCTGCAACTGGCCGAAGGCGCGGCCATTCCCGAGCTGCCCGGCATCGTGCGGCTGCTGCGCCGCGCGGTGCGCAATCTGCTGGAAAACGCGCGCCGTTACAGCGAAGGGCCGGTGCAGCTCAGCCTGAGCCACGAACCCGGCGCGCTGCTGGTGCGCGTGAGCGACCACGGCCCGGGTGTGCCGCCGGCGCAGCGCGAGCGCATCTTCGAGCCCTTCTACCGCCTGCCCGGCGCCAGCGAGCGCAGCGGCGGCGTGGGTCTGGGTCTGGCGCTGGTGCGCTCCATCGCCCAGCGCCATGGCGGCAGCGTGCGCTGCGAAGCCCGCCCCGATGGCGCGCGCGGCGCGAGCTTCGTGCTGCGCCTGCCGCTTTCCAGACCTTGAAGCCCCTGCCCGCAACGCGGGTACCGCCAGCGCGCGCACCGGCAAGTCCTACCATGGCCGGCTACAGGAGGCCCCATGAAATTGCTACGCTGGCTGGCCGTGCTGGCACTGCTGGGCGCACTGGCCTTGGCGCTGGTGCTGGGCCTGGCGCCCAAGCCCACGGATACCGAGCCGCTGCAGCTGCGCGGCGCCATGCAGCAGATGCAGGCGGACACCGAAGCCGTGGCGGCGGGCATCGAGCGGCAGGACTGGCCGGCCGTCGCCCGCCATGCCGAGCGCCTCGCGCACCACGCAGAGCCGCCGCCCAGCGAGAAGCTGCGCATACTGAGCTGGCTGTTCACCGACGCGCCGCGCTTTCGCAACCACGACCTGCAGGTCAAAGCCGCCGCCCGCCAGCTGCAGGCTGCGGCGCAAGAGCGCGACAGCGCGGCCGCCGCCAGCAGCTACGCCCGGATGCAGCAAGGCTGCGACGGCTGCCACAACGGCTTTCGCATGAAATTTCTCGCGCATTTCTACGGCCAGTGAAGGCCGGCGTTGCAGGTTTGCTCATCTCCTCCTGGAGGGAGCTTGGCTGAGAGGCTTTTTCAGCGCCGCCCTGGGCCCCCGCCCAAGGCCTGTGCCGAAGACAGCGGCGCAAGCCCCGCGAAATCCTGCAGCGATCGTCCTTGCGCGGCCAGCAAGGCCTCGACGGCCGCGGTGAGCGGCGCCAGGCGCTCGTCCAGTGCCTCGTGCACGGTATCGACCATTACGGCGCTGGCGCGCTCGACCTCGATGTTCAGCGCATCGCCCTCGCGCTTGTGCTCGAACACCGTGGCGCGGCGCGTTTCGGGAATCAGCCAGACCTCGAACCAGCCCGCCCCGCGGTCGCATTCGGCCACGGTGAGGCTGGCGCCATTGACCGCGATATAGCCCTTGGCAAACACGTAACGCATGTGGCTCGCGGGCATGGCGATGCGCCAGACCAGGTTGTTTTCCAGCGCGCGCACCTGGGCCAGGCGCGCGCTGCAGTCGACGTGGCCCGAGAGCGGATGCCCACCGATCTCCGCACCCTCGCGCGCGGCGCGCTCCACGTTCACCGTCTGGCCCACGCCGTAGCCGCCCAGCGTGGTGACCGCCAGGCTTTGCTGCATCACGTCAAAGCGCGCGCGCGTGGGTGATTCGATGCGCGTCACGGTGAGGCAGACGCCGTCCACCGCCACGCTCGCGCCCAGCGTCAGGTCCTCGCAAAAACCGTCGGGAAAATCGATGCTCAGGCTGCGCAGACCGCTGAGGTCTTCAATCGTGGCAATGCGCGCCACCGCCTGGACTATGCCTGTGAACATGGCACCATGCTGCAAAAACCCAAGGCCTGCGATTGTGCCAGCGCCCCCGCCCGCACCGCCCTCCGGAGACCCCGCCATGCACGAACACGAACTCACGCGCCCCGACGGCGAACGCCTGCATGTGGCCGACTGGCCGGCGCCCGAGGGCCGGCGGCGCGCCAGCGTGCTGCTGGTGCACGGCCTGGGCGAACACAGCGGACGCTACGCCGCGCTGGCGCGCCAGCTGCAGGACTGGGGCTTCGCGGTGCGCGGCTACGACCACTACGGCCACGGGCGCTCCAGCGGCGCGCGCGGCGCGCTGCCCGAGCCCTGCCGCCTGCTGGACGACCTGGCCGCCGTGGTGGACGCCACGCGCGCCGCCATGCCGGCCGGCGAGCCGCTCATCGTGCTCGGGCACAGCATGGGCGCGCTGGTGGCCGCGAGCTTCGTGGCGCGTGCACTGCGCCCGCTCGATGCCTGCGTGCTTTCCGCGCCCGCGCTGGCGGTGTCGGCCAGTCCGCTGCTGCGCCTGCTCGCGCCGCTGCTGGTGCGGCTGGTGCCAGACCTGCGCATGGGCAACGGCCTGAAGCCCGCCGATCTGTCGCACGACCCGGCGGTGGTGGCGGCCTATGTGAACGACCCGCTGTGCCACGACCGCATCAGCGTGCGCCTGGGCCACTTCATCATCAGTACCGGCGCGGGCGTGCTCGCGACCGCGCGCCGCTGGCCGCTGCCCACGCTGCTGATGTGGGGCAGCGGCGATCGCATGATCGACCCCGAAGGCTGCCGCCAACTCGCGCAGCAGGCGCCCGCGGCGATGCTGCAGGCGCGCGAGTTCGAGGGCCTGTACCACGAAATCTTCAACGAACTGGACCGCGGCCCGGTATATGCCGAGCTGCAGCGCTGGCTGGACGAGTTCTTGAAGAAAAGAGGCTCCAGCGCAATCCCGGCAAGCGCGGGCAGCTAGCGTTTCAATAGTCCATCAACTGCGCCGCAGCCGCGAGAGCGGCGGTCTCACTGCGCAGCACACGCGCGCCGAGGTGGGCCGGGGCAAAACCCAGCGCAAGCGCTGCGCCCTCCTCCTGCGGCGTGAGGCCGCCTTCGGGCCCGAGCAGCAGCGACACCGCCGGCGCCTGGCCGGCCAGCTCGCGCAGCGGGCGGCTACCCGGCTGCAGCGAGAGCAGCACCCGCAGCCCCGCCGGCCCGCCCTGCAGCGCGGCCTCCAGCGGCAGCGGCGAGCCCAAGCGCGGCAGGCGGTTGCGCCCGCATTGCTCGCAGGCGGCTGCGGCAATCGCCTGCCAGCGCGCCAGGCGCTTGGCCGCGCGCTCGCCCTCCAGGCGCAGCACGCTGCGCTGGGTGATCACGGGCTGGATGCCGGCAACGCCGAGTTCGGTGGCCTTTTCCACCAGCCAGTCCATGCGCTCATTGGCCGGCATGCCGACGATGAGGTGCAGCGCGCGCGCCGCCTCGCGCTCGATGTCGGCGTGCGCGCCCACCTCCACCCACACCTCGCTGCGGCCCATGCGCGTGACCTGTGCGGCCCATTCGCCGCCACGGCCGTCAAACAGGGTCAGCGCATCGCCCGGCTGCAGGCGCAGCACCTGCAGGTGGCGCGCGGCCTCGCCGCCGAGGCGCAGCTCGCCCGGCGCGAGGGCTTCAGCGCAAAAGACCCGGGGCATATCCAAATGGATAGCTGCTAGCGCTTGTCCTGCAAGGGTTTGCGGCCGATTTCATTCAAATCCTGCCAAACGCATAGCCTTGCAGCGCCTGCGTGCCTTCGATCTGGTCGATGAGCCGCAGAAGCGGCGCAAACTCGCGGTAGCGCGCGCAGGTGGCGCGGATGTAGCCGATGAAGCGCGGCGCATCGGCCAGGTATCTGGGCTTGCCGTCGCGCAGCGTGATGCGCGCGAAGATGCCGGCTACCTTCAAGTGGCGCTGCAGCGCCATCCAATCCACCGCGCGGTAGAACTCGCCAAAGTCCGCGCCCCAGCCGCTGCTGCTCGCCGCGCCCAGCAGGCCGGCCTTTCTTGCCTTCTCCCAGTAGCGCACCGTGAGGTCGATGACGAAGTCTTCCTCCCAGCTGATGAAGGCGTCGCGCATCAGGCTGGCGATGTCGTAGGTGATGGGGCCAAATACCGCATCCTGAAAGTCCAGCACGCCCAGGCGCTCGCCGGCTTCGCCGCCGAGTCGCCCCAGGGCCGCAGCCGCCCCCTCGGGGGACAGCGAGCCATGCGCAGCCCCCTCGGGCATGACGATGAGGTTGCGCATCATGTAGTCGCGGTGCACGTAGACGCGCGGCACGGCAAGGTTGTGCGCGACGATGGCATCGAACGCCCCGGCCAGCACCGCCTGCTGCCTGTCGTCCAGCACCACGGCGCGATGGCGCGCCACGTACCATTCGGGGAAGAGCTGCAGCTCGCGGCGCAGCAGCGCCTCGTCGTAGGGCGGCAGCACGCCCTCGCGGCTGGCCTTTTGCCAGTCGAGCAGGATGTCTATCGCCTGCAGATACCAGGCATGCGCTTCTTGAGGGCGGCGTTCATCGAGCCGGCTGATCGCGGTCTCGGCGCCCAGGTCGCTCAGCAGCATGAAGCCGTGCGCCTCGTCCCAGGCAAGGATGTGCGGCACGCGCAGGCCGGCCTGCTGCATCAAGGCCTGCACTGCGGCAAAGGCGTGGCAGTCTTCCTTGTCGGGCGGCGCGTCCATGATGATGCGCGAGCTGCCGTGCGCGTCGTCAATGCGCAGGTAACGCCGAAAGCTCGCATCGCTGCTGGCCAGGCGCAGGCTGGGCGCCTGAAGGTTGTGGGCGGCGACGAGCGGCGCCAGCCAGGCGTCGAAGGCCTGCTTGCGCGCGGGCTCGTCCCATTCGGGCGCTGGGGAGGCGGCAGGTGCTGGCATGGCGCTCATGGATAATGGCCGATTGTATGGGTCAGGCACGGCGCCCCGGGGGCGCGCAGCAGCCTCTCTGGCCCGCTTCCGCGCTGGATTCTTGCCCTCGTGCCGTCGCACCCGCCCGCCTCCCTTCGCCGTTTCTGCCACCTGGCCGCCTGCGCGCTGCTGCTGGGCGGCCAGGGCGCGCTCGCGCAGAGCGGCGCGCTCAAGAGCACGCCGATGCTGCAGGAAAAGGCCCCGGGACCGGCCGACACCCTGCCCACCTTCGTGCGCGGGCAGCACGTCGAAGGCCAGACCGACGTGCGCGTAGGCATCGAGGGCGATGCCGAACTGCGCCGCGGCGACACCGTGATCCACGCCGACCGCATGGACTACGACGTGCCCGAAGACCGCGCGCGCGCCAGCGGCCATGTGCGCATCAACCGCGGCGGCAACCGCTACGACGGCACGCTGCTGGACCTGAAGGTCAACGCCTTCAGCGGCTTTTTCACCGACATCGACTACGCACTGCTGGAAAACGGCGGCCACGGCAGCGCCGCGCGCATGGACTTCATCGACCGCGAGCGCTCGGTCGCGCACGAAGGCAGCTACACCACCTGCCAGAAGGACGACGAGGAAAGCTGGCAGCCGGACTGGGTGCTGCGCGCGCGCACTCTGCGCATCGACAAGGTCGAGGACACCGGCACGGCCGAGAACGCGGTGCTCGAATTCAAGGGCGTGCCGATACTGGCCACGCCCTGGATCAGTTTTCCGCTGTCGCGCAAGCGCAAGAGCGGGCTGCTGCCGCCCACGCTGGCGCTGGACAGCACCAGCGGCTTTGTCTACGCCCAGCCCTGGTACTGGAACATCGCGCCCAACCGCGACGCCACCTTCACGCCCACGCTGATGACGCGCCGCGGCCTGGGGCTGGAGACGCAGTTGCGCTACCTCGAGCCACGCTACGGCGGCGAACTCGGGCTGAACTTCATGCCCGACGACAAGCTGCGCCAGCGCAGCCGCTGGCTTGCCAGCGTCAAGCACAGCGCGCAGATCGGCTCGCCCTGGGGCGACCTGGGCCTGTCGCTGAACGCCCGGCGCGCGAGCGACAACGACTACTGGCGCGACTTTCCGCGCCGCGGCTCGAGCAGCTACAACCCGCTGGACGTGACGGCCGAGCGCCTGCTGCCCGCAGACGCCAACCTGAACTGGTCGGGCGGCGCGCACACGCTGAGCCTGCGCACGCTCAAGTGGCAGACGCTGCAGGACGTGAGCGCGCCCATCACCCCGCCCTACGACCTGCTGCCCCAGTTGCACTGGAGCTATGCGCCCAGCGCGCTGCGCTCGGGCCTGGACCTGCGTCTGGACGCCGACCACACCTACTTCCACGGCGACCGCAGCTTCTACCACCAGCCCAACGCGCGGCGCAGCTACTTCGTCGCCCAGCTCAGCCGCCCCTGGCTCACGCCCGCGAGCTTCATCACCCCGCGCCTGCAGCTGCACGCCACGCGCTACGGCTTTGACGCGCCGCTGGCAGGCGGCCAGCGCAGCGTCACGCGTGTTCTGCCCACTTTCAGCCTGGACAGCGGCCTGGTCTTCGAGCGCGATGCGCAGTGGTTCGGCCGCAGCTTCCTGCAAACGCTGGAGCCGCGCGCCTTCTACACCTACACGCCCTACCGCGACCAGAGCATGCTGCCGGTGTACGACAGCGCCCAGACCGACTTCAACTTCGCCTCCATCTATACCGAGAACTCGTTTGGCGGCAACGACCGCATCGCCGACAACAACCTGCTGACCCTGGGCGTGACCACCCGGCTGCTCGACCCCGGCAGCGGCGCCGAGGCGGTGCGCCTGGGCCTGGCCCAGCGCCTGCGTTTTTCCGACCAGAAGGTGACCATGCCCGGCATGCCGCCGGTGAGCGAGCACCTGTCGGACGTGCTGCTGGGCGCGGGCATCCACTGGACGCCGCAGTGGGGGCTGGACGCCATCTTCCAGTACAACCCCAAGGAGCGCCGCTCGATGCGCGCCACCATCGCGGCGCGCTACACCCCGGCCAAGTACCACACGCTCAGCCTTGCCTACCGCAAGCAGGAAGTGACCGGGCCCTACACCGTCGCCTCGCGCCAGGTGGACCTGGGCTGGCAATGGCCGATCGGCGAGCTGGTGTCGCTGGCGCGTGAAGACAGCGCCCGGCGCTCGGGCGGGCGTTGGTACGGCGTGGGCCGCATCAACTACAGCCTGCCCGACCGGCGCGTGGTCGACGCCATCGTCGGCGCCGAATATCAGAGCTGCTGCTGGACCGGGCGCCTGGTGCTGGAGCGCCTGCAGACGGGCCTGGCCAGCTCCAACACCCGCATCCTGCTGCAGCTGGAGCTCAAGGGGCTGTCGCGCCTGTCCTTCGGCAACAATCCGCTCGCCAGCCTGCAGCAAAACGTGCCGGGCTACCAGACGCTGGAGAGCGACACCCCCGTCCCCAGCCGTTTCACCCGCTACGATTGAGCGCTTGACACGGCCTCTTACGACCCGCCATGACACCACGTGTACGCTTTCTCGCCTTGGGCTGCCTGATCACGCTGGCGCTTGCGGCCTTGCCGCCGGCATGGGCGCAGAGCCGCAAGGCGCCGCGCAAGCCGGCCGCGCCCCCGGCGTCTGCGCCCGCCCCCGCGGCCCCGCCGGCAGCTGCGGCCGCAGGCGGCGCAGCGGCTGCGGCAGCGGCGCCCGCCAGCGCCGCCGCCACGCCGCAGCCGGCCGACTACATCGTCGCGGTAGTCAATTCCGAGCCCATCACCAACAACGAAGTGCGCGCGCGCACCGCGCGCGTGCTCGAGCAGTTGCAGGCCCAGGGCCTCGCGAGCGCGCCGCCGCGCGAGCAGCTCATGCACGACGTGCTTGAACGCCTGATCAGCGAACGCATCCAGGTGCAACTGGCGCGCGAGGCCGGCATCAAGGCGGACAGCTGGGCCGTGGACCAGGCCGAGCGCTCGGTGGCGCAGCAAAACGGCGTCAGCATCGAAGGCCTGCACCGCCAGCTCGCGCAGGACGGCATCAGCGTCGCGCAGTTCCGCCAGGAGCTGCAAAACCAGTTGCTGATGCTGCGCATCCGCGAGCGCGACGTGGAGTCGCGCGTGAAGGTGAGCGACGCCGACATCGACCAGTTCATGCAGCAGCAGGGCACGGCAGCGGCCAGCGCCCAGGCGCTGAACCTGGGCCACATCCTGATTGAAGTGCCGGAAAACGCCAGCCCCGCCGAGGTGCAGCAGCGGCGCGAGCGCGCTCAGGAAGTCGTCACCAAGCTGCAGGCCGGCGGCGATTTTGCCGCGCTGGCGCGCGAGTATTCGGACGCTCCCGAGGGGCGCGGCGGCGGCGAAATCGGCCTGCGCCCCGCAGACCGCTACCCCGAGCTCTTCCTGGAGGCCACGGCCAAGACCGCGGTCGGCGGCTTCGTCGGACCGGTGCGCTCGGCCGCGGGCTTTCACATCCTCAAGGTGCTCGAGCGCTCGCGCAGCGGCATGCCCACGGTGGCAGTGCAGACGCACGCGCGCCACATCCTGCTCAACACCGGCCCCAAGCTGAGCGAGACGCAGGCGGCCGAGCAGCTGGCCGAGCTGCGCCAGCGCATCGAGCGCGGCCAGGCGAGCTTTGAATCGTTGGCGCGCGAGTATTCGCAGGACGCAAGCGCATCCGAAGGCGGCGACCTCGGCTGGTCCTTCCCCGGGCGCTTCGTGCCCGAGTTCCAGCAGGCGCTCGACCAGCTGCAGCCCGGCGAAGTCAGCCAGCCGGTGGTCACGCGCTTTGGCGTGCACCTGATCGAGCTGGTGGAGCGCCGCCAGGTGCAGCTGACCCAGCGCCAGCAGCGCGAGATGGTGCGCGAGGCGGTGCGCGAGAAGAAGCTGGGCGAAGCCTACGCCAACTGGTTGCGCGAAGAGCGCGCCCGCGCCTACGTGGAGCTGCGCGAGCCGCCGCGGTGAAACACCTGCCGCGCAAGCGCTTCGGCCAGCACTTCCTGGCCGACCTTTCGGTCATCGACGCCATCGTGCGCGCGATTGCGCCGCAGACCGGCCAGGCCATGGTGGAAATCGGCCCGGGCCTGGCGGCCCTGACCGAGCCGCTGCTCGAGCGTCTGAGCAAGCTCACCGTGATCGAGCTCGACCGCGATCTGGCCGCGCGCCTGCGCCGCAACGCGGCCCTCAAGGTGATCGAGGCCGACGTGCTGAAGGTGGACTTTGCATCCCTGGCGGCGCCGGGGCGCAAGCTACGGGTGGTCGGCAACCTGCCCTACAACATCTCCACGCCGATCCTGTTTCACCTGCTGGAGTTTGCCGAGCTGATCGAAGACCAGCATTTCATGCTGCAAAAAGAGGTGGTCGAGCGCATGGTCGCGCCCTGCGACAGCCACGACTATGGGCGTCTGGCGGTGATGCTGCAGTGGCGCTACGAAATGGAAAACCTGCTGCAGGTGCCGCCCGCCAGCTTCGAGCCGCCCCCGAAGGTGGACAGCGCGGTGGTGCGCATGCGCACGCTGGCGCAGCCCGCACCGGTGGACGCGCGGCTGCTGTCGGCGCTGGTGCAGGCGGCCTTCAGCCAGCGGCGCAAGCTGCTGCGCCATCCACTGCAGCCCTGGCTTGCGGCGCGCGGCTATGAAGGCGGGTTCGACCTGCAGCGGCGCGCGCAAGAGGTGCCGGTGCACGAATACGTGGCGCTGGCGCAGGCGCTGCAGGCCGGCGCCGCAGCGCAAGCGGCTCAGGCCGCGTCCACCAGCCAGTAGCTGCTGTTGAAGGGGCTGCTCATGCGCAGCGCCATGGGCGAGACGTCGACGAGCTTGTCGGTAGGCATCTTCTCGCCGGTTTGCGCGTAGGTGCACAGCTCTTGCACGGCCAGGGAGGCGAGCGCACCAGGCTGCTCGGCCTCGTCAGCCCGTTCCGCAGGGCCAAAGGTGGCGGAACGGGCTACAGAAAAGAATAGAAGCAGCGAAACGCGATGCGCCTCTCGCCCCAGTATTCGGCGGCGTCGCGGAAGATGTCGAGCAGCTGCTCGCGCGCTTCCTTGTCGAACTTGACGGTCGCCGGGATCTGCTCGAGCACCACCACGAAGCCCGGCTGTGGCCCCGCCTTGTGCAGCGGATCGGTCATGCAGTCGTAGAGCGCATCCAGGTTCTTGCCGAAGTGCGCCGGCAGCAGGAACTGCTCGCCCAGCAGGTCCAGCACGTCTTGTTTGGTCTGTGCATGGGCCAGGTTGGCATAGAGAAAGTGGTGGCCCAGGCGCGCCGCCGTCTCCTGCAGATCGTGCACGCGAAACGCACGGATCGACTGCACGATGTTCGGCCGCACATTGCGCAGCAAGTTCTCATCGTCCTGACGAAGTGGCATGTCCATCTCCGCTGCTCTTTCTTTCAAAAGTCCTGAAAAGGGTTCGGCCTCGGTCACGATGGGCCTCAAGGCATGAATCGCTGGCATGGGGTGTTCCCGCAACATGGGCGCAGTCCTACTGCGCGATCAATCGAAAACTGGCGTAGTGGTCGCCGCTGTAGTAGCAGGCATCGGGCGTGCGCGCCGCGCCGCCGCAGACGATGCGCCGCGCGCCCCGGCCGCGCACGCCGGGCGTGCGCACCGTGTATTCGCGGTAGTAGCCACGCTGGCGCAGGGGCAGCTGCCGCTCGTAATTGCCAAACACGGAACCATCCTTGTCGTGGGGGAAAGGGCCACCCTGGTGGATGCGCGCATAGGTGCTGCGCGCTGCTGACGGCAGCTCGGCCAGCGCCACGCTCGCCGCTGCGGGGGCCGCAGGCGCGGGCTGGCGGGCGCTGGCGGGGCCCGTCAGGCACACGCCGGCCAACAGCGCGGCCGCGACCCACTGGCGCCAACCGGTGGTGAATGCATACGACATCGACGACCGCCCTCGACCGACCCGGGCGCCACCAGGTGGCTAGGGTTTACCCGAAATCAAAACGTGCTAGTGTGACAAGTTCCTGCTCAAAAATCAAGCGATTGCACGATTTTTAGGCAATACGCCTCGGGTTTTCCCGAGGCAGAGCGCGGCCGCTTCAGTGTGCGGCGTTGGCATCGGTGACGGTCAAGGCCACCATGTTGACGATGCGCCGCACCGTGGCGCTGGGGGTGAGCACATGCACCGGCGCCGCCGCGCCCAGCAGCATGGGGCCGATCGCGATGCCGCCGCCGGCCGCGGTCTTGAGCAGGTTGTAGGCGATGTTGGCCGCGTCGATGTTGGGCATCACCAGCAGGTTGCAACTGCCCGTCATGCTGGTGTTGGGCATCAGCACCTGGCGCGCCTGCTCGTCCAGCGCCACGTCGCCGTGCATTTCGCCCTCGACCTCGAGCCAGGGCGCCTGGGCCTGCAGCAGCTCCAGCGTGCGGCGCATCTTGATCGCGCTGGGCTGCTGGCTGGAGCCGAAGTTGGAGTGCGACAGCAGCGCCGCCTTGGGCGTGATGCCAAAGCGCAAGATCTCCTCGGCCGCCATGACGGTGATCTCTGCGAGCTGCTCGGCGCTGGGGTCGTAGTTGACGTGGGTGTCGACGATGAACACCTCGCGCTCGGGCAGCAGCAGCGCGTTCATGCAGGCGTAGGTATTGACGCCGGCGCGCTTGCCTATCACCTGGTCGATGTATTGCAGGTGGTGCGCGGTATTGCCCCAGGTGCCGCAGATCAGCCCATCAACCTCGCCGGTGTGCAGCAGCATGGAGCCGATCAACGTCAGGCGCCGGCGCATCTCGATGCGCGCGATCGGCACCGTCACGCCCTTTCTCTCGGTCATGCGGTGGTAGGTCTGCCAAAAGCCGCGGTAGCGGTCGTCGTGCTCGACGTTGACCACGTCGTAGTCGCGCCCTTCCTGCAGGCGCAGGCCGAATTTCTCGATGCGCTGGGCGATGATGGCCGGGCGCCCGATCAGCGTGGGCCGGGCGATGCGCTCGTCAAAGACGATTTGCGCGGCGCGCAGCACGCGCTCTTCCTCGCCTTCGGAGAAGGCCACGCGCTTGAGCTCGGCCTGGCGCGCGGCCATGAACACCGGCTTCATCATCGTGCCCGAGGCATAGACGAAGGTCTGCAGATGGTCGCAATAGGCCTGCATGTCGGCAATCGGGCGGCTGGCCACGCCGCTGTCCATCGCCGCCTGCGCGACCGCAGGCGCGATCTTCATCATCAGACGCGGATCGAAAGGCTTGGGAATCAGGTATTCGGGCCCGAAGGAGAGCTGCTCGTCGGCATAGGCGGCGGCCACTACCTCGCTTTGCTCGGCGCGCGCGAGCTCGGCAATCGCGCGCACCGCAGCGATCTCCATCTCGGTCGTGATCGTGGTCGCCCCGCTGTCCAGTGCACCGCGAAACACGTAGGGGAAGCACAAGACGTTGTTGACCTGGTTGGGATAGTCGCTGCGGCCGGTGGCGATGATGGCGTCGCCGCGCACCGCCTTGACTTCTTCGGGCGTGATTTCGGGGTTGGGGTTGGCCAGCGCGAAGATCAGCGGATTGGCCGCCATCTTGCGCACCATCTCCTGCTTGAGCACGCCGCCGGCCGACAGCCCCAGGAAGATGTCGGCGCCGTCGATGACCTCGCCCAGGTGGCGCGCCTCGGTCGGCTGCGCGAACTGCGCCTTGGCCTCGTCCATGAGTTCGGTGCGGCCTTCGTAGACCAGGCCGGCGATGTCGCTGACCCAGATGTTTTCGCGCGGCAGACCCAGCTTGACCAGCAGGCCCAGGCAGGCGAGCGCTGCCGCCCCCGCACCCGAGGCCACGAGCTTGACCGCGCCAATGTCCTTGCCTGCCACCTGCAGCGCGTTGAGCACTGCGGCCCCGACGACGATGGCGGTGCCATGCTGGTCATCGTGAAACACCGGAATGTGCATGCGCTCGCGCAGCTTGCGCTCGACGTAAAAGCAGTCGGGCGCCTTGATGTCTTCGAGGTTGATGCCGCCAAAAGTGGGCTCCAGCGCCGCGATGATCTCGACCAGCTTGTCCGGGTCCTTCTCGTTGATCTCGATGTCGAAGACATCGATGCCCGAGAACTTCTTGAACAACACCCCCTTGCCTTCCATCACCGGCTTGCCCGCCAGCGGCCCGATGTCGCCCAGACCCAGCACCGCCGTGCCATTGGTGACCACGCCTACGAGATTGCCGCGCGCGGTGTACCTGAAGGCAGCTGCCGGGTCCTTGACGATCTCCTCGCAGGGCGCGGCCACGCCGGGTGAATAGGCCAGGGCCAGATCGTGGCGGCTGACCATCTGCTTGGTCGGGTGGATGGAGATCTTGCCGGGCTTGGGGTGCTCGTGGTATTCGAGCGCTGCGCGGCGCAGCGTTTCGCGCTTGTCGGCTGCGGAGACATCTGAAGTGGACAAATCTGGCATGGCGGTTCTCTCGTCGTGACTCAGCACGGCAGGCTGCGTGCAAGCCGATGATGGCACAGGCCGCAGCGTGCGATTTTGCACCCTGGCGCCAGGGCAAGGCGGCAAACCGACACCGGCCGGGATGCGCGCCGCGAGAAGGGCTTTTTCAGCGCCGCATCAAACGCAAGGCCGGGCAGCCTGCAAGCGGTTGCGCCCCGCTTCCTTGGCCGCGTACAGCGCGCGGTCGGCGGCCTGAAGCAGCGACGGCGCGTCGCCGCCGTCCTCGGGAAAGGTCGCCAGGCCGCAGGAGATCGTCGCACGCAGCGAACTGCCGTCGTGCACCACCGCGAGATCGGCGAACGCCAGGCGCAGCGCCTGCGTGCGCTGCCAGGCGGGCTCGAGCGCGGCATTCTCCAGCACCAGCAGGAACTCCTCCCCGCCCATGCGGCACACCGTGTCGCCCTGGCGCACGTGCCCTTGCAGCAGCCGCGCGAGTGCCTGGAGCATCGTATCGCCCGCCGCATGGCCGTGCGTGTCGTTGACGCGCTTGAAATGGTCGATGTCGATCATCACCAGCGTCAGGGGCAGCTTCAGGCGGGCGCAGCGCGCAAGCGCGCCGGGCAGCGCCTCGGAGAGGTGGCGGCGGTTGTGCAGGCCGGTGAGCGGGTCGCAAAGTGCTTCCGCTCGCAACTGCGTTTGCAGCAGGCGGATTTCGTCCACCTGGTTGCGCGCTACCTGCCGACTGTCCTTCAGCCGCCTGGCGCGCACGTAGGCGTCGTAGGCATACATGAGCGAAAACAGGACGAATGAGCCCATGCACAACGCAGTCACCAGTACGCCCGTCTGCACATGCCACACCAGCGGGCCGAACAAGGGCACACCCAGCGCCGCACCCGCCAACTGCGCCGGCACCGCGCGCACCACGCCCGACAAACCGTGGTACGCCACGAGACTCATCACGCCGGCCAGAGAGATCACATAGCAAATCCACAGCGGAAAGCCCAGCGCCGCGAACCACAGGCCATAAAGCACGTTGTCCAGCACCATCCAGCGCAATTCCACATCGCGCTGGCCAGCAGGGCTCTTCGGGCGGGTGGTGCGCAGATAAACGAGCTGCGGGTAAACAAAAAAATGCAATGCCAGAAACAGCCAGGACGAGGCGGCGGCATCCAAGTCATGCAATTGCGCGCCGATCATCGCCGCGATCAACGGGAAAAACCAGGTGCGATGACGCCGGTTTTGGCGCACGAGCCAATGCACGCAGGGGCGCGGGCCGCGTCCGTGCTCTGGCGTGAAGATCCGATCGTTCATTCCATGAATCCGATTTTCAATCCAAATCGCTGGAATACGGCTCAGGATAAGCGCTGAAAGCTATTTGTTCAATAGTGACGACCTTATCGAATCGCCATTTCGAGGCACTCGCCAAGCGGCCTGCAACTGGTTGCGCCCCGCTTCCTTGATTGCGTACAGCGCGCGGTCGGCGGCCTGAAGCGGCGATGGCACATCGCCGCCGCGTGGATGAATATCGGCCACAGCGCAAAGCCCGCTGCCGCACCCCACGGGGTGAAGAGGAAAGCGTCCAGCCGCACGACCCCGCTCTCGCGCTGGCGCTGGCGCCGCACCGCCGTTTTTTCCGGGATCAAAGGTATGGAAGCAAACGCCCTGGGGCAACGCCAGCAAGAGCGCCAGTGCTTCGCCCCGCATGTCGGCACCCGCTTGCACCTTTGGCTGGTGCAGGCCGAACGCGAGGGCCAGCAGCCCGAAGGACACCATGCGATTGCGCCGGTTCAGGCGCGCCATCCAATGCGCGTGCGACGAAACCGCAAACGTCGGCGCGCGGGCCGTGAACCCGGTTTCAGCGTTCAAGGGCTTGTGGCTACATCGCGTTCACCTGCGCGCATGAGAAGCTGCGGCCGTATGGCATGGCGCGTGCCGCCTGCTGCCTGCCTACGCGGTCTGCGCGAGCGCATCTCCCAAACTACTCACAAGGCGCTCGAGCTCGGCTTCGGTGCTGATGAAGGGCGGCGCAAGCTGGATGCTGTCGCCGCCGTAACGCACATAAAAGCCCTTGCGCCAGCAGGCCATGGCGATCTCCCAGGGGCGCCGGCCCGGCTCGCCCGGCAGCTGCTCGATGGTAAAGCCCGCAGCCAGGCCGTAGTTGCGGATGTCTTGCACATGCCGGGCGCCCTTGAGCCCATGCACCAGGTTTTCAAACACCGGTGCGAGCGCGCGCACCCGCGCCGGCGCATCCTCGGCTTCGAGCAGCTGCAGCGTGGCGTTGCCCGCAGCGCAGGCCACGGGGTGGGCCGAATAGGTGTAGCCGTGCGGGAACTCCAGCAGGTAGTCGGGGCCGGCGGTGCGCAGGAAGGTGTCGTAGATTTCCTTGCTTGCCACGCACCCGCCCAGCGGCTGCGCGCCATTGGTCACCTGCTTGGCAAAGTTCAGGATGTCCGGTGTCACGCCAAAGACCTCCGAGCCGGTCCAGCCGCCGGCGCGGCCAAAGCCGGTGATCACCTCATCGAAGATCAGCAAGATGTCGTGTTGCGTGCAGATCTCGCGCAGACGCTGCAGGTAGCCCGCGGGCGGGATCACCACGCCGGCCGAGCCGGAGAAGGGCTCGACGATGACCGCAGCGATGGTGCTCGCGTCGTGCAGTGCAATCACGTCCAGCAGCCGCTCTGCCAGCGCCTTGCCATCGAGCGGCGGCATGCCGCGGTGAAAGGAGCCCAGCGGCGGCTGGGTGTGCGGCAGATGGTCGGCTTCTATGCCCTGGCCGAAGGCCTTGCGGTTGCCCGCCATGCCGCCGACCGAAACGCCGCCAAAATTCACGCCGTGGTAGCCCTTCTCGCGCCCGATCAGGCGCGTCTTGCCCGCCTGGCCGCGCGCACGCCAGTAGCCGCGAGCCATCTTGAGCGCGGTGTCGGCCGCTTCCGAACCCGAGCTGGTGAAGAACACATACTCCAGACCCGCAGGCATGTGCGCCTTGATGCGATTGGCCAGCTCGAACGAGGCCGGATGGCCAAACTGGAAGGCCGGCGCATAGTCCAGCGTCCCCACGGCCTGGCCGACCGCCTGGGCAATCTCCTTGCGGCAATGGCCCAGCCCCGTGGTCCACAGGCCGGACAGGCCGTCGAAAACCTTGCGGCCATCGGCGTCGATGTAATACGCCCCTTCGGCCCCCACGATCATGCGCGGGTGCGCCTTGAAGTCGCGGTTGGCCGAAAACGGCATCCAGTGCGCGTCCAGCCAGGCGGCATCCGTGCGCGTGCCCGCGGCAGCAGCGCGGGGCTCATCAACGACAGCAAAATTCATCACGACCTCCTGCAAATATCCGGACAACGGACGCCATTGTGGCCCTGAACAAGACAGCGCTGGCGGCGCAGCCTTCACCAGCATGCCATGCTGAGGGCATGCAGCGCCGCTCCATCGCCATTCCGGCCATCGACACCACACGCTGCACCGGCTGCGGCTGGTGCGTCGCGGTGTGCCCGCCGCACGTGCTCTCGCTGCACGAACTGGACGAGGCCGCGGGCTCCATCAAACGATCGGTACTCGACGACGCGCACGCCTGCACCGGCTGCGCCCTGTGCGCGGTGCGCTGCCCGTTTGATGCGATAGCGATGGTGCGACGCGAGGGCGGCCGTGGGCTAGATTGAGCTGCCGCAAGGCGGGTACCTGCAGTGCGCCTGGTTGGGCTGTGCTCAGGCAGCCACGTCACCAGCGCTATCGGCGTTTTGAACCAGACCGACGGGCAGCCGATCGATGGAGCATGGCATGCGCGGGGACAAGCCTTGCGCCTCCCGATATGACCCGCAACCTGCCGAGACACGGCTGACGCTATCGCGGCGGGTGACGGCAACGGGTAGCGCACCGCGCCCGACCAAGTCTGGCTGCGCCGATGGATGGCTATGCCGGCAAAGTACGTTCGATCGAGCTGGTCGCGGTTTCAATCCGCGCCCGCCGTTGCTGACGGGCGATGCCGGAGTGCTGGGGCGGCGTTGGTATGAGTGGCCGGTTTCAATCCGCGCCCGCCATTGCTGACGGGCGATGCCCTGCCTACGGCATCGACCCGGAAAAGTGGTTTGTCGTTTCAATCCGCGCCCGCCATTGCTGACGGGCGATGCCCGGCGTGCCGCGGCCCGTGCCGTCCTCGCTGGCGTCGTTTCAATCCGCGCCCGCCATTGCTGACGGGCGATGCCGTCTTGATCGTCGCCATCTCGCCCGGCTCCATCCGGTTTCAATCCGCGCCCGCCATTGCTGACGGGCGATGCCGCCTGCGCTGCCGATGTTGCCGTGGTCGGAGTGGTTTCAATCCGCGCCCGCCATTGCTGACGGGCGATGCCGCCTGGCCGCAGCTCAGCCCCCGCAAAAAGTAGGTTTCAATCCGCGCCCGCCATTGCTGACGGGCGATGCCTGAAATGCGCGCGCAGTGACCCCACACCGTAGTGGTTTCAATCCGCGCCCGCCATTGCTGACGGGCGATGCACGCGCGACACCTGCGGCAACGCTGATAAGTGCCGTTTCAATCCGCGCCCGCCATTGCTGACGGGCGATGCGGCAGCGCAAAGGCGTCCATGGCGCCAGGGCGGTGTTTCAATCCGCGCCCGCCATTGCTGACGGGCGATGCGTGGGATGCGTCTCTACGGAATAGGGGGCCTGAATGTTTCAATCCGCGCCCGCCATTGCTGACGGGCGATGCCCCATCGGTAAGCTCCAGCCTGAGCGAGCAGACAGGTTTCAATCCGCGCCCGCCATTGCTGACGGGCGATGCCCAGGAACGACTCTCGACGGACGCATCGTCACCGTGTTTCAATCCGCGCCCGCCATTGCTGACGGGCGATGCTGGCCACGCCCGCCATGACGGCGGCGGCAACTTCGGTTTCAATCCGCGCCCGCCATTGCTGACGGGCGATACCAAAAAGGTCTTGCGCTACACGTTAAAGCGTGTAGTTTCAATCCGCGCCCGCCATTGCTGACGGGCGATGCCTGGCGCTCGGTAAGCTGGGTGCCTTCGATGGCGTTGTTTCAATCCGCGCCCGCCATTGCTGACGGGCGATGCGGGGCGTAGTGCGGGATTTTTGCGGGTTTGCGGTGTTTCAATCCGCGCCCGCCATTGCTGACGGGCGATGCAGGCCATAGCTGACGTCATTGATTGACCACTTATGTTTCAATCCGCGCCCGCCATTGCTGACGGGCGATGCGTGGGATGCGTCTCTACGGAATAGGGGGCCTGAATGTTTCAATCCGCGCCCGCCATTGCTGACGGGCGATGCGCGAGGTGCGCCGCGAAGTCTTTCGATGGCTCTGGTTTCAATCCGCGCCCGCCATTGCTGACGGGCGATGCCATTCGTCGGCGCTCATGCGCGTGCAGGTGAGCCGTTTCAATCCGCGCCCGCCATTGCTGACGGGCGATGCTGGCGTCGATCAGGAGGGCGGAGGCGTCGGCAATGTTTCAATCCGCGCCCGCCATTGCTGACGGGCGATGCGCGAGCTGCCCGCGACAGCTTTACCGATCTCATCGGTTTCAATCCGCGCCCGCCATTGCTGACGGGCGATGCGCGGCCATCGTGTACTTCGACGTGACATTGACCGGTTTCAATCCGCGCCCGCCATTGCTGACGGGCGATGCGTGCTGGCGCTGCGCACCGGCATGCGCTCCGGGGTTTCAATCCGCGCCCGCCATTGCTGACGGGCGATGCAGCAGCTCGGGTGCGCCGCTCATCTTGACGACGGTTTCAATCCGCGCCCGCCATTGCTGACGGGCGATGCCGCCTGCGCTGCCGATGTTGCCGTGGTCGGAGTGGTTTCAATCCGCGCCCGCCATTGCTGACGGGCGATGCCGCCTGGCCGCAGCTCAGCCCCCGCAAAAAGTAGGTTTCAATCCGCGCCCGCCATTGCTGACGGGCGATGCCTGAAATGCGCGCGCAGTGACCCCACACCGTAGTGGTTTCAATCCGCGCCCGCCATTGCTGACGGGCGATGCACGCGCGACACCTGCGGCAACGCTGATAAGTGCCGTTTCAATCCGCGCCCGCCATTGCTGACGGGCGATGCGGCAGCGCAAAGGCGTCCATGGCGCCAGGGCGGTGTTTCAATCCGCGCCCGCCATTGCTGACGGGCGATGCCTGCGAAACCAAGCAGCGCGAGCTGGAGAAAAAGTTTCAATCCGCGCCCGCCATTGCTGACGGGCGATGCCCGGTGAGCTGATCGACGCTGAGTTTGCCGGCCTTGTTTCAATCCGCGCCCGCCATTGCTGACGGGCGATGCATCGCCTACCCGCTGCAAAA
This sequence comes from Comamonas sp. NLF-1-9, assembly GCF_019195435.1. Lineage (NCBI taxonomy): Bacteria > Pseudomonadati > Pseudomonadota > Betaproteobacteria > Burkholderiales > Comamonadaceae > Comamonas > Comamonas sp. NLF-1-9. The sequence continues at coordinate 2,529,897 of NZ_CP078069.1, forward strand.
CCCCGGCGCAAAGATGTTTCAATCCGCGCCCGCCATTGCTGACGGGCGATGCATCCTAGGCAAGCCCAGCAATGTCGATGTCAAATGGTTTCAATCCGCGCCCGCCATTGCTGACGGGCGATGCCCGCGCGGCGCCCTGCAGCGACGCATCGAGGCGCTGGTTTCAATCCGCGCCCGCCATTGCTGACGGGCGATGCGCCTCGGAAACAAGAGCGTCTCCAAGCGATCGAGTTTCAATCCGCGCCCGCCATTGCTGACGGGCGATGCATTGCGCGCAGGCGCTGCGCCATTTCGCTGGTTAGTTTCAATCCGCGCCCGCCATTGCTGACGGGCGATGCCGTTGCGCACCGCGATAGGCTGCGCGTCTTGGTAGTTTCAATCCGCGCCCGCCATTGCTGACGGGCGATGCTTGGTACACCTGCTGCGAGTGTGGTGCCAACATTGTTTCAATCCGCGCCCGCCATTGCTGACGGGCGATGCATGGTGTAGCGCTGGCCCAAGGCCCAGTAGTCGATGTTTCAATCCGCGCCCGCCATTGCTGACGGGCGATGCTTGTTCGGGGTTGACGTAGTCCCACTTGGGCGTCGTTTCAATCCGCGCCCGCCATTGCTGACGGGCGATGCGCCCGACGGCACCAGGCTGACGCTGGGGAAGTAGTTTCAATCCGCGCCCGCCATTGCTGACGGGCGATGCCTGCGCTTTGCTGCAGGGTGGCGGCCACTTGCGTGTTTCAATCCGCGCCCGCCATTGCTGACGGGCGATGCGCTTCACGGCCAAGGCGGTGTCGGGCCGGCACTTTTCCCTGCTCGCGCGCGAAGTCCCGCTTGGCTATTCGAGAAGCCGATCAAATCCGCGCGCACAAGAAGAAAAATCATGGAACGACAACCGCTTATGAAGCGCGCGAACCTGTTCATGGCAACGCCATCACTTGAGGTTCGCGGCAGTCACGATAGCACGGCGTGGCGGCCTTACAGCACCAGCGGTGCATCAAAATCCACGGCCTTGAAGCTGCCGTGCTCCAGCACTTCAAAGCCTCGGGTTTGCGGCATCCGGTACAAGCGCAGGCAGTCCTGCTCAGGGTTGATTTCGGCCAACAGTCGGCGCTCCAGCGCCTCGAACTGCGCCACGTCCACCTGGCATTCAAAGACCGATTTTTGCACCCGCTGCCCCGTGCTCTCGCACACCTTGGCGATGCGGCGCAGGCGGCGCCGGCCGGCGCTGGTTTCGGTATTCACGTCGTAGCAAACCAGTACCAGCATGGCCCCTCTCTTTACCTGGGTACAAAGGGCAAATAGGGCATGGCGTCGTCGCGCAGCGCACGCGCCAGCAGGCGCGCCTGCACCAGCGGCACCAAACCCAGGGGCAGACTTTGCGCCAGCAACGGGTGGGTGATTTCGTCCTTCTTGCGCTCCTGGTAAGCCGTCACCACGGATTTGCGTGCGTCGCCTTGCAGGGACACGCTGCCTTCGCGCAGGTCAAAATCATCCGCCTGCACCTGCCCACGGTTGATGAGGGTGAGGGCCAGGCGATCGGCCCAGGGGCGAAACTCTTCCATCACATCCAGCGCCAGTGCGGCACGTCCCGGGCGCAGGGCATGCAAGAAGCCGACTTGCGGATCAAGCCCGGCGGCTTCCAGTGCGCTGCGGCAGTCGTTCATCCACATGGCGTACAAAAAGGACAGCAGGGCATTGAAGCGGTCACGCGGCGGGCGGCGCGTGCGGCCGTCCATGGCGAAATGCTCGCGCTGATCCGGGCGCACCAGCAGCGGCAGGCCGCTGAAGTACTGGCGCGCGGCTTCGCCTTCCACACCGCGTACGGTGTCCAGCGTCGTCGCCTCGGGCAAGACACGCAGGCTGGCGGCCAGGTCGTCGGCGCGGCGGATCAGCACGGCGGCTTCGTCTGCGCTCTTGGCCTCGCGGGCGCCGCGCTGCAAGACCTGGCGCGTGTTCTTGATCTTGCCGGCGACAAAGCTGCGCGCCATGTCCAAGACATAGGCCGCGTCCGCGCCGCGCGCAAACTGCGCCTGGCGCAAGAGCACGTTGCCGCTGACTGCACCTTCGAGCCTGGCCTTGAAGCGGCCATTGGCATCGAGCAGCACCAAGGCGATGCCCTCGTCGGCCAGGCGGTGCATGAGCGGCGCGGACAGGCCGACGTGGCCAAAGCAGACCACGGCCGTGAGGTGATGCAGCGGCACGCGCAATCGGGTTTCGCGCTCGACCTCGATGCGCAGGGTGTCGTTGTCCAGGCGCAGCCAAGCGTCGGGCAGGGTGACGTAGAGGGTGTTGAGCAGTTGCACGGTTTGCCTCAAGCCTCCGGGTCGAACAGGCTGCGCCGTGCGGCGGCCAGGAGGAGGGGCGTAGCCTGGGGTTGGCAGCGCTCTTGCAAGGAGCAGCCTTTGCAGCGCTGTGCGGCCTGATCGCCCACCAGGGGCGACGGCAAAACGCCGCTGGCCAGCATCTGGCGCACGGCTTGGGCGGTGTCCGCGACGTCTTTGCGCAAGTCGGCGGTAATGGGCACGACGCGGCGCCGGCGCGAGCTGGCGTAGTACAGCGCACCCTCGGGCACGGCCCGGGAGGTCATGGTCTCCAGGCACAGCGCCTGCGCGGCCAGTTGCAGATCGTCGCAGGCGGCGATGGCCGGCGCCTTGTGGCGGCTGCCGTGCTTGTATTCCACCGGGTAAGGCGTGCCGTCGGGCAAGAACTCGATCACGTCCGACTTGCCGATCAGCCCCAGCGTGTCGTGCCACAGCGGCAGGGCGCGTTCTACGCGCACGCCCTTGGTGCTTTGCACGCTGGGTTGATCCACCCGCGCGTGCTCGGCCTGACCGCGCAGGGTGTGCAGGTTGTCGTCGAAGGCCTGCTCCAGATGGATCAGGCCGCATTGGCGCGGGCAATACTTCCAATGCTGCAGCGCCGAGAGCGAAATCGGATCCAAATCGGCATTATCCGGCGTAGGCATTGCGCGAACAGCTATGGTTTTTTACGCGACGGGTGGGCAAGTTCGGCCGTGGGCGGCTGGAGCTGAGGGGCAGTGCCCTCTGCCTGCGATGGCAGGTAGTTGCCCCCGGTCACCACCGATTGGCCGGTCTGCGCTTCGAGCTGCTGGCGTGCCTGGCGGGCGATGCGCCCACCTGCGTGCGCCGCTCCCTTGTTCTCTTGCAGGCCGGTGGCATCCTGGGCAGCGGCGATCTGGCGCGTGGACAGCTCGGCAAGGGCGGTAAAGATCAGCTCGGCTTCGCTCATATGGTCGCGCAGGTTCTGGCTTTTCAGACCCTTCTTGGCCTTGTGCTGCGCCACCGACAGGCCCGCCCATTCCTGGTGGATGAGATTGGTGAGCAGGGCAAACTCCTGTCCCGGCGCAATGCCATGCTCGGCCCAGTAGTCGGTGAGCTTGTTGCGCGTTTCCTGCCCGGTCATGCGCTGCTGAATCCATTTGTCGCTGCGCCCGAGCTGCTGCCAGGTCTGGCGGGCGCGATCCAGCGCCTGCGCCGGGTCGGCAATCTCCTGCATGCGCTCGTAGCCCACCTTGGCCAGCCAGAGTTTGATGGGTTCGGCCTTGGGGCTGGGGATGGATTGCACCAGGCGCAGAAGGGTTTGCGCGCTGGCGCAGTCGGTCTCGCGCTGCTTGCCGTCCGTCGAGGGTAATTTGAACTGTACGATTTCAGCGTACGGTTGCTCTGAACCCGCCTCCTGCGCCAGCTTGCGCTTGAGGTCAGACCAATAGCGGCGGGCGTTATTGGAGTCGGTCAGCACCTGAACAACATCGACGACGGAAAACCACCAGGTGTCCGTGGCTTCGTCATACAGGCGGCGAATGGCCTGGCCGTCGAATTGGGTCGGCAGGATTTTCATCAAATGCTCCTTGACAAAGCCTGCATGGTCGTCGCAGCAGGCTTTGCAGCGTTCTCGTCAAAAGCCACTGATGATTTCTGGATCGAGTCCATCCAAAGGATCCAAACGGATGCTGCCATCGGCATTCACCGTCAAGGAACCATGCACCTTGGCCGACGAATACTGCCCGGACTTGCAGTTGTGCCGCCACCAGACGACGGTCAGCACTTCCATGCTGCCGTCCGGCCGGGCAGACGAAGCGTCGTTCTCAAACATCTTGGGCAAGATGGCTTTGAGCACCTGGGCATCGGCATCGCTGAAGCCCGTGCGCTCGGCCAGCTGCGGGTTGATGCTGCCAAAGGTGCAATAAATGCCGCTGTCCACGCGGTGCTTCATGCCCATGGTGTCTGAACCGCGTTTCGTGCCGTCACCCTCGCCGCTGACGCTCTTGGTGATCTGCGTGCTGGTAATGGAAACCGGCTCTACGCTAAAGGCCGACTGGATGGTAACCGGGCCACGGATGGGGATAGATACCCCACCCGCGTCACCACCCGCAGCAAAGGCAAACACCTGGCCAAACGCCCGCACATCAAACCACTTGGCGCAGGCGAGTTTGGCGGTTGCATCCTTGTTGGCATTTTTCTTGAAGGCATCCTTGCCCAAACCGTTGGCAGCGGATTCCGCGCGGTTGCGCAGGCTGGTTTCGCCATCGACCTTGCGGTCGTCCGACTGCACGAAGATGGCCTTGCCCGATTCCAGCAGGCGATCGCGCAGCTTGCGCTTGAGGCACACATCGGTGATCTCGCCATAACCGCCATAGTCGGTGCGCGGGCGGTTGCCGTTCAAGGGGTCGCCATTGGGGTTGGCGCGTTTGACGCGCAGCACCACGGCAAAGTCGATTTTGTTTTGCAAAGCGCTCATGCGGGTTCTCCAGTCATAGCGGTTGGGGTGGTTTCAGATGCGTCATCGCTCGATTCGCCACGTGAGCGCAAGGCCTGACGTTGGCAGTGGTAGCCCAGCAGAAATTCACCACTCAATGGCGTGTCGGTCAAAAAATCCTGCGGGTCAAACAGCGCCACGATGTCATCGAGCAAACTCTCTTTTTTGTGCAACACCCCAGGGCGCATGGCGCGCAGCCTGGCGATGTAGGGGCGCAAGGACAGTTCGATGGTGCGCCACGTCGAAGCGGGCCGATCTGCAAAACGCTGCATAAGGCGCGCCGCTGAGGTGTCCCTGGCCTTTTCACCTGCAGCGTAGAGCGCGTAGCTCTCAATATCTTCAGCAACCGCCAGCAGCCGACCAAACAAATAGTCGCGGCTGGTGCGCTCTTGCTCCAATGCCATCAGATACCCCCTCTCGTTGAAAAAACCTTTGAACAGCGCGCAGGCAATGCCCAGGCAGCGCTCCCATTCCCACACTTCCATGCCCACCCGGTTGGCCACGCGGCGCACTGCCGATCGAAGCAGATCCAAGGGCAGCGGAACCCCATCGACGATGCAAGGCAGCAGCCGCTCCACGGTGGATGCGCGCAATTTGTCGTCCAGGCGGCTGCCAAAGGCCGCCTCCGCAATATCACGCGGCGCTGGGGCACCAATGAATTGGCGCTCCTTGCCGTAGTTCTGCGGCCATGCAAACTGCCCATGCCACGCCTGCAGGCGTGCCAGAAATTCGGAGCCCTTGAGCTCCCGGTAGAAGGTAATGGCCATGCGCCCCGGGGTTGCGGAATCGAGCCCCAGCACCACCACTTCATCCCTGGGCGCAAGCTGTGCGGCGTAACCCGCAATGGCTTTTCGTAGTTGCAAACCAAAGGCCTGGCCCGCATCCGCGTGGCTGATGCCCAGCGCCCAGTCCAGGGATGCACCGCCAAACGCTTCGTACGTGGCCAGCAGGGGATCTGGAATCGGCTTGCCCGTAGGCTCCCAGGCCACAAACACCTGATCGCCATTGCGGTAGCCCTGCCGTTCAATCAGCCAGCGCAAGGCGTTGTGCGCCTTTTGCGTGGCGACGAAACCTATGCTCAATGCTTCTTCATCGCTGATGAAGCGCCCCCGGTAGGTGTAGCCCGAGCTGTCGTTGGCCGAAATCAATTTGGCCTTGTCACCGCCGTGGCGCAGCTTTGCCGGGTGCTGCACGGCTAAAGTAGCTTGCTGACCCGTCGCCATGCACAAACCTACGTTCTTCTGCCTGTGCTGGTAGTACGCGATCCAGGAGGCAAGCAGCGCTTCGTCCGTCCATGGCGCTGAGTTGGGGTCGTCGCCCACCTCCACGCGCCAGCGCACAAACGCATCGTCGGGCGATTGCTGCGGCGCCAAAACTTTGAAGATGGCGGGTGCGCTGGCCTTGTCAGCACTCCATACCTTGAGCAGCTTGCCGTCGTCACCCACGGGGAGGATGCCCGCTTGAATCAAGTCGGCCACCACATTGCCGCCCTGCACATAGGCCCGCACGGCCAGCAGCTTGGGATGTGGATCGGCAGCGGCCCAATCCGACAGAGATTTCACGTAGTCGCGGTACGGCTCGGCCGGGTCGTTGGCGAAACCAACCGTCACCTCCCCACCCCACGACGTGAAGTCCTGGGCGAGGTATTGCAGCTTGTCATGCAACGGGTGGTTAATGGGTTTTTTGCCGCTGCGCCCTCCCGATGCCTCGGTGCAGGGAATCAAGGTCAGGCCCTGGGCTTTTTCCAGCACGGAAGCACGCCTGAAATGGCCAGCGCCATCGAGCACGATTTCAATCTGTGCGTTCTGGGTGCTGTGGCAAATAGGCATCAAAGGTGTTGAGCCCTGCGGCTCCTTGCCCTTGCACGCGTCGTAGGTGGCAAGTAGCTTGGGCAACCAACTCATGCAGACACCCCCATTTCGCAGGCGTCCGCATCTACGGGCCGGATGCCTTGATTCAGCCCGAAAGGTTTGACGTTCATGGAGCGCACGAACCTGCGCTCGGTGCAATCCCGCGGGGGCGGGAAACGAATGACGCCGTTGACCATGGTCGGCCGCCAGAAGCGGGCGTGCAGTTCCGTGCCGCCTGTTTCATCGGGGTAGTCAAAACCATGGAACATCAAGCCAAAGGCCAGCTCCCCAGCATCGTCTAGCTCTCCGGCACCCGAGCCAAACTCGCAGGCCTGCACATAGCCCTGGCAGTCGCGTGTGCCCAAAAAGATGTCCTGGCGCCCGCCGCGCTCGACCATGCGCTGGGCAATGGCGTTGTGCTTGGCTTCGATACGGTCGTCAGTCAACTCGGGGCGATGCTCGTTCCACTCGAAGTGGGCGCGCACCTGGTATCGCACGTCGGCCAGGAAGGTGTAAATGGCCAGGCTGTTACCGCCACCCAGTTCCAACGGCTTGACTCCCTTGGTCTGGGTGCGGATGCGCTTCATGACCCGCACTTCGTCGATCACCCAGATCAGCGTCGGCTTCCAGTAAATGGACTTGGCGATGCCCTTCAAAGCTTCGTAGGTCGGGACGTGGTACGAGCACTTTTCGCCACCCACTTTGCTCAAGGGGTCGGTGAACAGGGCGTAGCGCCCAGACACTTCGAACTCGATGCTGCGTCGCGGCTTAGGCATACAAAACCTCCATGGGGGAAACGGGCTCAGTGGCCAGACCAAACAAGTCGCTGTAGTAGCGCTCATTCAAACAAAGGATGCGCGTATCCGGCTTGACCTCGTGCAAGGCTTGCGCTGCCATAAGTTTTTTGAGTACATGGGGAAACACGTTCACGCTGTACTGCTGCGCCCGCCGCAGCAGTTCGATTTCCAGCTCTACGTCGTAGGCGGCGCACAGGTCGGCAATCAATTGCTTGCCATCCGCCCCAAAGGGGACGATGACCGCCTGCGTGGCCGAGTCGATGGCGCGGAAGGCCTTGGCCGCCGTCATGAAAGCCTGGCGGAAAAAAAGCGGGGGTGCGGATGCGTGCTGGCGTTTGTATTCGTTCACGCTACCTGCGTTGAGCGACAGCAGGTTGAGCAGGGTGTCGTTTTGCGCGACATCGCCAGCCACCACCGCATAGCTCATGTCTGCGGCGCGGTCGAAGAAGTAATAGCGGTAGTAAGCGTGCATTGCCGCGGGGCTGAGTAAGTCATCACTGAATCTCTCTGGGTTTTGCTGGAACTCATCGAGCACCCGCAAGGCGGCGTTACGCCCCTGCAGAATGTCGGGCAGCTTGTCGAGGTTTTCCGCCTGCGGATTGACGACATGGACGCGACCGATGGTGCGCAGCCCATTGCGGTTGCACCGGCCCGCCGCCTGGGCAATCGAGTCGAGCCCGGCCATGAAGCGGATGACGCTGCCAAAGTCCACATCCACGCCGGCCTCGATCAACTGCGTGCTCACGCACAGCGTCGGCTGGCCGGCCCTCAAGCGCGCAAGCAGTTCGGCCAGGCGCGCCTTGCGGTGGGCCGGGCACATGTCGGTGCTCAGGTGAAAGGCAGTGTCTGGATCCACCGCAGCAGCGCACAGCTCAAAAATACGCCGTGCCGATGCCTTGGTATTGACGATGACCAGACAGCTCCCGCTGGCTTGCGTCTCTGCCATGGCGAGATCGGCCACCTCCTGACCGCTCCAGCCCCCGGCTCTGCGTTGGTCATTCACCGCTACCCGTTTGAGCGCCTTGAATAGGTGGCCGACGTCAGGTATCAACTCAGGTGCCGTCGCCAAACGGATAGCGCCCAAGGCGGGATTGACACTGTCGAGCAGCGGCTGCGTAGCGGTACACAGAAGTGCCGTGGTGTTGCACTGCGTCGCCAAGAAATTGATGGCGTTGTTGAACAGGTGGACGCATTGCACGGGCAGGGTTTGCACCTCATCGAACACCAGCACTGCCCGGACCAGCTGATGCATACGGCGCGCGCCCCGCGTGCCCGCGCCGAACAAGGCTTCCAGCAACTGCACCATGGTGGTGTAAACAACCGGGGCATCCCAGTTCTCGCACAACACCTTCTCGCGCCAGGTTTGCTGCTCGGGCGTGAGGCTGCCGTGGTGCTCCAGCACGATCCGGCCCTGATCCTGTGGCGCGTCCGCAGGCTCCAGTACCTCGCGCACCACCCTGGCGTTCTGGTCGATGATGGACGTGAAGGGAATGACGTAGATGATTCGATCCAGACCACGTTCCCTGGCGTGATGCAAAGCAAAACGCAGGCTGGCCAGGGTTTTTCCACCGCCCGTGGGCACGGTCAGGGTGTAGATGCCATGGGGCCGTGCCGCAGCCTGGTGGCAGTGCCAGGAAATATCCTGGCGTAGGTGGTCGATGGGGCGGGTGGGCGGCAACTGTGCCAAGTGGCGCTCCAGGCGCTCCACCAGCACAGTCCAATCGGTATAGCGCCCGCCAGGGCGAAAGCTGCGCTGGCGCCGTTTTTCAAAATCGGCCGTGTCGATACGGTCGGCATCGATCAGGCAACTGAATAGAAACCGCACCAGCAGACCCCATTGCTGCTGCACCGTCACAGGGCTGCCTTGCGCCTGATTGCTGCGCCCAATCTGTGTGAGCAATGCCTGGAATTTGGCCGCGACGCGGCCATCTGCCAGCAAGCCACGGCAGCGTTGCAACAGCTCGGGATCGGCCAGGCGCTGCACTTCATCCAGATGGGTGCGCTGCTGCGCCTTCTCCATGCGGCGGGCAAAGAGGTTTGTCCCAAAGGCATCGGCCCGGGCGCTGATGCAGTCGATCAGGCCGGAGTGGTGTGAAGCTATGCACAAGGCAAGCGCCTGAGCCGTTTCAAGAGCGCCTGTTTTGCCGAGAACCTGCCATGCAAACTGTGCCCCGGCGGTGGAGTGATCTACCTTGCCTTTCAGGTTCTTGGCATCCACCCAGTCCTCGTCCTCGTCTTGGTTCAGCGCGCCAATCGCAGACTTCAGATAGGCCTGGAAAGCCCGGCTGTACTTGCCCAGATCGTGCAACAAGCCCAGCAGTTCGCCCATTTCCTGCAAGCCCAGTTTGCCTGCGAGCTGCGCTGCGATTTCTCCGACCCCGAGCAAGTGGTCTTCCAGGGACTGCCAAGTGTTGTCCGACGGTCGATGATGGGCGACAAAAGAAGCGGCGGTTCCTGCCGGCTGGGAAAACATAGATTAGGTTCCAGCTATCGTAATGACGAATGGTTATTGCATCCCAATGGCCACGCATTGCTTTCTGGCGCAACTTTGGTGCGACATCGGTGCAGGTTTCGGCATGCAGGACGTTGCCCGGCGCGCCCTGCCGGCGTCGAAATGCGCTTCGGTATCCAGAAAATCGGCATCCACCAGACAGGAGAACAACATCCGCAGCCACAGCGCAAAGCCGTCTTGGCCACCCGGGATGGCCCTCAAGTCCGGCACGAAATCGCCCGCATCCAGGATGGCTCGCGGCGGCTGGGCATCCAGCGCCTCTTGCAATTCCTGCGCACTGTCTGCCTGGCTCAGGCGCACTTCCAGATCGCCCTCCCAATTCGCCAAGCCAGCATGGTGTCCAGCAATCAGATAAGCCAGCACGCGCGCCATCAGCTTGCCCCGGTCGCCATGCGCTTGCCCAAGGCATTGGATCGCCCACAAGGCCCCGGCGGCGGAATGCGTCTTCTCGCGTCCCGCCACCTTGTGTTCGATATGAGCATCCTCGACCTGGCGCACATGGCGCTGAAAACCGGGGCGATACTTTCCCAGGTCGTGCCACTTTCCAGCCAACCTCGCCCACGACGAGAGACTCTGCTCCCGGCCCAGAGCAGCGGCGAAACGTTGTGCACGCTCTGCAACGGACTGCAGATGCTCTGCCAGCGGGTGCCCACCAGAATGTGCCCAGTATTCAGTCACGCGTGCGCCTTGCATAAAGATGACTACGAGTCCCCACTTCGGCAAATGAGCTCATGCGGCTACACCGCACCCGTTACGATAGCTGGATAAACCCACAGCTTGCATCGCGTTTACCCCATGTCCCCGCCCGACCACGCCCTCGCCGCGCTGGCGCAGTTCGACGCCGTCGTCGCTGCCACGCCGGGCATGCGCGTGCGCGACGGGCAGCGGCGCATGGCCGAGGAGGTAGCGCGCACCTTTGCCCGGGCGCAGCTCGCGCGCGAAGGGTCGGCTGCCGAAGAGGAACCCGCGCGCGCCATCGCGGTGATCGAGGCGGGCACGGGCGTGGGCAAGTCGCTTGCGTACGCGGCGCCGGCGATCCAGATGGCGCTGGCGCGCGGCACGCGGGTCTTGATTGCCACGGCCACGGTGGCGCTGCAGGAGCAGCTGGTGCACAAGGACCTGCCGGCCCTGGCCGCGGCGATGGCCGAGCCTTTCAGCTTCGCGCTGGCCAAGGGGCGGGCGCGCTACGTCTGCAAGCTCAAGCTCGAACGTCTGGCGGGCGACTGCGCCGACGATGAGGACGGTCTGTTCACCGATGAAGAGGCACCGGGTCAACCTCCCGCCGACGCCGCGGCCGGCAAGGCCTTCTACCAGCGCCTGGCAGACGACCTGGCCACGGGGCTGTGGGACGGCGACCGCGACCAGCTCACGCTGCCGCCCGAGCCCGCGCTGTGGTCGCCGGTGGCAGCCGTGGCCCATACCTGCAGCGGACGCCATTGCCCGCTGTTCTCGACTTGCACCTACTACGAGCGGCGCAAGGAGCTGGTGGGCGCGCAGGTCATCGTCGCCAACCACGACCTCTTGCTGTCGTCGATCGGGGCGCGGCTGCTGCCCGATCTGGACGATTGCCTGCTGGTGATCGACGAGGCGCACCACCTGCCCAAGACGGCGCTGTCGCAGTTCGCCTGCGAGATGGACTTGTCGCGCCTGGGCTGGCTGGGCCAGCTCGCCAGCCGGGCGCTGCGTGTGGGCGCGCAGGTGCAGCTGGCCGATGGGGTCGATCTGGCCGCTGCCGGCAGCCGCTTGCGCGTGGCGCTGCAGGATGCCGAGCGCCTCGTCATCGATCTCTACGGGGCGCCGCTGCGCGCACCGTCGCATTCCGGCGCCCGGCCCGCCAGCTGGCGCAGCCGGGTGCCTCAGGGGCAACTACCCGAGCCGCTGATGCTGGCGCTGGCGCAGGTGCTGCAGCATGCGGGCGATTTCCTTGAAGGGCTGCGTGCCATTGCCCGCGCGCTGCGCGAGCGCCTGCGCGACGAACCCGCCGACGCGCGGCGCCTGTCGCAGCTCTATGCCCAGGTGGGGCAGCTCGCGCCGCGCCTGGAGGCGGTGCACGCCACCAGCGCCCTGCTGTTGCAAGAGCCCCCCGAAGGCGCTGCGCCGGCCGCCAAGTGGTTCACGCTGGCAAGCTCGGACGCCGGGGTGCTCGTGCGCGCCCACGCCAGTCCGCTGCTGCCCGGCGCAAGCCTGGCTGCGCAGTTGTGGCGGCGGGTGCGTGCGGCGGTGCTGACATCGGCCACGCTCACCAGTTGCGGCAGCTTCGACTTCTTCCTGCGCGAGGCAGGCCTGCATGGCGATGCGGCGCTGACGACGCTGCAGGTGGCCAGCCCCTTCGACTATGCGCGTCAGGGCACGCTGCTGGCGGCAAGCACGCTGGCGGCGCCGCGCGAGGTGGCGGCGTTCACGCGCCAGATGATCCAGGCCTTGCTCGACGACCTGGCTCAGGTGGCAAGCGGCGCGCTGGTGCTGTTCACCTCGCGCGAGCAGATGCGCGCCGCGGTGGAGCAGTTGCCCGCGGAGCTGCGCGCGTGCGTGCTGGTGCAGGGGCACCAGCCGCGCCTGAAGCTGCTCGCGCGCCATCGCGAGCAGGTGGCGCAGGGGCGGGCGTCGATCATCTTCGGGCTGCAATCCTTTGCCGAGGGCGTGGATCTGCCCGGTGCGCTGTGTGAAGCGCTCTTCATCACCAAGTTGCCGTTTGCGCCGCCCGATGAGCCCGTCGACGAGGCGCGCGCCGAATGGCTGCGCGCCAGCGGCGGCGACCCTTTCATGGAACTCGTCGTGCCCGCGACCGCCTTGCGCCTGGCGCAATGGGTGGGGCGGGCGATACGCAGCGAGGAAGACCGCGCTCGCGTGGTCTGTTACGACAAGCGCCTGCTGCATACCGGCTACGGGCGGCGGCTGCTGCGCGGCCTGCCCGCCTTCACGCTGCAGGAACGCCTGCCACAGACCGAAGGCAGCGGCTGACAATCAGGCCCATGCGTGCACGCTCTGCCGGACCGCTCGCCCCCTTGCTGATGGCCGCGCTGCTGGCGGGGTGCGCCAGCGATGCCCCGACCGACCGCGGGCAGGTGCGCGCAGCCCCGGCGCACCAGAGCGAGCTCGCGCAGTCCGAACTCAACCGCGCCGCCACGCTGGCCATGCGCGACAACCTGCACAGCCTGATGCTGCTGGCCGACAAGCTCTACCGGCGCAACCCCGGGCAATGGCGCGCCGGCGGCCACGCCAGCCGCGAGCTGGCCTTGCAGCGCCTGCAGCAGGCGCTGGATCTGCGCGAGCCCTGGCCCGCGCTGCTGGGCCGGCGCGACATTGCGGCGATGGCGCTGGCGATGGCGCCCGAGTTCACCGGGGATCGCGTCGCCGCCTTCATTCTGGCGAGCGCCGACATGCTCATCACCGCCCACGGCGGCAAGACGAGCTTTTATCTCCTGGACCACCTGGATGCGCAGCGCATCTACAACGCGGCGCGCAACATCGAGACCGCCGCCTGGATCCTCGCGCAGCGGCGCGATGCCCGGGGCCATGCGCTGCTGCTGGCCGACGAGATCGCGGCCGACGGCACGCGCAACCTGAGCTTCGAGCGTGAATTCGGCAAGATCATCGGCCGCCTGGACCTGCTGGCCGAGCTCAGCGACGAGCGCATGCGCCGCGCCGCAATCAACTGGGTGCAGGGCGTGCTCGGCGCCGGGTTGCTACAGTTTTTGCCGGTCAAATGAAGACCGATATTGCGCCTCAGGCCTTTTTGCGCATAAGTCCGTAGAGCACCAGCAGCACGATCGCGCCCACCACCGAGGCGACCCAGCCGGCGGACTCTCCCACCTCATACCAGCCCACCGCCTGGCCGGCATAGGTAGCAACGAAGGAGCCTGCCACGCCCAGCACGATGGTCATGATCCAGCCCATCTTGTCGTCGCCGGGCTTGATGGCGCGTGCGATGAGACCGACGACGAGGCCGATGAGGGCGGTGCCGAGAATACTGAGCATGGCGTCAAAGATGCAGTGAAGAGCCGCCTATCTTAGGGCGCCAGGCGCCGCGCAGCGCCGCCACGGGCCTGCCGGTAAAATTGACCCCGGTTTTCAAGGAGCGCTGCAGCGGACCGGCCCGGTTCGTCAGGCTTGAAGACGACTTCGGATTCCAACGGCGCTCACCTGTTTTCCCAGCGCACGCAGCGTGCAGGTGAGTGAGATGTCCGCCCTTGTTCTCCCCCCCATGAAGCTCTCCGGCCTGGAGCCGGTCACGATCGACGAGGACTCGCTCTTCGTCAACGTCGGCGAACGCACCAACGTCACCGGCTCCAAGGCCTTCGCCCGGATGATCATCGCCGAGCAGTATGAAGAGGCGCTGTCGGTGGCGCGCCAGCAGGTGGAAAACGGCGCCCAGGTCATCGACGTGAACATGGACGAAGCCATGCTCGACGGCAAGGCGGCAATGGTGCGCTTCCTGCGCATGCTCGGCTGCGAGCCCGACATCGCCAAGGTGCCGGTGATGGTGGACTCCTCCAAATGGGAAATCATCGAGGCTGGCTTGCAGTGCCTGCAGGGCAAGGGCATCGTCAATTCCATCTCGATGAAGGAGGGGGTAGAGGAATTCAAGCAGCATGCCCGCCTGGTCAAGCGCTATGGCGCGGCTGCCGTGGTGATGGCGTTTGATGAACAAGGCCAGGCCGACACGCTGGAGCGGCGCATCGAAATCTGCACGCGCGCCTACCGCATCCTGGTCGATGAAGTCGGCTTCCCGCCCGAGGACATCATCTTCGACCCCAATGTCTTTCCGATCGCCACCGGCATCGAGGAGCACGCGAGAAACGGCATCGACTTCATCGAGGCCACGCGCTGGATCAAGCAGAACCTGCCCGGCGCCAAGGTCTCGGGCGGCATCTCCAACGTGAGTTTTTCCTTCCGCGGCAACGAACCGGTGCGCGAGGCGATCCACACCGTCTTTCTCTACCACGCGATCAAGGCGGGTCTGGACATGGGCATCGTCAATGCCGGAATGATCGGCGTTTACGACGACCTGGAGCCCGAGCTGCGCGAGCGCGTGGAAGACGTGGTCTTGAACCGCCGCCCGGACGCGGCCGAGCGCCTGCTGGAGATCGCCGAAAGCGCCAAGGGCGCGGCGCGCGACGATGGCAAGAAGCTCGAATGGCGCGGCACCCCCGAGGCCCCGGCACCGGTCGGCGAGCGCCTCACGCATGCGCTGGTGCATGGCATTACCGACTTCATCGTGGCAGATACCGAAGAGGCCTACCAGCAGATCTGCGTGCAAGGCGGCGCGCGGCCGCTCGCGGTGATCGAGGGGCCGCTGATGGACGGCATGAACGTCGTCGGCGACCTGTTCGGCGCCGGCAAGATGTTTTTGCCGCAGGTGGTCAAGAGCGCACGCGTGATGAAGCAGGCCGTGGCCCACCTCGTACCCTACATCGAGGCAGAGAAAGAAGCGCAGAAGGCCGCGGGCATAGACATCTCCAGCAAGGGCAAGGTGGTGGTGTGCACCGTCAAGGGCGACGTGCACGACATCGGCAAGAACATCGTCACCGTGGTCTTGCAATGCAACAACTTCGAGGTGGTCAACCTCGGGGTGATGGTGCCTTCGCACGAGCTGCTGGCCAAGGCCAAGGAGCTGCAGGCGGACATGGTCGGCGTCTCCGGCCTGATCACGCCCAGCCTCGAAGAGATGCAGCACGTCGCAGCCGAGATGAACAAGGACGACTACTTCACCAGCCGGCAGATTCCGCTCTTGATTGGCGGCGCCACCTGCTCGCGCGTGCACACCGCGGTGAAGATTGCGCCCAAGTACGACGGCCCGGTGATCTACGTGCCCGACGCCTCGCGCAGCGTGGGCGTGGCGCAAAGCCTGCTGGGCGAGGGACGCGCCGACTACCTGGCCGAGATCCAGACCGACTATGCCCACGTGCGCGAGCTGCATGCCAAGAAGAAGCGCGTGCCGCTGTGGCCGCTGGAGCGCTCGCGCGCCAATGCCACGCCGGTCGATTTCACGCATTTCAAGCCCACGCCGCCGCGCGTGCTCGGACGGCGCAGCTTCGTGAATTTCGACCTGGCCGAAATCATCAAATACCTCGACTGGGGGCCGTTCTTCCAGACCTGGGACCTGGCCGGCGGCTACCCGCGCATCCTGCAGGACGAAGTGGTGGGCGAGGAAGCGCGCAAGGTCTTTGCCGACGGCCAGGCCATGCTCAAGAAGATCGTCGAAGGCCGCTGGGTGCAGGCCAATGGCGTGATCGGGCTGTACCCGGCCAACCGCGTCGGCGACGACATCGAGTTCTACACCGACGAATCGCGCACCGAGGTCTTGATGACCTGGTACGGACTGCGCCAGCAGACCGAAAAGACCCCGGTGAACGGCGTGATGCGCCCCAGCCGGTGCCTGGCGGACTTCATCGCGCCCAAAGAGTCGGGCATCAGGGACTACGCCGGCATGTTTGCGGTGACGGCCGGCATAGGCGCGGAGAAGAAGGAGCAGGAATTCCTCGCGCAGCTCGACGACTATTCCAACATCACCTTCAAGGCGCTGTGCGACCGCCTGGCCGAATCATTCGCCGAGTGTCTGCATGCGCGCGTGCGCCGCGACCTCTGGGGTTACGCCAAGGATGAAGCGCTGGACCGCGACGAGATGATTGCCGAAAAATACCAGGGCATACGCCCGGCGCCTGGCTACCCGGCCTGCCCGGACCACACGGTCAAGACCACGCTGTTTGCCACGCTGGATGCCCCCGAGGTTGGCATCGAGGTAACCGACAGCTTCGCGATGATTCCGCCTTCCAGCGTTAGTGGCTTCTACCTCGCGCACCCGGAATCGACCTATTTCAGCGTCGGCCAGATCGGCGAGGACCAGGTGCAGGACATGGCCGCGCGCCGCGGCATGGAACTGGACGAACTGCGCCAGCGCCTGGCGCAAAACCTGGGCTGAAGCGCGCGCAGCGCGCCAGCTCAGAGCTGCAACGCGTCTACCGTCTGCAAGTCGATGATCTGCAGCGCTTGGTTGGCCTGCAGCGCGCGCACCTCGGCCAGGATGCTGGCGCCCTCGCTCGGCTTGAAGTGCGACAGATAGATGGGAAAGCGCCCCTTGGGCTGCAGCTGGGCGAGCTCCTGCGCCAGGCTGGACGGCGAGAGATGCGCACTCTTGCGCGCCAGCGCCTGCTCGCGGTCGCTGAATGCGGTTTCGATCACCAGCGCGCCTATGCCCGGCGGCTCGGCCTGCAGGGCGTTGACGCGCTGCCAGAAGGCCGGCTCCTGCCCTTCGGTGTCGCCACTGAAAACCCACCACGCGCCCTGGCCGCGTGCCGCATAGCCCACGGCCGGCACGCTGTGGCGCGCGGCCAGCACCTCCAGGGTGACTCCCGCAACCACCAGCACGTCGCCCACGCCGACGGGGTGCAACTGCACCATCGGCGACCGGGCGCTGGGGATACGGGTGAAGTCGGGCCAGATGATGTCGTTGAACACATGCCGGCGCAAGGCGTCCAGGGTCTGCGCCAGGGCGAACACCTGCAGCGGCGCCGCGCGGCGGCTGCCCACGGTATCGAGCAGCAGCGGCAGCGCGGCGATGTGGTCCAGGTGCGAATGGCTCAGAAAGACGTGGCTCACGGCGCGCATCTGCGCCACGCTGAGCTCACCCACTCCTGTGCCGGCGTCGACCAGCACATGCTCGCCCAGCAGGAAGGCGGTCGTGCGGCAACCGCGGGCGATGGAGCCACTGCAACCCAGCACGCTGACCTTCATGGTTCGCTACCCGCACCTCGTGCTCATGCCATACAGACTGCAAATGGCGTGCCGCTGCCCGCCATCGCCCGGTGCGCCGCTCGGGCGCAGGGCGGCATTATGCGTGGGGAATGCCCGCAAGACAGCTCAACGCAGGGTGAATTCCATCTCCACGTCGGCCAGGCGGATGCGGTCGCCATGGACCAGCGCGCGCGGTTCGGTCACGCTCTGCCCGTTGACCGAAGGAGGCGTGTTGCCGTCCACCTGCGCCAGCACATAACCGTGCGGGCGGTGCGTGATGGAGGCGACCGACTCGCCCGGCTTGCCCAGCGTCGTCACGACCTTGGTGAGCTGCACCTCGCGCCCCGCGCCCGGGCCGGTGAGCACGCGCACCAGGGCGCTCTGGGCAGCAGGCGCCGGCGCTGCGGGTGCTGCCATGGCCGGCTGCGGCGTGCTGGCAAAGCGCTGGCGCGCGTCGGCAAAGCGCACCTCGTAGTTGCCGATGATGACCTGGTCGCCGTCGCGCAGCAGTTGGCGCTCCACCGGCTGGCCGTTGACGAAGGTTCCGTTGGTGCTTTGCAGGTCTTCGACCTCTACTGCATGCCCCTGCATGTGCAGCACCGCGTGTTCGCCGCTGACGGTGAGGTTGTCGATGACGATGTCGTTGTTGGGGCGTCGCCCGAGCGTCGTGCGGGGCTTGACGAGCTCGATCTCATTGACCACCGCTGCGTCAAGCAGAAAAACCAGACTGGGCATGCAATGTTTCCTCTCTCTTGTGCAAATTATCCGGGATCGCCGGGCGCCGCCGCACCCGGCTCGCTGGCCCGCACCAGCAGCACGCTGATGTTGTCGCGTCCGCCCAGGGCGTTGCCCTGCTGTATCAGCCGCTCGGCAAGCCGGGGCAGCGCCAGCGGGTCGCGCAGCAAGATGGCCAGCTCGGCGTCGTCGATGCTGTCGGTCAGGCCGTCGGAGCAGAACAGGAACAGGTCGCCGCCGTGCACCGGGAATTCGTTGATCTCCAGGCGCACCTTCGGATCGACGCCGATGGCGCGCGTGAGCAGGCTGCGCATGCCCGAGCGCTGCGCCTGCTGCGGCGTCATCACGCCCTTGTCCACCTGTTCCTGCAGCCAGGTGTGGTCGCGCGTGAGGCGCGACAGGCGGCGCCCGCGCAGCAGATAGGCGCGCGAGTCGCCTATGTGGCCGATGATCACCCGCTCGTCACCGAACAGGCCGGCGACCAGCGTCGTGCCCATGCCGGCGTAGTGGGCATGCGCCTTGGCCGCCTGGTAGATGGCGGCATTGGCGCGCTCCACGCCCGTGGCCAGCATCTCGCGCACCAGCTCGCTGTCGGCGGCGCCGCCGGCAGCCACCAGACGGTTGCGCAGCTCCCGGTTCAGGATCTGCACCGCCATCACGCTGGCCACTTCGCCGGCGTTGTAGCCGCCCATGCCGTCGGCCACGATGACCATGCGCGCGTCGCGGCTCACGGCCACCGAGTCCTCGTTGTTGCTGCGCACCCGGCCCGTGTCGGTGCGCGCGCAGAACTCGTAGGTCAGGGGCAAGGGCATCGGTCAAGCCGGTCTGGGTGAACGCAGGTTTGTAACACCGCCAGGCGCACAATCTGCAAAAGATTGCAAATCATGCCGCCCCATGCGAAAAAAGCCAGCTGAATGCACAGCTGGCCTTGTCTCCGGCGGGCCCCGGGCGCTCAGATGAGCGTTTTGAGCAGGCGCCCCATCTCCGAGGGGTTGCGCGTGATCTTGAAGCCGCATTCCTCCATCACCGCGAGCTTGGCCTCGGCCGTGTCGGCGCCGCCCGAGATCAGCGCGCCGGCGTGACCCATGCGCTTGCCGGCCGGAGCGGTGACGCCGGCGATGAAGCCGACGATGGGCTTCTTCATGTTGGCCTTGCACCAGCGCGCGGCGTCGGCCTCGTCCGGGCCGCCGATCTCGCCGATCATGATCACGGCGTCGGTATCGGGGTCGTCGTTGAAGGCGCGCATCACGTCGATGTGCTTGAGGCCATTGATCGGATCGCCCCCAATGCCCACGGCGGTGGACTGGCCTATGCCGAGCTCGGTCAGTTGCGCCACGGCTTCATAGGTCAGCGTGCCCGAGCGCGACACCACGCCGATACGGCCCTTCTTGTGGATGTGGCCGGGCATGATGCCGATCTTGATCTCGTCGGGCGTGATCAGGCCCGGGCAGTTGGGGCCGAGCAGCAGCGTCTTCTTGCCGCCCTGGGCTTCCCTGGCCTTCATCTGGTTGCGCACCTGCAGCATGTCGCGCACCGGAATGCCTTCGGTGATGCAGATGACCAGGTCCAGATCCGCCTCGACGGCTTCCCAGATGGCGGCAGCGGCGCCCGCGGGCGGCACGTAGATCACGCTGACCGTGGCGCCGGTTTCCTTGGCGGCTTCTTTCACCGTGCCGTAGATCGGAATGTCGAAGATCTTCTCGCCCGCCTTCTTGGGATTGACGCCGGCCACGAAGCAGTTCTTGCCGTTGGCGTATTCCTGGCACTTGGCGGTATGAAACTGGCCCGTCTTGCCGGTGATGCCCTGGGTGATGACCTTGGTGTCTTTGTTGATGTAAATCGACATGTGATTCTCCGGGCTTAGCGAACGGCTTCGACGATCTTGGTGGCCGCCTCGGCCATGGTGTCGGCGCTGATGATGGGCAGGCCCGACTCGGCCAGCAGCTTCTTGCCCAGCTCTTCGTTCGTGCCCTTCATGCGCACGACCAGCGGCACCGACAGATTCACCGCCTTGCAGGCGGTGATCACGCCGGTGGCAATCGTGTCGCACTTCATGATGCCGCCGAAGATGTTGACCAGAATGCCCTTGACCTTGGGGTTCTTGAGCATGATCTTGAAGGCTTCGGTCACCTTCTCTGGCGTGGCGCCGCCGCCCACGTCCAGGAAGTTGGCCGGCTCGGCGCCAAAGAGCTTGATGGTGTCCATGGTCGCCATGGCCAGGCCAGCGCCGTTGACCAGGCAGCCGATGTTGCCGTCCAGGCTGATGTAGGCCAGATCGAACTTGCTGGCCTGCACCTCGGCCGGGTCTTCCTCGTCGAGGTCGCGCAGCGCGACGATTTCGGGGTGGCGAAACAGCGCGTTGGAATCAAAGTTGAACTTGGCGTCCAGCGCGATGATGTTGCCCTTGCTGTCGCGGTTGAGCGGGTTGATCTCCACCAGCGAGGCGTCGGTTTCCATGTAGCACTTGTAGAGCTTCTGGCAGACGTCCACGAACTGCGCGGTCGACTCCTGCGGCATGTCCACGCCGCGCGCCAGCTCCTGGCCCTGCGCCTCGGTCAGACCGACGAGCGGGTCGACGAAGACCTTGATGATCTTCTCGGGCGTCTTGTGCGCCACTTCCTCGATGTCCATGCCGCCTTCGCTCGACGCGATGAAGGCCACCTTCTGCGTCTCGCGGTCGGTCACGACGGAAAGGTAGTACTCTTTCCGGATGTCTGCGCCGTCCTCGATGTAGAGGCGGCGCACCTTCTGGCCCTCGGGTCCGGTCTGGTGCGTGACGAGTTGCATGCCCAGGATCTGGCCCGCCAGGGTCTTCACGTCCTCGATGCTTTTGGCCACCTTCACGCCGCCGCCCTTGCCGCGACCGCCGGCATGGATCTGGGCCTTGACGACCCAGACCGGGCCGCCGAGCTTCTGGGCGGCTTCGACGGCCTCTTGCACCGTGAAGGCCGGAATGCCCCGTGGAACGGGCACGCCGAAACTGCGCAAGATTTCCTTGCCTTGGTATTCGTGAATCTTCATGAGGGCTCTCTCAATGGAAGGATGGTGTCTTACCCGTGCTGCCGATGAGCGCTTGCCAGGAGCGCGGGATCGGGTCAGGGGTCGTGGCACGGCTGCAGGGGCAGGGGAGCGACGACCTCGGCAGTCGGCAAATGTATCATGTTGCGACGCAACACAGGCAAGGCCGCTGGCACGCGCCCTGCCCCAGCGCCCCAAGGAGCACACCCATGGCCAAGGTATTCATTGATGGCGAAGCCGGCACCACCGGCCTGCAGATTCGCGAGCGCCTGCAGCAGCTCGCCGACGTCGAGCTGGTCAGCATAGACCCCCTGCTGCGCAAGGACGCGCAGGCCAAGCGGGCCGTGATCGCCGAGGTGGACCTGGTCATCCTGTGCTTGCACGACGACGCCGCGCGCGAGACCGTGGCCATGGTGGACGCGATCGCCGCCGAAGGCGGGCGGCGCATCAAGATCATCGACGCCTCCACCGCCCACCGCACCGCCGAGGGCTGGGTGTTCGGCTTCCCGGAACTTGCCCCGGGGCAGCTCGAAGCTATCCGCAGCGCCGAGCGCGTGGCCAACCCCGGCTGCTACGCCACCGGCGCCATCGCGCTCTTGCGCCCGCTGGTGGACGCAGGGCTGATCCCTCAGGATTACCCGCTGGTGCTGCCTTCGGTCAGCGGCTATTCGGGCGGCGGGCGCAGCATGATCGAAGCCTATGAAAAAGGTGAGGCCGCGCCCTACGAGCTCTATGCGCTGGGCTTGTCGCACAAGCACCTGCCGGAGATCATGAAGTACAGCGGCGTGAAGCGCCGCCCGCTGTTCGTGCCGGCGGTGGGCAATTTCCGCCAGGGCATGCTGGTAGAGCTGCCGCTGCATCTGGACTTGCTCAGCGGCGCGCCCAGGGCCTGCGACCTGCACGAGGTGCTGGCCGCCCACTACGCCCGCACCAACACGCCCGAGCACTTCGTCCAGGTGCTGCCCGCCACCGAGAGCGGCAAGCTCGATGCGCTGGCCCTCAACGACACCAACCACCTGGAGCTGCGCGTCTACGGCAACGACGACTACCGCCAGGCGGTGCTGGTGGCGCGCCTGGACAACCTGGGCAAGGGCGCGAGCGGCGCGGCAGTGCAGAACCTCAAGCTGATGTTGCCTTAGTCCTGCTGTGTCACAAGAGCAGTCTCTTGTTTGCCCGACCGCTGCAGGGACACTGGCCGAGGCGATCGAGTAGCGCGTAGCTGGGCTGCTGGCGCAGCGTCCCGATCGAGTGGGCCACATGCGGCTGCGCGCGCGGGCCTTCCCCAGGAGGTGCAATTCTCGGGAAGGGCAGGCATTTGGCATCGGGCGAAATCGCTTTACCGCCGACGGATTTGTCGGCCATGGGCCGCTGAGCCATCAGGAATGCGCAGGCCACGATGCTCAGGCCCGCATGATGGTGAAGTCTCCGCCAGCCGCGCCCTTCGTGGTGCCCAATTCCGAAACCCTGCTTCAGGTGCTGGCAGCCACGCTCGATGCGCCAGCGCTGCCTGCGGCGTGAACTGAGGCAAGCCGTTCATCCGGGCGGCATCCATGGGCGTTTCTCGCTGGAAGAGAGGGTGCCAGGCGTGCTGGCACCTGGAGCCGGCTCTTCAGGGCTTACCTGCCTGCGCCAGGATGGCGCGCACCAGGTTGCGGCTGTGCGCGCCGAAGTGGCGCATCAGCGCGGCGATGCTCGACTGCAGCGCGGCCTGGGCCTCGGGGCTCTGGCGGGCCATCTCGGCCATCAGGTCGATGCGTCCGCCCTCGATGCCGAAATCAAAGCGCGGGTCGTCCACGTAGCGCGCGGGGGCCGAGGTGAGCATTTGCGCGGTCACCGCCTCGCCCTGGGCTGCGGCTTCGCCCGCAACCAGGTCGCGCACGCTGGTGTCGCCCCAGGGGCCGTAGTCCGCATCGCGGCTGCTGTCGTGCAGCACCTGGCGCAGCGCCTGGCCGGCGGGGTTGTCCCGGCCGGTCTGGATCATCTGGCTCTCCAGCCGCTCGAGCACGAAGTGGCGGTTGGAGAGCAGCACGATCATGTCGTTCTTGCCCCCGGGCATGCCCGCCAGCGCCAGCAGCTGGATGCCGATCAGGCGCGCGCTGGAAAAGCCCGGCGCCAGGCGGGCGTGGTAGGGCTGGGTGAGGTCTTGCACATAGTGCGCGGCCAGACCGGCAAAGCGCCAGCCCCAGTAGGCGTGGCCGCTGCGAAAGGCCAGTTGGGCCAGGCCCTGGTACTGGTGCACGCGCAGCAGCGGGTAGGTGCGCTTGAGAAAGCCCGCCGCGGCATAGATCAGCTTCGATTCGTGGTAGTAGCCCATGTGAAACGGCGCCTGCGTGGCGAAGTCCAGCGCCGGGTTGCCAAAGGGCAGCTTGCCAAAGCCGTAGCGCGGGCCCCAGTCGGAGGGGCTGTCCTCGAACAGATTCACGTCCATGCCGTAGTCGGGCTCGTCGCTGGCCGAGGCCAGCACCGCCAGCGGCGCTACCGCCTCGCCGGGGGCCAGGCGCACGAAGCGGTGCTTTTCCCCGTCCTTCTCGCGCAGCGCCAGGGCGCTGACTTCGTCGTGGGGCATGCGCTCGGCCGCAAGGGGCGGGGCCAGGGGGTCGGGCTGCACATACAGCGCCAGGCGGCTCTCGGGCGAGACGCGCAGCGCCATCAGAAAGGCACGGCGCAGCGCCTGCGGCCCCTGGCCCGCCACGGCAGGGTCAAAGCGCAGCGCCTCGGGCAGCGGCGGGTAGTGGGCGATGTGCGCGCGCGCCCAGGCGTCTTGCGCGGCCAGCAGTTCGGCCAGGGGCTGGGCCTGCGCCGCGAGAAAGTCCTCCAGCGGCTCGGCCTTCACGGGCGCGGCCTGGGCGACCTCGGGCAGCACCTCGAAGGCGCGGTAGGCGGCCAGCGCGTGGTTGCTCCAGGCCCAGGCGGGGGCGGCGCTGGCCGCAAGCATGGCGGCGGCGATCAGCAAACGTTGCAGGATGGGCATGGGCGATGGCCTTTCAGGCGCGGGCAAACGGGCTCGGTAGCATGGCGGGTGCGGCGGCAAGCGGGCGGCGGTCAATGGTCGCTGGAGGGGTAGCCGGTGATCGCGCGCAGCGCCCGGTACAGCGGCTGCAGGCGATCGTACATGCGCAGGTAAACCTGGCGGTAGAGCTGCTCGTAGGTCTGCACATGCTCGGGCTGGGGCTGGAACACGCGGGCGGTGCGCACCATGGCGCGCACCGCGCTGGCGTAGTCCGGGTGCAGGCCCAGGCCGACGCTGGCGATGATGGCCGCGCCCAGGCCGCTGGTCTCGAACAGCTCGGGGCGCTCGGCCGGCAGGTTGAAGACGTTGGCGGTGATCTGCAGCGCCGCGTCGCTTTGCGAGCCGCCGCCCGAGACGCGCAGGCGCGTGATGCGCGCGCCGCCGCGCCGCTCTATGCGCTCCTTGGCCTCGCGCAGCGCATAGGCCAGGCCTTCGAGGATGGCGCGGTACAGGTGCGCGCGGGTGTGCACGTCGCCAAAGCCGATGATGGCGCCCTTGGCTTCGGGGCCGGGGTGCTTGATGCCGGGGTTCCAGTAGGGCTGCAGCGTCAGGCCCAGCGCACCGGGCGGCACCTGCTCGATCAGCGCGTCGAACAGGCTCTCAGGCAGCACGCCCAGGCGGGCGGCTTCGCGGGTTTCGTCCTGGCCGAACTGCTCCTTGAACCAGTTGACCATCCAGAAGCCGCGCGTGATCTGCACCTCGGTGTTGTAGTGCCCGGGCACGGCCGCCGGATAGGGCGGCACGAAGCGCGTGGCCTCCAGGTAGCGCCGGGTGGTGGTGTTGAAGGTGGCGGCGGTGCCGTAAGAGAGGCAGCCGATCTCGGGCGTGAGGCAGCCCGCGCCCAGCACCTCGCAGGCCTTGTCGGCCGCGCCCGCTATCATCGCCAGGCCGGCGGGCAGGCCGCTGTCGAGCGCCGCCTGCGGGCTCACCCGGCCGATCACGGTGCCGGGCGCGACCAGCTCGGGCAGCATGGAGCGCGCTATCGGCAGCGCATGCCACTTCCAGTCCCAGGCCGCGGCCCAGCGCCCGCGCTTGTAGTCAAACGGCACATAGCCGACCTGCGAGGCGCTGGAATCGACCATCTGCCCGCTCAGACGCCAGTGCAGCCAGCCGGGCAGCAGCAGGTAGTGGGCGGTGCGCGCCCAGACTTCGCTCTGGTGCTGGGCGATCCAGTTGGCCTCGGCCTCGTGCTGAAAGTGGCGCACCGTCTCGCGCATGCCGACGCTGCGCAATGCCAGCTCCCACCACCAGGGCAGGCGCACGGCATGGGCGGCGCGGCGCTGGTCCAGCCAGATCATCGAGGGGCGCAGCGGCCGGCACTGCGCATCCAGGCTCACCGGCGTGGCGCGTTGCGTAGTCAGGACGACGCCGGCGATCGCGCCCCGGGGCACGCTGGTGCGCTGCAGCAGCTCGCGGGTGGCGGCGCACAGGCTCTGCCAGAAGGCCTCGGGTTCGTTTTCCATCCAGCCGGGCTGGGGCGATCGGTAGCTGGTGACCGGCACCTGCGCCTTGTCCAGCAGCCGCCCCTGCAGATCGAAGAGCAGCGCGCGCACGCTCTGGGTGCCGCTGTCGATGGCAAGCAGGCAAGGCGGGGACATGGCTGCGGTGGGTACTATGGTTGTTGTAGCTGCTCGCGCGCAGTGGACAAGCGCCAGAGCCGGATTCGATTATGAATGCGGAGCGCCCGGCGGTGCCCTCGCGTAAACCCTCGCGGGCGCGCGCGCTCAAGTCTGGCGCAGCCTTGCCGTAGAAGTCGGCATGGCTGCTCTCGTCTCCATCGCATCGTCCGGCCTGCAGGCCGCGCAGCTGCGCCTGCAGGTGAGCGCGCACAACATCGCCAACATGAACACCCCGGGCTTCCTGCCCCAGCGGGTGCAGGCCCAGGCGCAGGCGCCGCGCGCGGGCGTGAGCGCCTGGGTGCAGCAGGGCGAGCAGCCCGGCGTGGTGCTGGAAGAAGAAGTCGTGCAGCAACTGGCCGCGCGCAGCGCCTGGCGCGCCAACCTCTACGTGCTGCGCGTGGCTCAGGAGACCACGGGCACGCTGCTCAACGTACGGGTCTGAGCGCTGCGGCGCGCGGCCGCGCGCTCCCAGGCTTTTTCATGAAAGAAGAAGGCCACGGCCTGCACCGTGGGCTCCAGCAGGCTGAGCGTGAGCGAGGCCCAGAGGTTGCCGGTGACGGCGTAGGCTACCAGCGCGGCCACGCAGACGTGGATGACGTAATAACTGCTGGTCTTGGCCAGTGTGTGGCCGTGGTGGCGGGCGATGCGGCGGATGCGGGACATGGCGGATTCCTTGTGAGAATACTTGAATGATAATGATTCTCATTGGAAATATCCATGCATTCTTGCTATCGCGCTGATGGGCAATCTCTGCGCCGGAGCCGTTGACGCGGCTGTGCCTGCCCAGTAGGCGGATGCAAGACCCCCCGCTATGATGGCCGCCTTCCCGTTTTCCCCCGGAGCAGCGCCATGGCCCTGATGGATTTCCTCAAGAAACAGTTCATCGACGTCCTGCAGTGGACCGAGGACGGCGACGGCACGCTCGCCTGGCGCTACCCGATGCGCGACATGGAAATCCAGACCGGCGCGCAGCTCGTGGTGCGCGAGTCGCAGATGGCGATGTTCGTCAACGAAGGCCAGGTGGCCGACGTGTTCGGCGCCGGCACGCACAAGCTCGTCACGCAGAACCTGCCGCTGCTGACCAACCTGAAGAACTGGGACAAGCTCTTCGAGTCGCCCTTCAAGAGCGACGTCTACTTCTTCAGCACGCGCCAGCAGCTCGACCAGAAGTGGGGCACGCCCCAGCCCATCACCATCCGCGACGCCGAGTTCGGCGCGGTGCGCCTGCGCGCCTTTGGCAACTACGCCTGGCGCATTAGCGACCCGCGCCTGTTCTATACCGAGGTGTCGGGCACGCGCGAGAAATACGGCACCGAGGAGGTCGAGGGCCAGCTGCGCGGCCTGGTGCTGCAGAACATCAGCAACGCCATTGCCGCTTCGGGCGTGCCCTTTCTCGACCTGGCGGCCAACCAGAGCATGTTTGCCCAGGCGCTGGCCACGCAGCTCGCGCCGGAATTTGCCCGTCTGGGCATCAAGATCGAAGGCTTTACGGTGCAGAACCTGTCGCTGCCCGACGAGCTGCAGAAGGTGCTGGACCAGAAGATAGGCATGGGCATGGTCGGCAGCGACATGGGCAAGTTCATGCAATACCAGACCGCGCAGGCCATCCCCGAAATGGCCAAGGGCGTGGGCAGCGGCGGCGACGGCGGGGGCCTGGCGGGCGCAGGCCTGGGCATGGGCGCGGGCGTGGCCATGGGCCAGATCCTGGCGCAGAACATGCAATCCGCGCTGCAGCCCCAGGCACCGGCCGCGGCGGCCGGCGCGGGGGCAGCGGGCGCGGGCGCCGCCGGCGTGAAGGCCGAGGACGTGATGGCCATGCTGGAAAAGCTCGGCGAGCTCAAGAGCAAGGGCATCCTCACCGACGAGGAATTCGCCGCCAAAAAGGCCGAGCTGCTCAAGAAGCTCGTCTGAGCTTCATTTTCGATAGCTGATTGCGCCCGCCAGACGGGCGCCAGAGCCCGAACAGGCTGGTAAACGCATGGCCACTTCGCAGCAACGCCACTACAGCGCGCCCTGCCCCGGCTGCGGCGCGCCGGTGGAGTTCCTGAGCGCGCAGTCCAGCTACGCCGTCTGCGGCTATTGCCACAGCACCGTGGTGCGCCGCGGCGATGTGCTCGCGCGCGTGGGCAAGATGGCCGAGCTGTTTGAAGACCACAGCCCGCTGCAGCTCATGGCCAGCGGCAAGTGGGAAGGCATCCCGTTCACGCTGATCGGGCGCATGCAGTTTCGCGGCGCGCAAGGCGGCTGGACCGAATGGAACGCCTGGCTGGACGACGGCCGGCGTGCGACCCTGGGCGAAGACAACGGCGCCTACGTCTTCACCCAGCCGCTGCAGCCGCCGCCCGCGGACCTGCCCGCGCCCGAGCAGCTCGGCCTGGGCGCGAGCCTCACGCTGGCGGGCCGGCGCTGGAGCGTGGCCGCTTATATGCAGGCCCACTTGGCCGCCGCCGAGGGCGAGCTGCCCAAACTCCCGCCGCCGGGCCAGGAATTTCTGGTCGTCGAGCTGCGCAGCGACGACGGCCAGGTGCTCTCCATCGACTACGGCGGCAAGACGCCGCAGCTGGAAATCGGCCGCTCGGTGCAGCTTGCAGACCTGCAGCTCAAGGGCCTGAAAGACAACTCGTCGAAGCAGGAGCAGGGCCGCCACTTCAACTGCCCGCACTGCGGCGCGCCGGTGCAGGTGCAGCTGCAAAGCACCAAGAGCATCACCTGCGGCTCTTGCCACAGCCTGATCGACCTGAGCGGCGGCATCGGCGCCGAGCTGCTCAGCGCCACGCAGCAGGCGGGCGCGCCGCCGCTGATCGCGCTGGGCAGCGTCGGCCAGTTCGAGGGCGTGCCCTGGCAGGTCGTCGGCTACCAGCGCCGCCTGGGTCAGGAGCCGGACGACGACGAGCAGTTCGCCTGGGACGAATACCTGCTGTACAACCAGCAAAAAGGCTTCACCTTCCTGGTGGACGCCTCGGACGGCTGGAGCCTGGTGCGCCCCGCCACCGGCGCGCCCAAGCTCGGCGCGCTGGGCGCGGCCGCGTCCTACCTGGGAATGAGCTATGTGCGCAGCAGCGGCTACCGCGCCACTACCGACTACGTGGCCGGCGAGTTCTACTGGCCGGTTGAGCGCGGCCAGCAAACCGACAACGTGGACTACGCCGCCACCCAGGGCAAGGGCATCTTGTCGCGCGAGCAAAGCGACAAGGAAATCACCTGGTCCTACGGCAACCGCCTG
Source organism: Comamonas sp. NLF-1-9 (assembly GCF_019195435.1). Lineage (NCBI taxonomy): Bacteria > Pseudomonadati > Pseudomonadota > Betaproteobacteria > Burkholderiales > Comamonadaceae > Comamonas > Comamonas sp. NLF-1-9. The sequence continues at coordinate 2,559,164 of NZ_CP078069.1, forward strand.
GCCAGCAGCACCGTGGCCCAGGCCTTCGGGCGCGAAGCCGAAGCCGACAAGTTCAAGCGCGACGAGGTCGGCCCCTTCGTGGCCAGCGGCGGCTCGGGCTGCGGCCTCACCGTGCTGGTCTTCATCGTGCTCATCATGCTGGTCATCACGCTCAGCACCTGCACCGGGGGTTCATCCTCGTCGGGCAGCTACAACCGCAGCTCGGGCGGCTCCTTCGGGGGCTATTCCAGCGGCGGCAGCCACAAGTAAACCTGCAACGGAGGTCTCTCACCATGGAATGGCTCAAACCCGCCGCGTTTCTCGGCTCCATCCTCTACGCCGTCATCGGCGTGGTCATCTTCTGGCTGTGCTTCGTCATCATCGACAAGATCACCCCGCACGACCTCTGGGGCGAGATCGTCGAGAAGCAGAACCGCGCCCTGGGCATGGTCGTCGCGGCCATGTGCCTGGGCATCAGCATCATCGTGGCTGCGGCGATACATTGATATCCTATTGATAGCTGATCGCGCTTGCCAGACAAGCGTTTGGACGGGTTTTTGCTGATATTTCCATGGCGCAAGCCCCCGCCGCTGCCGCGCCGCCGCGGCCGATTGCCGTGGCGCTGCTGGCCAGCGTCTTCGTGATCGCGGCCTGCGGGCTGTTGTACGAGCTTGCGGCCGGGGCGCTGGCGTCCTATCTGCTGGGCGACTCGGTCCTGCAGTTTTCCACCATCATCGGCACCTACCTGTTCGCGATGGGCGTGGGGTCGTGGCTGTCGCGCTATCTGGAGCGCCAGCTGCCCGCGCACTTTCTGCGCATCGAGCTGCTGGTCGCGCTCATCGGCGGCATGCTGCCCGGGGTGTTGTTCGTGGCCAATGCCTGGCTGCCCGAGGCGTTTCGGCTGCTGCTGTACGGCATCGTCTTCGTGGTCGGCGCGCTGGTGGGGCTGGAGATCCCGCTGGTCATTCGCATCCTGCAGCGCGACGTGGCGCTCAAGACCCTGGTCAGCCAGGTGCTCACCTTCGACTACCTCGGGGCGCTGGCGGTGTCGCTGGCGTTCCCGCTGCTGCTCGTGCCCTACCTCGGGTTGATCCGCTCGGGGCTGCTGTTCGGTCTGATGAACGCGGCCGTCGCGGTCTGGGCGTTGTGGCTGTTTCGCCATGAGCTGCCGCGCTTTGCCGAGCACGTCGCCGCCTGCGCGATGGTGGTCGTGCTGCTGGCCGCAGGCATGTGGGGCGCGGGCGCGGTCACCACGCTGGCCGAAGACCACTTCTACCAGAGCCCGATCGCGTTTGCCGCGACCTCGCCCTACCAGCGCATCGTGGTCACGCACGGGCGGCGCGGCCACCGGCTGTATCTCAACGGCAACCTGCAGTTTGCCGAGAGCGACGAATACCGCTACCACGAGGCGCTGGTGCACCCGGCCATGGCCGCGCACGGCGCGCCCCGGCGCGTGGCGGTGCTGGGCGGGGGCGACGGCATGGCGGTGCGCGAGGTGCTCAAGTACCCCTCGGTGCAGTCGGTCACGCTGGTCGAGCTGGACCCGGCGATGACGCAGCTGTTTCGCGACACGCCCCAGCTCGCCCGGCTGAACCAGCACAGCCTGTCGGACCCGCGCGTGCAAGTGGTCAATGAAGATGCCTTCCAGTGGCTGCAGCAGGGCGCGCCCGGCGTCGCCGGGCCGTCCCGGGACGCGGAAGATTCTTTCGACGTGATCGTCGTGGACTTTCCCGACCCGACCAACTTTGCCATCGGCAAGCTCTACACCAACAGCTTCTACGCGCTGCTGGCCGAGCGCCTGGCGGCAAGCGGCTATGCGGTGATCCAGACCACCTCGCCGCTGATCGCGCGGCGCAGTTTCTGGACCGTGGTGCAGACCGTGGAGGCGGCGGGCCTGGCGACCACGCCCTACCACGTGCACGTGCCCAGTTTTGGCGAATGGGGCTTCGTCATCGCCAGCCGCCGGCCCTGGCGCATGCCGCTCGCCCTGCCTGCCGGGCTGCGCTTCCTGGACCTGGGCGCGCTGCCGGCGATGCTCGAATTTCCGCTGGACATGGCGCGTACGCCCGCCGAGGTCAACCGCCTGTCCAACCAGGTGCTGGTGCACACTTACGAGCAGGAATGGGGGCGCGTGGCGCATTGACGCGCCGGCGCCGGGCCGCACCGAGGGCCCGAGGCAGCGCCCAGGCCGTTTCGCTTCCACAAGGGGATACATCGCAATGCTTCAATTTGCCGACATCCAGCAGGCCGCCGAGCGCGTGGCCGGTCAGGTGCTCAACACGCCGTGCGTCGAGTCGCGCACGCTCTCCGAAATCACCGGTGCGCAGGTTTTCCTGAAGATGGAAAACCTGCAGTTCACCGGCTCCTTCAAGGAGCGCGGCGCTTGCAACAAGCTGGTGCAGCTGTCCGACGACGAGCGCACGCGCGGCGTGATCGCGATGAGCGCGGGCAACCACGCCCAGGGCGTGGCCTACCACGCGCAGCAGCTGGGTGTTCCCGCGACCATCGTGATGCCGGGCTTCACGCCCGGCGTGAAGGTGGCGCGCACCCAGGGCTTTGGCGCGCGCGTGATCCTGCACGGCAATTCCCTGGAAGAGGCGGCGGTGCACGCGCGCGAACTCGCCGCGAGCGAACAGCTCACGCTGATCCACCCGTATGACGATCTGGCCATCATGGCCGGGCAGGGGACGCTGGCGATGGAAGTGCTCGCCGCGCAGCCGGATCTGGAGGTGCTTGTCGTGCCGGTAGGCGGCGGCGGGTTGATTTCGGGCATTGCGACGGCGGCCAAGGCGCTCAAGCCGTCGATCGAGGTGGTCGGCGTGCAGGTGCAGCGCTTTCCGGCCATGGTCAACGCCATCCAGGGCACGCACCACGAGCAGGGCAGCAGCACCATCGCCGAGGGCATCGCCGTGGGCGCTCCCGGCCTGCACTGCGTGGAGGTGATCCGCGAGCGCGTGGACGAGCTGCTGCTGGTCGACGAAGGCGACATCGAGCAGGCCATCGTGCTGCTGCTGGAAATCGAGAAAACCCTGGCCGAGGGCGCGGGCGCGGCCTCGCTCGCGGCGCTGGTGCGCCACCGCGAGCGCTTTGCCGGCAAGCAGGTCGGCATGGTGCTCTCGGGCGGCAACATGGACCCGCAGCTGCTCGCGCAGATCATCGGCCGCGCCATGGTGCGCTCGGGCCGCCTGGCGCGCGTGGTGGTGAGCGCGCGCGACGTGCCCGGGAGTCTGGCGCGCATCACCGCGCTGGTGGCCGAAGCCGGGGCCAACGTCGACGAGGTACACCACCAGCGCGCCTTCACGCTGCTGGCGGCGCAGAACGTCGAGATCGAGATGGTGCTGCAAACGCGCAGCCGCGAGCACGCCGCACAGGTCATCGAACGCCTGCGCGCCGCGGGGCTGGAGGTGCGCCAGGTGCAATGAGCGCCGCAGCGCCCCCCATGCAGCGCCGCCACTTCCTGAGCCTGCCCGCGGCCGCTGCGCTGGGCGCCTGCGCACCGGCCGCGCCGGAACTGCCCGGCGGCTACACCGGCGTGGACCTGGCGCGCGGCCACCAGCTGCGCGGCGCGATCGGCAAGGGCCAGAGTCCGGCGCCTTCTCGCACCTTGCGCACCCGCGTGCTGATCGCCGGGGGCGGCATCGCCGGCCTGGCCGCGGCGCGTGCCCTGCGCCTGGCGGGCGTGCAGGACTTTGCCTTGCTGGAGCTGGAGGACGAGGCCGGGGGCAACAGCCGCGGCACCGAGGTTGCAGGCATCGCCTGCCCGCGCGGCGCGCACTATCTGCCGCTGCCCGGCGACGACGCGCGCGAGGTGCAAGACCTGCTGGAGGAGCTGGGCCTGCGCCGTCGCATGGCCGGGCGCTGGCAGTACGACGAGCGCCATTTGTGCCACAGCCCGCAGGAGCGGCTGTTCTGGCGCGGCGCCTGGCACGAGGGCCTGCTGCCGGTGGAAGGCGTAGCGCCCGAGACGCTGCAGCAGTACCACCGCTTTGCCCAGCGCGTGCGCGAGCTCTCGGGCGCGGCCCGTTTTGCCATGCCTACGCTCAAGCTTTGGCAGTCGAATCAGGGCCTGGCGCCCGCCCATCAAGCGCTGGACGCTCTGGTTTTTGCAGATTGGCTGGAGCGCGAAGGCCTGGACGACGCGCAGCTGCGCTGGTACCTCGACTACTGCTGCCGCGACGACTACGGCGCGGGCAGCGCGGCGGTGTCGGCCTGGGCCGGCATCCACTACTTTGCCAGCCGCCACGGCTTCCAGGCGCCGGGCGAGGCGCTGGACGAAGAGCGCGACGCGGTGCTCACCTGGCCCGAGGGCAACGCCTGGCTGGCCCGGCGCCTGGCCGCGCCGCTGCAGCAGGGCGGTCAGTTGCACACCGGCACCAGCGTGCTGCGCATAGAAGAGCAGCGCCACGGCGTGGCGGTCGATGCGCTGGTGCACGCCAGCGGCGAGCTGCTGCGCTGGCAGGCAGAGCGCTGCGTGGTGGCGTTGCCCGTATTCATCGCGGCGCGCGTGCTGCAGAGCCCGCCCGCCTTCGTGCGCGAAGCCGCCGCACGCCTGGCCTGGGCGCCCTGGCTGGTGGCCAACATCCACATCGACCGCCCGCTGCAAGACCGCCCGGGCGCCGCGCCCGCCTGGGACAACGTGATCTACGGCGAGCAGATGCGCGGCGGCCTGGGCTATGTCGACGCGGGCCACCAGCGCCTGGACCTGGGCGCGCAGACCGCGGGGCCGACGGTGCTGAGCTACTACCAGGCGCTGGGCGACTGGCCCGATGGCCGCGCGCAACTGCTCGCCCAGCCCTGGACGCACTGGCGCGACGCCATCCTGGCCGCGCTCGCCCAGCCGCACCCGGACATCGCGCGGCGCGCCACGCGCATGGAGATCACGCGCTACGGCCACGCCATGGCCATGCCGCGCCCGGGTCTGCAGCAGTTTTTAAGTCAAATCGGGCTCCAGCCCTTGCCCCACAAGCGCCACCAGCTATTGAACGGAGAGCGTGTTCCGCTGGCCCCCACGCCCGCCACGGCGCGCCTTGCCTTTGCGCATGCCGACTGGTCGGGCTATTCGGTGTTCGAGGAAGCCTTCACCCGCGGCACGTCCGCCGGCCTGCTCAGCGTCTGAGGCCACGCTGCTGCACGCCCGCCGGACATCCCCGGGCATCGATGCTGTAAGCTCAGCCGCTCGCCCGGGCGGCGCTTGCCCTCGCTGGTGCAAGCACCGGGCGCAGGAGAGGGCTTTGGACACTCGGGGCATGCAGCTCAGCCTGTCGGCCCACGGCGACGTGGTGCTGCGCATGGAGCCCTGCGCCGAGCGCGCGCCGCCCACGCGCGCCGGGCTGATCGCCTGGCTGGACGAGCACGGCTGGGGCGCGCACCGCATCAATGAGGAAGCGCTCGAGCGCGTGCTGCGCGAGGGCGCAGACGCCAGCGCGCGCATGGTGCTGATCCTGGCGCACGCGGTGGACGCCGAAGTGCAGGTACAGGTGGCGCGCGACGCCATGCAGGCCACGCTCGCCATCGTGCCCGCACAAGGCGGCGCGCCGGCCACCGAGGCCATGGTGCAGGCGGCGCTGGCCGCAGCCGGCGTGGTCGCGGGCATCGACGCCGAGGCCATCGCGCAGGCACTGAAGGGTCCGGGCGCGCCGCCGCAGGTGGTCGCGCAGGGTGTGGCGCCGGTGGACGGGCGCGACGCGCAATTCCTCGAACTCATCGCCGCCGTGCCCGACCGCACCCCGCGCGTGGGCGCCGACGGGCGCATCGACTACCGCGAGCACGACGGCAACATCGTGCTGGTCGAGTCCGGCGCGCTCTTGATGCGCCGCGAGCCGGCCACGGAAGGCACGCCCGGCTTCACCGTGCTGGGCCAGACCCTGGCCGCGCGGCCCGGGCGCGACGAGCCGTTTGCGCCGCAGCTCAGCGGCGCCGCCATGAGCGAACAAGACCCCAACCTGCTGGTGGCTGCCATCACCGGCCAGCCGGTGCTGGTGCGCGCCGGCATGACCGTGGAGCCCGTGCTGCGCGTGGCCGAGGTGGACGTGGCCCAGGGCAACATCCGCTACGACGGCACGGTACAGGTCGAGGGCGACGTGGCCCAGGGCATGCAGATCCACGCCAGCGGCGACATCCTGGTCGGCGGCACGGTGGACGGCGCGCTGCTGAACACGCAGGGCAGCATCATCGTGCAGGGCGGCGTCATCGCCCGCGCCCGCCTGCATGCCGAGGGCGCGGTGCAGGCGCGCTTTGCCGAGGTGTCCTATCTGCGCGCCGGCACCGAGCTGACAGTGCGCCAGAACGCCCTGGGCTGCGAACTGCACGCGCTCGGGCGCATCACCATCGGCGCCGAGGTGCCGCGGCGCGGGCGCCTGGTGGGCGGCGGCGCCAGCGCCATGATGGCGATTGCGGCGCCGCTCATCGGCTCGGTCGATGGCGGCCTCACGCGCCTGGTGCTGGGAGTCAACCCGGTGCTGCAGGCACGGCTGCAGCAGGCGCGCGAGGACGAGGCCGCGCAGCGCGAACGCGGCGCGAGCCTGGAAAAGCTCATCGCGCAGTTGCGCGCGCACGGCGACCCCAAGGGGGTGCTGGAGCGCGCCCAGGCCTCGCTCGCCGACGCGCAGGCAAGCGCTGCGCGCCTGCAGGCCGAATGCGCGCAGTTGCAGCAGCAGCTTGATCTGGCGCGCGAGGCGCGCCTGGAGATCGGTGTGGCGCTGGAGGGCGCGGTGGACCTGAGCCTTGCGCACCAGCGCCTGGCGCTGCACCGCGGCCTGCCCGCAGGCAGCGTGCGGCTGGACTCCAAGGGCACGCTGGTGCACGTGGACGCCAAGGGCTTTTCCGAGCCCCTGCAGCCCTGAGGGAATTACCCTGCCGGGCGCCGAGGAATTCGGTTACCCTTGCGCCCCATGCGATTTTGGCTTGCCCCCCTGCTGCTGGTCTGCGCGAGCAGCGCCTTCGCCGCCCCCGACACCCCGCCCGAAGCGCCGCCCGAGCCGCAGGCCGTCTCGTGGACGCAAGACCTGCGCGGCCATCTGTCCCAGTTCGGCCACGGCGTGGCCGACCAGGCGCAGGACGCGGCCGAGCGCACCGGCGACCTGGTGGCTACCGCCATGGGTTTTCTCGGCGCACCCTACCGGCGCGGCGGCAACAGCGCCGAAACCGGCTTTGATTGCAGCGGCTTCGTGCGCAGCATCTATGAACAGGCGCGCGGCCTGGTGCTGCCGCGCAAGGCGGTAGACCAGGCGGCCAGCACGGAAAAGATCGCGCGCCAGGACTTGCGCCCGGGCGACCTGGTGTTCTTCAACACCATGCGCCGCGCCTTCAGCCACGTGGGAATCTACGTGGGCGACGGCAAGTTCATCCATTCCCCGCGCAGCGGCGCGCGCGTGCGCGTCGAGAGCATGCACCAGAGCTACTGGCAAAAGCGCTTCAACGGCGCGCGCCGCGTAGCCGAGGGGCCGACCGACTACTCCCTGCGATAAACACCGCGCGGCCCTCAGTTGCGCTCACCGCCGCGCATGGCCTTCGGGCTCATGCGCGCAAGCGTGGCATCGCTCAGCAGCCAGTGGTGTATCAGCGCCGCCGCCGCATGCCCGCCGATGAGCCAGTAGCCAGCGGTCGCGATGGTTTCGTGGATCTCCTTGATGTCGGGCGCGAGCAGCTTGTCGGGCGCGATCAGCGCGGGCAGCTGCAGACCAAAGAAGGGTACAGGCGTGCCCTTGGCGCTCAGATACAGCCAGCCCAGCAGCGGCGTGCAGAGCAGGAACAGGTACAGCAGCCAGTGCATCGCAAGCGCCGCCCTGCGCTGCCACTGCGGGCCGGACAACTGCGGAGGCACGCCCAGCAGCAGGCGCAGCGGCAGGCGCACCAGCACCACGACCAGCACGGCGAGGCCCATCATTTCGTGCCAGTACTTGGCCAGCGCGCGCAGCCCACTGCCCTTGGGCAGGGCGTCGTGCCATTCGATCAGCGCGTACGCCGCAAGCAGCAGCGCCAGCGTGAGCCAGTGCAGGGCGATGAGCGCGAGCGGGTAATGCGTGCGCGGCGGATGCGAGGTGCGCAGGGGGTGCTCCGATGGGGTCATGTTCGTGCGGCTTGAGTGCTGCGCATCGTGCGCAGCGGGTGCTGAATGCTTTCGCGTTATTCGTTCGTCGGCCATTCACGGGGTGCGTGCCGTGCAGCGCGCACCCCAGGGGGCTCAGGCGCAGGCAATCCAGCGCAGCCCCTGGCCCCGGCTGTAGTAGTAGTCGCCCTCGGGGCTGATGACCACCGAGTGCAGCGACACCGGGTCGTGAAAGTACTGCCAGCCGTGGCCGATCTCCCCGGATGCGGCTTCGTGCGCCACGGCTTGCCAGGGGCCTGTGACGACGTGTGCGTGCGGCCCGTCGTGGCGCTGGTGTTTGGCGCGGTGGTGGTCGCCTGCCAGGGTGTTGCCGGCGAGCACGGCGGCGGCCAGGGCGGCGGCGATGCAGGTGCTGGTGTGCATGGTGATCTCCTCGTCTGTCTGCGGTCTGGATCGACCGTGATTGCACTGTGCGCCGCAGGCGGTGAATGGATGCTGAAGCACCGGTTCATCCCGCGTTCAGCTTGCAAACCGCCCCATCCCCAGCGAAACCAGTTTGCCCGCGCGGCGCAGCAGCCACAGCGCCTGCAAGCCTTGGCTTTGCGCCAGTGCCAGACCAGGGCCTGGGCCAGCCACCAGCAAGGCCGTGGCCCAGGCGTCGGCGGCCATGCACTGCGCGGCAAGCACGGTGACGCAGGCCACGTCGTTCGCCACTGGCGCGCCGCGGCGCGTGTCCATGGTGTGCGCCACGCGCGCGGGGCCGAGTTGCAGAAAGTGGCGGTAGTTGCCCGAGGTGGCGACGGCCATGTCTTGCAGCTCCAGTACGCCGTGCACCGAGCGCTGGTGCGCATCGGGCGCTTCCACGGCGACGGCCCAGGGTTCACCGCCGGCCTGCGGGCCCAGCGCCCGCAGTTCGCCGTCGAGCGCGATGAGTGCGTGTGCCACGCCGTGCGCCTGCAGCAGCGCGTGCATGCGATCGACCGCGTAGCCCTTGGCGATGCCGCACAGATCAAACTGCGCCGGGGCGTTCTTGCGTGCGCGCTGTCCGAGCGCATCGAGCTCCAGCGCCTCATGCGCCGCAACATGCCCGGGCGCGCGCGCTGCGGCGATGGCGGCGGCGTCCGGCATGCTGCGCGGCGCGCCAAAGCCCCAGGCGTTCACCAGAGCGGCGGCGGCAATGTCGAATGCGCCCTGGCTCGCGCGGCCCACCCGCAGTGCGCAAGCGAGCACCTGCATGATTTCGCACGGCAGCTGCACCCAATCGCCGACAGGTGCGCGGTTCAGGCGCATGAGGTCGCTACCCGTCTTCCAGGGCGACATCTGCTGGTCCACTGCATCGACGACGGCGGCCAGTGCCTGCTGCAAAGCGGCGCGATCCAGACCGATCGGCGCGTCGCATTGCACCGCCCAGCGCGTACCCATGGTCGCGCCGTGCAGCCGCAGGCGCACCGTGGACTCAGAAGGTGTCTTCGGCATAGCGTCCCTGAGCTTTGAGTTGCTGCACGCTCAGGCCCATGCCCGCCAGGATGGCGTCCAGCGTCTGTGCCACCGCGCGCGCCATGGCCTGGCTGCCGCAGACGCGCACGATGGCGCCGCCCTGGTGTATGAGGCTCTGCAGACGCGTGGCGTCGCGCTGCAGCGCGTCCTGCACATGGCCGCCGCCCGACTCGGCGCGCGAGAAGGCGGTGTGCAGGCTGGCCAGGCGCTGCTCTTGCAGCCAGGTTTGCAGCTCGGCGCCGAAGTAGTAGTCGAGCGCCGGGTCGCGTGTGCCGTAGTACAGGTGCATGGGCGCGCGCTGCGTGTTGCCGCGGATGAAACCGGCCAGCGGCGCCACGCCGGTGCCCGCACCGATCAGCATGACCGGCCTGCGCGTGGCTTGCAGCGTGAACCCCGGGTTGGGCCGGATGAAGGCGGCGATGCGCTCGCCCGGTTGCAGCGCGTGCAGATAGCCCGAGCACAGGCCGCCCGCGTGTCGGCGCACGCAGATTTCGATGAAACCGTCGTGCGCGCTGCTGGCCAGCGAATACAGGCGCGGTACGGCGCCATCGGGCGGCAGCACGCCGAGCAGATCGCCCGCAGCAAAAGCCCCCAGTGCGCGCCCGCCCAGGCGCTGCGCCCAACTCGCCTTGGGCCAGGCAAAACGCAGGATGGCGGCGGGTTCGCCCACGGCGCCGGGGTAGTCCTGACGCGACACCAGCGTGAGCGCCGTGGTGCGCGGAATGCTCGGCCGGTATTGCAGCGCCAGTGGCTCGCCCAGCGCCTTGCCCAGGCGCTCGCCCCATAGCGCAAATTCCTGCGCCGATTGCTGGTGGATGCGCGCCAAAGGCAGCAGGCTGGGCCAGCCGCGTGCGCGCAGCGCGCTCTCCAGGGCGCCGGCGAAGGCGCAGAAACCCTGAAACTGGCGGTCGCCAAAACCCAGCACCGTGACCGTGGCCGAAGTGACGGGCGCTTGTGCGATGCGCTGCAGGGCGCGGGCCGCGTGCGCCGGGGCCTGACCATCGCCGTAGGTGGCGGCCAGCACGAAGACCTGCCGGGTGCGTGCGCCGGTGGCAAAGTGCTCCAGCGTGCTGGCGTGCACCGGGTGCCCGGCCTGCGTCAGTGCCGCGTGCAGCGCCTGTGCGAACCCCCAGGTGGAGCCGTTTTCGCTGGCGACGAAGATCAGGGTATCGGCCTCGGGCAGCGGGCGGTTGCCAGCCAGTCGCGGCTGCAGGCGGCGCGCCTGCCACCAGAGCATCAGCCCCGTGCCCCAGAACAGGGCAATGCTCAGGCCGCTGGCGCCCAGCACCAGCGCCCACGGCCAGGCGCCTTCGCCGGTGTGCAGCAGCAGGGCCCAGTCGTTGATGCGCTGCGCCGTGCTGGCCGGCTGCCAGGCGAGGGTCTGGCCGTCGTGGCGGTCTATCCAGCCCTGACCTTGTGCGGTGCTGATATGCCAAGTGTCGCCAGGGTCGTCCGCCGAGGGGAAGTTGAGCTTGCGCAAATCGCGCACGGCAGTCTGCTGCAACAGCGCCAGCTCGGCCGGTGCCAGGTCGCCGGTGCTGGCGCTGCGGGAGGCGACTTCGGGCTCGGTGTCGCCATCGAGCTGCACCAGGCCGAAGCTGGCCGCGCTCAGGTTGAGCGCGGCGAGCGAAGAGACGAGCAGCACCGCCAGCAATGCCCGCCCGGCGGCGCAGTGCAGGCGCTGCATCGGGCTGCCGCGCACCCGGTTGCCCAGCTTGCGCCAGCCGCCCTGGCGCCGCTGCAGCAGCACGAGGCCGGTGATGCACAGCAAGGCCATGGCCAGCGCCGCGCCTGCCGCCACCAGCCGGCCGATATCCCCGAGCAACAGCTTGCGGTGCAGGTTGCGCAACCAGCGCAGCGTGGCCGACGGCTCCCACGCGCCCAGCACCTGGCCGCTTTGAGGGTCGATGCGGCTGGCGCGTGGCTCGCCATGGTCAAAGGCATAGACCACGGTGTCGCCCGAGGGCAGGCGGCGGATTTCCTCGGCGCCCGGCACTACGGCTGCCACCCGATCGGCCAGTTGCGCCACGCTCAGGCTGCGCGCTGCAGCCGGGCTCTGCCAGGCCGATTGCACGGGCTCCAGGGCCAGCACCGCCCCCGTGATGCCCAGCACCACGGCCACGGCGCCCGCCACCAGGCCGATCCAGCGGTGCAGTTGTCGCCACACCATGGTTCGACCTTATTTGAGCTGGTAGCTGAGCGACTGCACGTACTGCTTGCCCGTCTGGGCTTTGCCCGAGCCTGCTGCCGTGAGCGGCAGACGCACTTCGCTCGGGCTCTCGCGCATGTCTTCGACGGCGGCATCAATGCGGATTTCATAGCCCGCGTCGATCAGCGCATCGGCCAGATCGGCCGTCACCTTGAGCGTGCGGCCCGCGCCCACGCTGGCACCGGTGACGCCCGCGAGGCGCTTGGCATCGCCTGCGGACAGCCGGTTCCAGTCGGTCAGATGCTTGTAGTACTTGGTCTTGCCGCCCGCGACCCACAGGGTGCCGGCGTAGGCTCCCTTGGCGTCGCTCAGATACAGGGCGAGGTAGGCGCCGCCGCCGCCATAGTTTTTGAGCTGCGTGGTGATGGTGATTTCGCGGCTCTGGGCCAAGATCGGGACGGCCAGGGCGCAGGCGATGGCGAGGGCGGTGAGCAGGGGTTTTTTCATAGTTTTGCTTTCGTAAAGATAGCTTGCAACGCTTTCTGGTAGAGCGTTCAGTCCACTTTTGATTGAGCTTTTGAGTTCACTCCACCTGGGCGCGCGGACGGCTGCCGGAGGTGAACGGCGAGCTGCTGGAGGGCTGGATCGCGACGGCTTCGGGATCGGGCGCGAGCTGGGTGTCGCGGCCTTGTCGGCGTTCGCGCTGCTTGCGCTTGATCTTCACGATCTCCAGCGTTTGTGGGTCAATCTTGGCTTTGAAGCGCTGGCCCTGCGCGTCGATGCCGCGCAGCTCGTAGCAGCCGTCGTCGACCTTCAGGCGCTGCACTTGCCAGCCCTGCTCGCTGGCCATCTGGCGCACCGCATTGCGCGATTGCCATTGGCTGGCGGGCACCTTGCAGTCGTCGCCCGCCAGGGCAGGCAAGGCGCCCACGGCCAGCGCAAGGGTTGCGAGCGCTGCGGCTACGATGGTTTTGCTGCGTCGATTCATTGCACACTCCTTGAACAGGTTGAAGGCCAGTGTGCGTGGCCGGCGGTGAACCGATGCTGAAGCGGGCGTTCATTGCCAGTTCATCTGCCACCCAGGCAAGTTTCAGGCAAGGCTGAACAAGTTCTTCGCGCGCATCGCATCCCTGGCTTGGGGTGGTCTGCGTCCTTGCACATTCTCGCCATGGCTGCGGCCATGCCTGCGCTTTGCGTCGCGCAGCCCACCCAACCCAGCGCGCGCCGCATCGCGGGGACTTGTTTTGCGTCGGCTTTACCCGGGCGTGCGAGCGCTTGCCGCTCCAATGGCCTGGTACAGCGCCACGCTGTCGCTCAGGCGCTGGGCCTGCGCGGCCACCCGTTGCAGGGCGCTTTGCTGAGCCTGCTGCTGTGCTATCAGCAACTGCACTTCACTCACTGCGCCCAGGCGCAGGCGCTCTTCGGCCAGCTGCACGCTCTGGCGCGCGCTGGCGTCGGCGCTCATCAGCGCCTGCTCGGTTTGTGCGTCGTGCTCGATGGCGCGCAGCACGTCGGCCACCTCACGCAGTGCCTGCAGCACCACGCTCTGGTAGTTGGCGCTGGCGGCATCCAGCGCCGCCATCGCTGCTTGCTCTTCGGAGGGCTGCGCGGCGTTGAACAAGGGCGCGCCCAGCTGCGCGCCCAGCGCCCAGACCGCCGAGGCACCGCCAAACAAGGCCCCGGCGGCAAGCGCCTGGCTGCCCAGGCTGGCGCTGAGCGTGAGCTGCGGGTAGCGCCGGGCCACGGCGGCGCCGTGTTCGGCATGTGCGGCGTGCAGCAGCGCCTCGCTGGCCTGAATGTCGGGGCGCTGGCGCACCAGTGCGGAGGGCACGAGCAGCGGCAGCTCGGCGGGCAGCGTGAAATCGGCCAGCACGAAGGCGGGCACTTGCGCCGTGCCCGGCGCCTGCCCGCAGAGCAGCGCCAGCAGGTGCTCGGTTTGCTGCAACTGGCGGCGCAGCGGCGGCAGGCTGGCGCGGGTTTGCTCGGCTTGGGTGGCGAGCGCCAGCGCCTCGTCGGGCAGGGCCTGGCCCAGGCGTTGGCGCTCATGCGCCAGGTGCAACTGCCGCAATTGGCCAGAGAGCAGCGCATCGCTGACTTCGATCTGCGCCGCAAGGCGTGCGCGGGTGATGGCGGCCTGCGCAATCTGCCCGGCAAGCATCAGGCGTGCGGCATCAAGCTCATGGCGGCGCCAGGCGGTTCGGTCGGCGAGTTGCTGCAGGGTATGGCCCTGCACACCGGAAAGATCGAACTGATAGCGCACGCCTACGCTGGCGCTGTACAGGCGAAATTCACGCCCCGTGCCCTCTTGGCCCTGGGCGGCGCCTGTGGCGCGTTGCTGCTGCATGCCAAGGCCGGCGTCGACCTGCGGCATCCGCATGCTGTCCGCCTGGGCCTGTTGGCGCGCCTGCGCCTGAGTGAGCAGCGCCTGCGCGGCAGCCAGCGTCGGGCTGGCCTTGAAAGCCTGCTCGATCAGGGCGTCGAGTCCGGGCGATTGCAGCGCCCGCCACCATGCTGGCTCAGGCGCCTGCACGACGATGATTCGCTGCGCGCCGCTGGCTGCGGGGGCTGTCGCTTCATTGGCAGTGGGCGTGTAGCTTTGCATCGTGGGCGCAGCGGGCCGGGTAAACGGGGCGGTGGTACTGGCGCAGCCCGCGAGCGCGGCAGCAGCCAGCACCGCCGTCAGGGAGCTTGGAAACCGGGGCATCAGCAGCTCCTTCCTTCACCCGCCTCTTCGTGCGTGACGCCGTCGCGGATGTGGTAAATGCGTTTGAAGGTGGGGATGATTTTTTCGTCGTGCGTGACCACGACCACGGCAGTCTGGTAGCGCTGCGCCATCGCGTTCAGGATGCGCACCACGGCCATGGCCCGCTCGGAATCGAGCGGCGCCGTGGGCTCGTCGGCCAGGATCACCGGCGGGCGGTTGATCAGGCCGCGTGCAATCGCCACGCGCTGCTGCTCGCCGCCAGAGAGCAGCGCCGGCATGGCGCTTGCGCGGTGCTGCACGTCCAGCGCGGTGAGCAGCTCCATGGCCCGCTCGCGCGCCTGGGCATTGGGCACGCCCGCGAGCATGGGCAGCAGCGCCACGTTGTCCAGCACGTCCAGAAACGGAATCAGGTAGGGCGCCTGAAACACGAAGCCGATCTTGTCGCGGCGCAGCGCGCGCAACTCGCGTACCTTCCAGCCGTTGTCGAAAATGGTCTCGTTGCCCAGCGCCATGCGTCCTGTCGTCGGGTCCGTCACCGCGCCCAGGCATTTGAGCAGCGTGCTCTTGCCCGAGCCCGAGGGGCCGATCAGCCCCACCACTTCGCCGGGTGCCACGTGCATGTTCACGTCCTTGAGCGCAAGCACGGCCGAGTCGCCCGAGCCGTAGCGCTTGGACAGGCCGGCTATGTATATGCCTTTGTCCTGGCTCATGTCAGCCTCCGATGGCTTCTGCGGGGTCTACGCGCAGCGCCATACGGATGGCCACCACGCTGGCGAGCGCACAAATGGCCATCACGGCGAAGAAGCCGATCACCGAATCCTGTGCAATCAAGAGTACGTACTTGGGAAAGATGGGCGCCGACCAGCTGGCGCTGATCTTGCCCACGGCAAAACCGATCATGCCCAGCGCCAGCGCCTGCTGCAGGATCATGGCGGCGATGGTGCGGTTCTTGGTGCCTATGAGCTTGAGCACCGCGATCTCGCGGATCTTGTCCATGGTGAGCGTGTAGATGATGAAAGCGACGATGGCGGCGCTCACGATGGCGAGGATGGCGAGAAACATGCCGATCTGCTTGGCCGAGGTGGCAATCAGCTTGCTCACCAGGATGTCCTGCATCCGCGCGCGGGTGTGCACGCTGAGCTGCGTGCTGCGCTCGATCGCGCTGGCCGTGGCCTCGGGGTTGGCGCCGGCTGCCAGGCGTACCAGGATGGCGTTGACCGAGGTGCTGGCTGATTGGCTGGCGTTGATCGCCTCCAGCAGGCCGGGCACGCCCGGGCGATTGAACGCCGGGTTGGCTGCGCTGCGCCGGCGTGCGGCGCGGATGGCGTCGTTGTCCTTCAGGAACTGCGCCTGCTGCGCGTCTTTCAGCGGGATGAAAACCATGGGGTCGCCGCTGGAAGACACCATGCGCCGGGTCAGTCCCACCACCTCGTAGCGGTGGCGACGAATGGCGAGCACGTCGCCCAGGCGAAAACCGCTCGCGATGTCGGCCACCGCTTCGTAGTGCCCGCGCGTGATTTGCCGCCCGGCCACCAGATACGGCGGCCAGCCGGGCGTGCCTGCGGCCTCA
The DNA here is from genome assembly GCF_019195435.1 of Comamonas sp. NLF-1-9. NCBI lineage: Bacteria > Pseudomonadati > Pseudomonadota > Betaproteobacteria > Burkholderiales > Comamonadaceae > Comamonas > Comamonas sp. NLF-1-9. The sequence goes on from NZ_CP078069.1 coordinate 2,575,110, forward strand.
TCGGCGGCAATGCCCACCACCATGGCGCGCGTGTCGTCTGCATCGCCTTCCTTGCGCACCTGCATGGTGAAGTAGGTGACGTTGGCGGCGCGCGCCACGCCGGGCAGTGCTCTCACCTGGCGCCAGGCGTCGTCGGCGAGGCTGGACGATTCCGCGTAGGGCCCCAGCGTGCCCTGCTGCACCACCCAGAGGTCGGCGCCGCTGTTGTCCAGGAGCGCCTGGCCGTCGTCGACCATGCCGCGATAGACACCTGCCATCACCAGCGTGACGCCGATCAAGAGACCCAGGCCGAAACCGGTGAAGATGAACTTGCCCCAGCTGTGCAGGATGTCGCGCCCGGCGAGCGAAATCACGGTTGCACCCCGGCGATGCGCGCCACCTGCTGGACGCGGCGCTTGTCGGTCAGCGCGCGTTCGCTGTGCACGATGACGGTGTCCTCGGCTTGCAAGCCCGTCACGATCTGCACGCGTCCCTGCAGATCGCTGCGGCCGGTTTTCACGGGTACGAAGCGCGCCCGGCCATCGGCCACTTGCCACACTCCGGTTTCACCGCCCCGGTGGTGCAGCGCGGCGTTGGGCAGCACCGGCGTGGCCGCCAGCGCAGGCAGTTGCAGCGTGACCTCGGCAAGTTCGCCCAGCGGCGGCAGCGGCGTGGGCAGTTGCTCGAACACCACCTTGGCCAGCAGCTCCTCGGTCACCGCATCGGCCTTGGGCTCCACGCGCAGCACGCGACCGGTGAGTGGTTCACTGCGGCGTGAGCGCAGGCGTATCTGCGCGGGCAGTCCGGGCGCAAGCCCTGCGGCGCTGATCTGATCGAGCCGCAGATTGATCCAGAGGCTGGCCGGGGCGATCACCTCCAGCACCGCTTGACCGGCCACCACGGTGCTGCCGGGTTCTGCCTCGCGCGCGCTCACGATGCCGTCCTTGTTTGCCACGAGGCGCAGCTGGCCGCGCTGGGCGCGCAGCGCGGCGATGTCTGCCGTGGTGCGGACAAGGTCTTCACGCGCCGCAGCCAGGGCGGCATCGGCCACGGCCAACTCCTGGCGTTTCGTGAGCAGCAGCTCTTCGCTGGTGGAATGCGCGGCCAGCAACTGGGCGTAGCGCTCGGCTTGCGCACTGGCAAAACCCTGGCGCGCAGTGGCCTCGCGCAGCGCGGCTTGGCTGCGCTTGCGCAGCGCCTGCAGGGCTTGCAGACGCTCGTCCAAGTCCACCGGCTCCATTTCACCAAGCAATTGCCCGGCGCGCACCACATCACCCACGTCCACATCGAGATGCTTGACGCGCGCGGCCACGGTGGGCCCCAGACGCATGGTGTGGCGCGCCTCCACGGTGCCTATGCCAAAGAGCGCCGGGGCAAGCTGAGCGCTCTCTACCCGCGCTTGCGTGACCTGTACCGGCGCCATGGGTCCCGAACGCAGCGCCACCCAGGCCAGCAAGGCGGCCAGGGGCAGCAGCACGGCAAACAGCGCCAGCGTGCGGCGCTTGGGCAGGGCGAAGTTCATTGCGCGGCTCCGGTCATGGCGTGGCGGTAGAGCAGGAACACGCCGGGCGCCTGGGTGCGCATCTGGCGCACGTCGCCCGCCAGCATGGACTGCATCACCAGCCCCTGCACCGTGCCGACAAAGAGCAACGCTGCCGCCTGGTTGTCAACGTGTGCGCCGATCTCGCCCTGCTGCTTGCCCTTGGCGATCAGTCGTTGCAGGCGCTCGCCATAGTGCAGGATCAGGGTCTGCGCCACGCGTTTGGGCGCGCTGGCCTCGGCGCGCTGCAGCTCGCCAAACAGCATGCGCGGCACGCCGGGGTGCTCGACGATGAAGCGCACATGCGTCATGAACACGGCCTCCAGCGCAGCAAGCGGCGAGGGCGCGGCGGCAATCGCCTTGTCCACGCGTGCCAGCAGCCGCTCGGCCACCCAGCCCATGACGGCTTCGAGAATCGCTTCCTTGGTGGGGAAGTGCTTGAATAGCGCACCCTGGGTCACGCCCATGTGCCTGGCGATCGCGGTGGTGGAGATCTCGCTCGGATTGTGCTGGCCCGCCAGTTCGATCACCGCCTCGACGGCGGCGGCGCGCCGTTCGTCGGCGGAAAGGTATTGACCGGAACTGCTCATCGCATTGCTGAAAGAAAGTAAGTTATTACTATCTTATGTGGCGCCGAGCCAAGCTGTCAAGCGACGCACGCACTATCGTCGTTCATGCCCGGTTCATGGATGGCGCGCTATACATTGCAGCCATGAACACCATGCGCTTCTTCCTTCTTCGCCGCCTTGCCTTGGCTGGCCTGCTGCTGGCTGCGCTCGGCGGCTCGGGGGTTTTGCTCGCAGGCGATGACGACCACGAACGCGCGCGCCAGGCGCTGACCAGCGGCCAGGTGTTGCCGCTCGCCGAAGTGCTTGCCAGAATGCAGCAGGAGGGCTTCTCCGGCCAGGTGCTCAAGGTTGAGTTCGAGCGAGAGCATGGTCGTTTCATCTACGAAATCCGCCTGCTGCAAGCCGAGGGCCGCGTGGCCAAGCTGGTGGTGGATGCGGTCGATGGCCGGGTGCTCAAGGTCAAACGCAAGGACAGGGACAGGCACTGATGCGCCTCCTGGTGGTGGAAGACGAGCCCGTGCTGCGCGAGCAACTCGCGCAGGCGCTGCGCGATGCCGGTCACACGGTCGAGGAGACCGGCGATGGCCGCGAGGCGCATTACCTGGGCGACGCCGAAAGTTTCGACGCCGTGGTACTCGACCTGGGCTTGCCGCAGATGGACGGCCTCTCGGTGCTGCGCCGCTGGCGCAGCGCGGGGCGAAGGATGCCGGTGCTCATCCTCACCGCGCGCGGCAGTTGGCAGGAGAAGGTGGAGGGCATGGATGCCGGTGCCGACGATTACCTGGCCAAGCCCTTTCACATGCAGGAGCTGCAGGCGCGACTGCGTGCCCTCCTGCGCCGCCAGACCGGGCACGCGAGCAGCCAGTGGCAGTGCGGCGAGATCGCACTCGATACCCGCAGCGCCCGCGCGGCGGTGGCTGGCCAGCCGCTGGCACTGACCAGCCACGAGTTCAAGCTGCTCGCGCTTTTGATGCAGAAGAAGGGGCAGGTGCTCTCGCGCACCGAACTCTCCGAGCACCTGTACCCGCTCGATGAGGACCGCGACTCCAACACCATCGAAGTCTTTATCGCGCGCCTGCGCAAGAAGCTGCCCGAAGGCTGCATAGAAACCTTGCGCGGGCTGGGCTATCGCCTGGTGGAGCCTGCGGCCAGCGGCGCATGAAAGGTTCACTGCGCTGGCGCCTGCTGGTGGGCACGCTCGCTTGGGTGGCCATTACCCTTGCAGTGGCGGGCTGGGGATTGGCAGCCTTGTTTCGCGAGCATGTGATGGCGCAGTGGCAGGCGCAGCTGGTGCAGCAGCTCGACCAGTTGAGCGGCGCGCTCGATTGGGTGGATGGCCAGCCCAGGCTGGGCGCGATGGCGGGCGATGCCAGACTCTCTACCCCGCTCTCGGGCTGGTACTGGCAGATCGACCGTTTGGGCACGCAGCCGCAAGCCGCCATCGCGCGTTCGCGTTCGCTCTGGGATCAGACCTTGGCGCTGCCTGCCGCATTGGGCAAGACCACGGGCGACAAGGTTTTGCATTTGAGCGACGCCCAGGGCCATGCGCTGCTGGCGGTGGCGCGCACGCTCGAGCTGCCCGACGCAGGTGCGCCGCCCTTGCTTGTGACGGTGGCCGGTGATGAAGCGCTGGTGGCGCAGCCGATTGCGCGCTTCACCCATTTGCTGTGGATCACGCTCGCCATCCTTGCCGCTGGCCTGTTGCTGGCCGTTGCCCTGCAGCTGCAGCTGGCGCTGCGGCCACTGGCGCTGCTGCGCCGGCGTCTGGCTGCGGTGCGCGCGGGCGCAAGCGGACAGCTCCCCGGGCAGTTTCCACAAGAGCTGCAGCCGCTGGTGGCCGAGTTCAACCACGTGCTGGCTGAAAACGCCGAGATGGTGCAGCGGGCCCGCGCGCAGGCAGGCAACCTCGCGCACGCGGTGAATACGCCGCTGGCGATCATCGCCAACGCCGCCGAGCAGGACGACAGCGCGCTGGCTCTCCTGGTGCGCGAGCAGGTGCAAAGCGCCCGCCGGCAGGTGGATTGGCATCTGGCGCGCGCGCGCGCGGCGGCAGCGGTGCGCGCCACGGGCCTGGCCACACCGGTGCTCGAGCCGCTGCAGGCGCTGGTGCGCACCATGCAGCGCCTGTATGCGGACCGCGGGCTGCGCTTCGAACTGGCCGATGGCGTGCCGCCGGCGCAATTTCGGGGCGAAGCGCAGGACTTGTACGAAATGCTCGGAAACCTGCTGGACAACGCCGGCAAGTGGGCGCGCTCGTGCGTGCGGGTGGCGGTGCGCTCCGAGGGTGACCAGCTTGTCTTCACCATCGACGACGACGGTCCCGGCATCCCCGAGGCCGAACGCCAGCGCATGTTCGAACGCGGCGTGCAACTGGGCGACGTGCGCAGCGACACGCAGGGCGCGCGCGGGGGCGCCGGTCTGGGGCTGGACATCGTGCGCTCGCTGGCGCAAACCTATGGGGGCGAGGTGCACGCCGGCATTGCGCCGCTGGGCGGCTTGCGCATGTGCCTGAGCCTGCCCGCCAGTACTTGAACGGATCAGGCGGCAGGCAATTGGTCAGCCCACGCCCGGCGGCCGGGCGCTGGCCCGGGTGCTGGCAGGCATCGGTCCGGGTTTTCGGCTTCGTCGCTGTCCGGCATGGACGGCTTGCTCGGGACGCAGCGGCGCGGCCTTGCGGCGCAAGAACGTCAGCGAGCCGGATTTGCCGCAAGCTTCAAGAGGCGCGGTTCACTGCGTCACTGCGCCAGGCCGGTGTGCTCCTGGCGCCAACTGCTCGAACGTGCAAGCGGCCCCCATGCAATCCAGTGCGGCCCGGCGCCGCGGCTGTAGTAGTAGTCGCCCAGCGGGCTGATGGCCACGGCGCGCGGCGTGCCCGGCCCGTTGAAGAACTGCCAGCCATAGCCGAGCTCGCCCGCCTGCGCGCCGTTGCCCACGGTGCGCCAGCGAAAAGTCGGCGCCTGGCTGCCCTGCTGCTGGGCGAGCGACTCCGTCGCATGCGCGCTGCTGCTCCGTGCGTGCTCGTCGGTTGGCGCGGCACAGCCCGCCAGTGCGAGCAGCAATACGCCGGCCATCAAAGGGTTGGTGTGCATGGGCAATCTCCTTGAGGTTTTGCAAACGCGAGAGTGCAGGGCGGGCAGCAATCGGCGTGCCCGGCTCGGCCCTTCGCGCGGCATTGCCCCGCCTGCCCGCTGCGGCGCGCTCGGCGCGGCCGGCTCTGGCAGCGCGGCGGCGCAGGCGGCATGATCGGCACATCGGCAATCAAGGGAGCATGGGCATGGATTTGGCTATCGCCGGCCGCTGGGCACTGGTCTGCGGCGCCAGCAAGGGTTTGGGGCTGGGCTGCGCGCAGGCGCTGGCGGCCGAGGGCGTGAACCTCGTGGTCAACGCGCGCACCGAGGCGCCGCTGATGCAAGCCGCTTCACAATTGAGAGCTGCCGGCGCAGATTGGGCAAGCGCTACAGGCCAAAAAAGCCCTGAAGTCATCGCCGTCGCTGGCGACATCACCACGCCCGAGGGGCGGGACGCGGTGTGGTCCGCCCCCAGTGGGCCGGGCAAGGATTTCGACATCGTGCTGACCAACGCGGGCGGCCCGCCCACGGGCGATTGGCGCGGCTTTTCGGCGCAGGACTGGCAGCGCGCGCTCGACGCCAACATGCTCACGCCGATAGAGATCATCCGGGCGGTGGTGGACGCCATGGCGGCGCGCGGCTATGGGCGGATTCTCAACATCACCTCCAGCGCGGTGAAGGCACCGATCGACATCCTGGCGCTGTCCAACGGCGCGAGGAGCGGCTTGACCGGCTTCATCGCCGGGCTGGCGCGTTCGGGCATCGCGGCGCACGGCGTGACGGTGAACAACCTGCTGCCTGGCAAGTTCGACACCGACCGGCTCAAGGCCACGCTGGTGGCCGCGGCCGAGAAGACCGGCAAGCCGCTGGAGGAAGTGCGCCGCAGCCAGACGGCGCAGATCCCGGCGCGCCGCTTTGGCACGCCAGGCGAATTCGGCGCGCTCTGCGCCTTCCTGTGCAGCCCGCAGGCGGGCTACATCAACGGGCAGAACCTGCTGCTCGACGGCGGGCTGTATCCGGGGACGTTCTGAGCGCGCGGCGCAGGTCTGCGGCCGCGCTCAAGCGGTCAGGGGTTGCAGCAACTGCCAGGCCAGGCGAGCGACGGCGCGCGCGGTGTGGCCGTCGATGTCGTATTGCGGGTTGAACTCGGCAATGTCGGCCAGGCGCAGCTTGCCGCTGGCCTTCACGCGCTGCAGGCAGGCTTCGACGACGCTCAGCGGCACGCCGTAGGGCGCGGGGGCCGAGACACCCGGCGCCACGCTGGCCGGCAGCGCGTCGGTGTCTATGGTCAGGTAGACGTGCTCGGCCTCGGCCAGCAGGCGGTCGATGTCGGCCAGGCGCGCATCCAGTTGGCGCTCCTGCATTTCGGTGTCCTCGCGCCAGTACACATCGAGCTCGTTGGCGCGCTGGTACAGCGCCGGGGTGTTGCCCAGCAGTGAAACGCCCAGGCAGGCGTAGCGCACCGGCAGACTGCGCTCGCGCGCATCCTGCAGGATCTGGTCGAAGGGCGTGCCCGAGTTGCCGGGACGGCTGGTGCGCAGGTCGAAGTGCGCGTCCAGGTTCAGCACCAGCAGCCGCCCGCCGGGCCCTTCGCTGGCGTACAGATGATCGCGCAGGCCCTGGTAGTCGGCCCAGGCGATCTCATGCCCGCCGCCGAGCACCACCAGGCGCGCACGACAGCCGAGGATTTGCGCCACGCGCTGCGCCTGCGCGCTCTGCGCGGCTTCCAGAGTGTCGCCCTCACAGAGCACGTCGCCCGCGTCCCAGAGTGCGTGCAGCGCGTGCGCGGGCAGGTTGGCCAGCGCCCGGCGCGCCACCTGCGGCGCCTCGCGCGCGCCCACGCGGCCCTGGTTGCGCGCCACGCCGGCGTCGCTTGCAAAGCCGGCCAGCACCGCATCGCCCACGCCGTAGTCATCGTCGTGGCGCACGATCTGGTGCAGGCGGCGGGTGTCGCCGGATTCGGCCGAGTCGTCACGGCCTTGCCAGGGGTTTTGCGCTGTCATGGTCTTCCTTTCGCCCCGATGGTAGCGCCGGGCCGTGCCGCGCCGGGCCGCTCAGATGCGGCCGGTAAAGCGGTAGCGCTTGGCCGGGTGCCACATGGCCGCGACCGACGCCACCTGGCCCATGGAATAGGTGGTGCGGCGCAGCACCAGGCAGAACTCGCGCGCCTGCATGCGCAGCAGCTGGCGAACCGCCTCGGTGGGGGTGTCGGCCTCGATTTCGAAATCCACGCCCTGCAGCGGCGCCACCTTCATCAGATAGGCGTTGGGCGTGCCGCGGGTGAAGTCCTGGGCCAGGTAGTCGGGCGCGACCTGGGGGTTGACCCAGCGGTCTTCCACCTGCAACGGCAAGCCGTTCTCGAAGTGCACGATGACTGAGTGGAAGACGCTGGCGCGCGCGGCCAGCCCGAGCTTGCGCGCCAGGGCGTCGCTTGCGCGGGCGCGTTCGAGCAACTGCAGCTCGCTCGCATGGCGGTGGCCGCGCGCGGCGATCTCGTCGGCGATGTTGCGCAGCTCGACCAGCGTGGCGAGAAACTTCTGCTGCGCCACATAGGTGCCCGAACCCTGCACGCGCTCGAGCACCTGTTCGCTGCTGAGCTCGCGCAGCGCGCGGTTTACCGTCATGCGCGAGACGCCGAACTCGCGCGCCAGCGCCTCCTCGCCCGGGATCGCGTCGCCCTCGCGCCAATGGCCTTCGTGGATCTGGCGCAGCACGTGCTCCTTGATGCGCTGAAAGGCCGGTGCGCGCTTGTCGCGCGCTGCCAGGTCGGCGGAGGAAGTCCGGAGATTCATCAGGGTAAACCCGTAATTTGTCGCGGCCGCTGTTGACACTGCACAGCGCACCATCTAAATTCATTTTCCGCGAGATGTATATACAACATGCGGCTGAACATCGAATTGTTGTATAGGCATTAAACAACGAGTCGGCGCCCCGCGTCCAGAGGTCCATCCCCAAGGAGAAGCTCATGAAACCCCATTTCCCCTTTGCCCCCAAGCTGCTTGCCGCAGCGCTGGCCTTGGCCCTGCCCGCGGGCGCGGCCTGGGCCGACATCAAGATCGGCTTCAACGTGCCATCCACCGGCTTTGCCGCGGCCGACGGCAAGTCGGCGCTGGAAGGCGCCAAGCTCGCGGTGGCCGAAGCCAATGCCGCCGGCGGCGTGGCCGGCGAGAAGCTCGAGCTCGTGGTCTACGACGACCAGGCTTCGGCCAAGGAAGCCGTGCCGGCCGTCACCAAGATGATCGAGAAGGACAAGGTGGTGGTGGGCGTTTCGGGCTCGTATTCGGGCTCGACGCGCGCGGCCGCTTCCATCTTCCAGAAGGCGCAGGTGCCCTACGTCGTGGCCTACTCCATCCATCCGGACGTCACCTTGGCGGGCGACTACATGTTCCGCGTCTCGGCCATGGGTGAGGTGCAAGGTCGTGGCGGCGCCAAGCTGGTGCAGGAGCTGGGCAAGAAGAACGTCGCCCTGATCACCGTGAAGAACGACTTCGGCCAGTCGCTGGCCGCGGGCTTCAAGGACGGCGCCAAGAAGCTCGGCCTGAACGTAATCAACGAGTACGAATACGGCATGGCCGACCGCCAGTTCGGCCCGCTGGTGAGCAAGGTCAAGGCGGACAACCCCGAGGTCATCTACGCCTCGGGCTACTACTTCAACGCCGGGCCGCTGGTGAGCCAGTTGCGCGCCGCCGGCATCACCGTGCCCATCATCGGCCAGGAGGGCTACGACTCGGAGAAGTTCATCGAGATCGCCGGCCCCGCCTCGGAAGGCACGCTGGTGACCACTTCGCTCGATCGTGATTCCGACTCGCCCGTCACCAAGGCCTACCTCGCTGACTACAAGAAGGCCTACGGCGCGGGCTCCGACATGGTCGCGGCGTCCAGCTACACCGCCACGCAGGTGGCGATCGAGGGCCTGAAGAAGACCGGCGGCAAGGGCGGCGCGGCGCTGCGCGACGCGATCGCCGCAGGCAGCTACGACACGCCGATCGGCAAGCTCTCGTTCAACGACTTGCACGAGGTGCAGAAAGACCTGCAGGTGCAGATCGTCAAGGACAAGGCCTTTCACCGTCACAGCGTGATCCACGACCCGGTGCTGCTGGCCCCGCCGACCAAGGCCAAGTAAGCAGCGCGACGCGAAAGGCGCCGGCAGACCATGCTGTACGTCGAACTCGTCGTCCAGGGGCTGGTGCAGGGCAGCATCTACGCGATGATTGCCCTGGGCCTGACCCTGGTGTATGGGCTGCTGCGCATCCTGCACGTCGCGCACGCCTCGCTGTTCACGCTGGGCGCCTACGCCGGCGTGTTGATCACCAACGCCAGCGGCAGCCTGCCGCTGGCCTTCGTCGGCGCGGCGCTGATCGCCGGCCTGGCGGGCGTGCTGATGTACCGCCTGGCCTACCAGCCGCTGCTGAGCCAGCCGCCCTTCGTCGCGCTGATAGCCTCGATCGGTCTGTACATCGCCTCGGAGGAGGCGTTTCGCATCGTGTTTGGCGCCCAGGGGCTGTCGTTTGCCACGCCGCAGATGCAAGGGCAGGTGGCGCTGGGCGGCGGGCTGCAACTGAGCCGGGTCGAAGTCTGGATGGTGGTGGGCACGGTGCTGATCATCGGCGTGCTCGCCTGGCTGCAGTCGCGCACGCGCATCGGCGTCGCCTGCCAGGCGACGGTGACCGATCCGCAGATGGCCGAGTCCTTTGGCATCTCGCTGCGCCAGGTGCGCGACATCAATTTTTTCGTCGGCTCGGCGCTGGCGGGTTTTGCCGGTGTCTGGGTGGCGCTGCTGAACAACCTGGTCGAGCCGACCATGGGCAGCGTGCCCTCGTACAAGGCGCTGGCCATCATCGTGCTGGGCGGCCTCGGGTCGGTGCCGGGCACGCTCGCAGCGTCGCTGGTGCTCGGCGTGGTCGAGTCCTTCGGCACGATCTACATTGGCCAGTTCCTGGACCGCAACGCGATCGCCTTCGCCTTCCTGATCGTGGTGCTGATGGTGCGCCCGCAAGGCCTGTTCGCGCGGCGCTGAGGTGATCGGACATGGACTACGAAATCACCTTGCTCACCACCATGGCGATCAGCGTCATCTTTGCGCTGTCGCTGAACCTGATCACCGGCTTTTGCGGCCAGATCAGCCTGGGTCACGCGGCATTTCAGGGCGTGGGGGCCTACGCCGCCGCCATGCTCGGCAAGGCCGGCTGGCCCTTTCTGGCCACGCTGCCGGTGGCCATGCTGCTCGCCTGCGTGCTCGGCCTCATCGTCGGCCTGGCGTCGCTGCGCGTGCGCGACGATTTTCTTGCCATCACCACCATGGGCGTGGTGTTTCTCTTCGTCGGTTTCGTGCGCCAGCAGGATTGGCTGGGCGGCGAGATGGGGGTTTCCTCGATTCCCGACCACGGCATGGGCAAGTTCGGCTTCATGGCCTTTGGCATCGTGCTCGCGGCCTTGGTCGCGGGCCTGTCGATCTACATCCGCCGCACCTGGATGGGGCGGGTGTTTGGCGGCATTGCCGAAGACGAAGACACGATGCGCGTGCTCGGCATCGACGTGCCGCGCTACAAGCTCGCGGCCTTTGCCATAGGCACGGCGCTGGCGGGTCTGTCGGGCGCGCTGCTGGCCTATCACCTGCAATTCATCGGCGCCGAGAACTTCGGTTTCATCGAATCCATCACCGTGCTCTCAATGGTAGTGTTCGGCGGCATCGGCTCGGTCGCCTGGGTGGTGATTGCCGCGGCGGTGCTCTCGGCGCTGCCCGCCTGGTTCCAGGTGATCGGCGACTACAAGCTGCTGGTCTATGGCGGCTTGCTGTTTCTGATGATGCGCTTTTCGCCCGGCGGCATCGCCGGCCTGGTGCGGCGCATGTTTGCCGCAAGCAAGCTGCGGGAGGGCAAGGCATGAGCGCCCAAGCCCTGCTCGCCATCGAATCGGTCACGGTGCGCTTTGGCGGGCTGCTGGCGGTCGATGGCGTGTCCTTCACCGTCGCCGAGGGCGAGCTGCTCGGTCTGATCGGCCCCAACGGCGCGGGCAAGACCACCATGCTGCGCGCCATCACCGGCGTGGTGCGCCCTGCCAGCGGACAGGTGCTGCTCGATGGCAAGCGCCTGAACGAGCTGGCGATCAACGAGCGCATCCGCATGGGGCTGGCGCTGTCGCAGCAACTGGTGCGGCCGCTGCGCAGCATCTCGCTGCAGGACAACGTGGCCATGGCCGCGGCCAGCAGCAAGACGCGCCGCCCGCTGGGCGCGCTGCTGCAGGTGTCCGACGCCCATGAACTCGCCCAGGCGCGCAAGGAGCTCGAGCGCGTTGGCATTGCGCACTTGGCCGAGCAAAGCCCGGCGACGCAGCCGCTGGGCGTGCTCAAGCGCCTGGAGCTGGCGCGTGCGCTGGCGCTCAATCCGCGTCTGCTGCTGCTCGACGAACCGCTCGCCGGCCTCAACTCGAAGGAGGCGCGGGGCCTGGCCGACACGATTGCCGAGATCAATGCCCAGGGCGTGACCATCGTGCTGATCGAGCACAACCTCGGCGAGGTGCTGCGCATCTGCCGGCGCCTGGTGGTGCTGGACAACGGCCGCAAGATCGCCGAGGGCGAACCGCAGGCCGTCATGGCGCAGCCCGTGGTGCGCAGCGCCTATCTCGGCAGCGAAACCCGGGCCGAGGAGGAGGCAGACCATGCTTGAACTGCGCGACTTCTCCTGCGGCTATGGCGCGTTTCAGGCAGTGCACGCGCTGAACCTGAAGCTGCGCCCCGGCGCGATCACCGGGCTGCTCGGGCCCAATGGCGCGGGCAAGTCGTCCACGCTGATGTGCATTGCCGGGCATGTGCAGCAGCAGGGAGGCGCCATGTTGTTCGAGGGGCGCGACATCAGCGCCCTGCCCGCCACGGAGCGCGTGCGCCTGGGCCTGGCCATCTCGCCCGAGGGGCGGCGCCTGTTCAAGGACTTGACGGTGCAGGACAACCTGCGCGTGGGCGGCCTGGTGCAGCCCGCGAAGGTCTTTGCGCACGACCGCGACCGCGTGCTCGCGCTGTTTCCGCGCCTGGCCGAGCGGCTCGATTCACTCGCGGGCAACCTCTCGGGCGGCGAGCAGCAGATGCTGGCCATAGGCCGCGCCCTGATGACGCGCCCGCGCCTCTTGATGATCGACGAGCTCTCGCTCGGCCTCATGCCCAAGGTCATCGACCTGTGTTATCGGGCGCTCGATACCCTGCGCGCCGAGGGCCTGACCGTGCTGCTGGTGGAGCAGAACACCGAGCGCGTGCTCAAGGTGGCCGACGACATCTGCGTGCTCGAATCCGGCCGCTCGGTCTGGCAGGGCAGCGCTGCCGACGCCCGCAAGGACCCCTCTCTCACCGAAGCCTATCTGGGCCTGCACTGATGCGCCCGGCCCGCTTCCCACTGTCCTGGAGCTTCTCATGACCACAGCCAACGACCCCCGCCACGATCCGTCCCGCCACATCCGCGCGCCGCGCGGCAGCCAGCTTGCCTGCAAGAACTGGCTGATCGAGGCGCCCTACCGCATGATCCAGAACAACCTGGACGCCGAGGTGGCTGAGCGCCCGCAAGACCTGGTGGTCTATGGCGGCATAGGCCGCGCGGCGCGCGACTGGGCCTGTTATGACCAGATTCTTGAATCGCTGCGCCAGCTCGAAGCCGACGAAACCCTGCTGGTGCAGTCGGGCAAACCCGTGGGCGTGTTCAAGACGCACGAGAACGCGCCGCGCGTGCTGATCGCCAACTCCAACCTGGTGCCCAAGTGGGCCGACTGGGAGCACTTCAACGAGCTCGACCGCAAGGGTTTGTTCATGTTCGGCCAGATGACGGCGGGCAGCTGGATCTACATCGGCAGCCAGGGCATCGTGCAGGGCACCTACGAAACCTTCGTCGAGGCCGGTCGCCAGCACTACGGCGGCGATCTCGCTGGTCGCTGGGTGCTCACCGCCGGCCTGGGTGGCATGGGCGGCGCGCAGCCGCTGGCGGCGACGCTGGCCGGGGCGTGTTCACTCAACATCGAATGCCAGCAGGCGAGCATCGACTTTCGTCTGCGCACGCGCTATGTGGACAAGCAAGCCAGGGACATCGACGAGGCGCTGGCGCTGATCCAGCAGCACACCGCAAAGAAAGAAGCGGTCTCGATCGCGCTGCTGGGCAATGCCGCCGACATCCTGCCCGAGCTGGTCCAGCGCGCCAGGGCCGGCGCGATCAAGCCCGACCTGGTGACCGACCAGACCAGCGCGCACGACCTGATCAACGGCTACCTGCCCCGGGGCTGGACGGTGCAGCAATGGCGCGCCGCCGCCGCCGACCCCGCGCGCCACGCTGAACTCAAGCAGGCCGCGGGCCAGAGCTGCGCGCTGCACGTGCAGGCCATGCTCGACTTTCAGGCCATGGGTGTGCCGACCTTCGACTACGGCAACAACATCCGCCAGGTGGCGCTGGATGCGGGGGTGAAGAAGGCCTTCGACTTTCCCGGCTTCGTGCCCGCCTACATCCGCCCCATGTTCTGCGAGGGCAAGGGCCCGTTTCGCTGGGCAGCGCTCTCGGGCGACCCCGAGGACATCTACAAGACCGACGCCAAGATCAAGGAGCTGTTCCCCGAGAACAAGCACACGCACCGCTGGCTGGACATGGCGCGCGAACGCATCGCCTTCCAGGGCCTGCCCTCACGCATCTGCTGGCTCGGCCTGGGCGAGCGCCATGTGGCGGGGCTGGCGTTCAACGAGATGGTGAAAAGCGGCGAGCTCAAGGCCCCGATCGTCATCGGGCGCGACCATCTCGATACCGGCAGCGTCGCCAGCCCCAACCGCGAAACCGAGTCCATGAAGGACGGCACCGACGCGGTGAGCGACTGGCCGCTGCTGAACGCGCTGCTGAACACCGCGGGCGGCGCTACCTGGGTCAGCCTGCACCACGGCGGCGGCGTGGGCATGGGCTATTCGCAGCATGCGGGCATGGTGATCGTGGCCGACGGGACGGACGCCGCCGCCGAGCGCCTGGCGCGTGTGCTGGTCAACGACTGCGGTTCGGGCGTGATGCGCCATGCGGACGCGGGCTATGAGAAGGCGCTGGAGACCGCCAGGCGCTTCGGTCTGAAATTGCCGATGATGGCCTGAGCGCACCCGGGAACAGCGCCATGCATCGCTTCGACCTCACTACCCTAGAGAGCACGCCCTGGAAGAATGGCGCGGGCAGCACGCGCGAGATCGTGCGCTGGCCCGCTGGCAGCACGCTCGACGACTTCGAGTGGCGCGTGAGCGTGGCCACGCTGCAGGGCGCCGCGCCGTTTTCTTCCATGCCCGGGGTCGACCGCCAGACCATGCTGCTCGACGGCGAGGGCGCCCGGCTGCAGGCCGACGACGCCAGTCTGCTGTTCGATCTGCACCAGCCCGGCCAGGTGTTCGCCTTCGCGGGTGAGGCGGCGATCACCGCTCAGCCCCATGGCGGCGCCTCGCGCGATGTCAACCTGATGCTGCGCCGCGGCCATTGGCAGGGCCAGTTGCAGCGCGTCGCCGGCCCTCGGCAGCCGGGCAGCACGCCAGCCGGCCTGTGCATGGTGCTGGCGGGGCGCTGGCGCCGCGGCGCGGAGGTCTTCACCGCCGGCCAGGGCCTGTGGTGGTCGGCACCGGCGCCGGGCGAGGCGCTGGTGCCCGAGGCAGCGGGCGGCGAGGGCGAACCGGCGCTTGCCTGGGTCGCGCTCTCGCCGGTGGCGCCGGCGAGCCTCGGCCAGCAGCACAACGGCGCGCAGCTCACGGTGCAGCCCGGGGGCCTGACGCTTGCGCAACTGCGCGCTCTCTGGCAGCAGCCGCTGCCCGTGGCGCTGGCCGCGTCGGCCCAGGCGGCGATTGCGGCCAGCGCCGCTGCGGTGCAGACCATCGTCGCGCGCGGCGAGCCCGCCTACGGCATCAACACCGGCTTTGGCAAGCTGGCCAAGACGCAGATCGCACACGCGCAACTGGCGCAGTTGCAGCACAACCTCATCCTCTCGCACTCGGTAGGCACGGGCGAGCCGCTGCCCGATGCGCTGGTGCGCCTGGTCATGCTGATGAAGGCGGCGAGCCTGGCGCGCGGCCACTCGGGCGTGCGCCCCGTGGTGATAGATACCTTGCTGGCCATGCTCAACGCCGGGGTGTTGCCGCTGGTTCCGTCCAAGGGGTCGGTGGGCGCCTCGGGAGACCTCGCGCCGCTGGCGCACATGACGCTGGCGCTCATCGGCCAGGGACAGGTGCGCTGGGCCGGGCGCAGCATGGCGGCGATCGATGCACTGAGCGCTGCCGGCATTGCACCGCTCACCCTCGCAGCCAAGGAGGGACTGGCGCTGATCAACGGCACCCAGGTCTCCACTGCGCTCGCGCTGCACGGTCTGTTCCTGGCCGAGCGCCTGCTCGATGCCGGCACGGTGATCGGCGCGCTGTGCGTCGATGCGGCCAAGGGCAGCGACGCGCCGTTTGATCCGCGCGTGCATGCGCTGCGCGGCCAGCCGGGGCAGATCGCGCTCGCCCAGGTCACGCGCGCGCTGCTGGCGGGCAGCGCGATCCGCCAGTCGCATCTGGTGGGCGACGAGCGCGTGCAAGACCCCTACAGCCTGCGCTGCCAGCCCCAGGTGCTCGGCGCCTGCCGCGACCTGATCGCCCAGGCCGCGCGCACCCTGCTGATCGAGGCGAACGCGGTCACCGACAACCCGCTGGTGTTTGCCGACACCGGCGAGGTGCTCTCGGGCGGCAATTTCCACGCCGAGCCGGTGGCCTTCGCCGCCGATACGCTGGCGCTGGCGATCAGCGAGATTGGCGCGATCTCCGAGCGGCGCATCGCCTTGCTGATCGACAGCACGCTCTCGGGCCTGCCGCCCTTTCTGGTGCACAACGCCGGGCTGAACAGCGGCTTCATGATCGCCCATGTGACGGCGGCGGCGCTCGCCTCGGAGAACAAGTCGCTCGCCCATCCGGCCAGCGTGGACAGCCTGCCTACCAGCGCCAACCAGGAAGACCACGTGAGCATGGCCACGTTCGCCGCGCGGCGCCTGGCCGAGATGGCCGACAACACCGCCAGCATCCTCGGCATCGAATGGCTGGCCGCCTGCCAGGGCGTGGACATGCACCAGCCGCTCAAGAGCTCGCAGGCGCTGCAGCGCGCCCACGCCACGCTGCGCGCGCGCGTGCCTTTCTATGCCGAAGACCGGCTGTTTGCTCCTGATATCGAAGCGGCGCACGCCCTGGTGCTGGACGGCAGTGCGGCCGATGGCAACCGGGCGCTGCTTGCGCGCCTGTGGGCCGACTGAAGCGCAAGCGCGGGAACCCCTGGCGATGCAAAAACTCTGGCGCAATGCACGACTGGCGACGTTGGCCGCTGAAGACTGGGGCCTGGTGGAGAAGGGCGCGGTCGTCACCGAGGGTGAACGGATCGAGTGGCTCGGCCCGCTCTCGGCCTTGCCTCGCGAGCTGCGGCCGGCGCAGGAGATCGATCTTGCCGGCGCGCTGCTCACGCCCGGACTGGTCGACTGCCACACGCATCTGGTCTACGGGGGTGACCGCGCGGGCGAAGCCGAGATGCGCCTGAACGGCGCCAGCTACGAGGAGATCGCGCGCGCCGGTGGCGGCATACGCTCTACCGTGGCGGCCACGCGCGCCGCATCGGAAGAGGCGCTGGCGCACAGCGCGCGCCAGCGCGCGCAGGCGCTGATGGCCGGCGGCGTGACCACGCTGGAGATCAAGTCCGGCTACGGCCTGTCGCTGCAAGACGAGGCCAAGTGCCTGCGCGTGGCGCGGCGCCTCGGGCGCGAGCTTGCGCTCGAGGTGCGCACCAGCTTCCTCGGCGCGCATGCGCTGGCGCCGGAGTTCGAGGGCCGCGCCGACGACTACATCGACGCGGTGTGCGCCTGGTTGCCCGCTCTGCATGCCCAGAACCTGGTCGATGCGGTCGATGCCTTCTGCGAAACCATAGGCTTCAGCAGCGCCCAGGTGGCCCGGGTGTTCGAGACTGCACGCTCCCTGGGCCTGCCGGTCAAGCTGCACGCCGAGCAGCTCAGCGACCAGGGCGGCGCGCAGCTTGCGGCGTCCTTCGGCGCGCTCTCCGCCGACCACCTCGAGCACCTGAGCAGCGAAGGCATCGCGGCGATGCAGGCCGCGGGCACCGTCGCGGTGCTGCTGCCAGCCGCCTACTACATGCTGCGCGAAACACGCCAGCCGCCGATTGCCGAATTGCGCGCCGCAGGCGTGCCGATGGCGGTGGCCAGCGACCACAACCCGGGCACCGCGCCCGGTCTGTCGCTGCTGCTGGCCGCGCACATGGCGTGCGCTTTTTTCCGGCTCACGCCGCGCGAGGCCGTGGGCGGCATCACCCACCAGGCGGCGCGCGCGCTGGGCCTGGCAGATCGCGGCATGCTGCGACCGGGCCTGCGTGCCGACTTTGCGCTGTGGGAGCTCAACCACCCGAACGAACTCGTCTACTGGTTCGGGCACAACCCCTGCCGCCTGGTAGTGCAAGGCGGGCGCGAGCGCGGCTGAAGCGGCGCGCTGGGCTGGCGCGCGGGCAGCCCGGCGAATGCGGGCTTGTCCTACATGCCAAGACGGCGCAAACAAGGCACACTCGGACTGCGGGCTGCACGCAGCTGGCCCGGTCCCGCGCTGCCGCGCGGGTGTGCACGCCATGATGATCTCAGCCGAAGTTTCTCCCATCGCCGCCCCGGAACCCAGGGCCGGCGCCGAGCGCCGCCTGCGCACCTACCTGGTCGAAGACAATCCGACGATTCGCGAGAGTCTGCAGGCCGCGCTGGACGAACTCGTGGGCATTACGCTGGTCGGCTTTGCCAGCGACGAGCGCAGCGCCAGCGACGCACTGCTGCACCCGCAGACCGACTGGGATCTGGCCATCGTGGACATCGCCCTGCACGAGGGCACGGGCTTTGGCGTGCTGCAAGCCTGCAAGGAGCGCGACAGCGGACGCAAGATGGTGGTGCTGAGCAACTACGCTACGCCTGCGGTACGCGAACGCTGCCTGGCGCTGGGCGCGGACGCGGTGTTCGACAAGTCCACCGACATCGATGCGCTGATCGACTACTGCCGCGGCCTGCCTCAGGAGCGCTGAACGAATCGCTGCGGCCCGCGCGCGCCGCCGGTCACTGGATCAGGTGGTTCTTGAGCGCGTAATAAGTCAGGTCGCTGTTGGAGTGCAGCTGCATTTTCTCGAGCACGCGCGCGCGGTAGGTGCTGATGGTCTTGACCGAGAGCGACAGGGTCTCGGCGATCTCGCCCACGGTGGCGCCACGCGCCAGGTGCAGAAAGACCTGCAGCTCACGTTCCGAGAGCTGTTCATGCACCGGTCCCTCACCCGGGTTGCTCAGTTGCTGCGCCAGCAGCGCCGCCACGTTGGCCGATATGTAGCGGTTGCCCGCCGCGATGGTGCGCACCGCGGTGACGATCTCCTGCGGATCGCATTCCTTGTTCAGGTAGCCGTTGACGCCCATGCGGATCAGATTGATCGCGTAGTGCTCTTCGGAGTAGGAGGAAAGCACCAGAATGCCCAGGTCCGGCGCCTTGGCGCGCACCATGGTGAGCGCGTCCATGCCGCTGGCGCCGGGCATGGACAGGTCCAGCAGCATCACGTCCATTTCGGTGTTGCGCACCAGGTCTATGGCTTCGCGCGCGCTTGCCGCTTCGCCGACCACGCGCAGGTCAACCTGCTCCGAGAGAAACTGCCGCAGACCCGTGCGCACGATGGCGTGATCGTCCACAATGCCTATCGTGATCATTGCAAGCCTGCCCTCCCGGCGTGTGGCGGCGCCCCCGCGGGCCGCTCGCTCGATTCTATGCAGCCAGGCCATGACGTGCTGAATGCGCCTGCCCCCGCAGCCGCGCCGCGGCGCCTGCGCGGCACCCGCTCGCTGCGCGTGGCGCTGGTGATCGCGGTCACCTGTGCGGTAGCGCTGCTGGCGCTGATCAACCAGTCCTACCAGAAGTTCATTGACTTGAACGGCGAGCGCATCGACGTTCAGGCGGTGCGTGAGTCGGTCGACGCAATCAACAACCAGCTCGACATTGCCGAGTCGGCGCTGCGCGCGATCCTGCTGACCGACGAGCCGGTCTACCACCAGCGCTTTGACCGCACCGAAGGGCATGTGCAGGAGTTGCTCGCGCAGCTCAGCACCAGCGCCGCGCGCACCCCCTTGGATGCGGGGCCACTGATGGCGTTTGGCGCCGACGCGCGCCGGCGCATGACCGAGCTGTCGCGCGTGGTGCAGCTCGCGCGCGGCGGCAAGCCCGAGGCGGCGCTGTTCGCCGGCACCTCCGACGCCGCGGCGGATCTGCGCGCCAGCGGCGAGCGCATCATGGCCGACGCCGACGCCCTCATCGCCGACAAGAACCGCGACTTTGCGAGCTTCGTCAACTACTTCCGGCTCGCCTTCCTGGCTGCGGTCATGGCGCTGCTCAGCGGCTTCGTGCTGTACATCCAGCAGCGCTTTCGCCTACGCGAGGCCGACCTGCACGAGCGCCAGCTGCTGCTCGCGCAGCGCAGCGAGCTGGAGAGCGAGGTGCGCCGGCGCACGCAGGCGCTGGCCATGCTCGCGACTTATCTGCAGGAAGCGGTAGAGAACGAGCGCGCCCGCCTGGCGCGCGAGCTGCACGATGAACTCGGGGCCTTGATGACCGCCGCCAAGCTGGACGTGGCGCGCCTGCGCTCGCGCCTGGCGGGCGAGCCCGAACAGGTGCGCGAGCGCCTGGAGCACCTCAGGGACAGCCTGAACCAGGCCATAGCACTGAAGCGGCGCATCATGGAGGGCCTTTACCCTTCGGCGCTGCGCAACCTCGGGCTGGTGCCGGCGCTGGAGATACTGCTGCGCGAGTTTGGCGAGGCCTCGGGGTTGCAGATGCAGGTGCGGCTGCAGGCGGTCGAGCTCGATCCGGGTGCGGAGCTGACCGTCTACCGCATGGTGCAGGAAGCGCTCACCAACGTCGGCAAGTACGCCCGCGCCAGCCGGGTCAGCGTCGACATGCATGCCGACGCGGGCCGGGTGCGCGTGAGCGTGTGCGACGACGGCGTGGGCTTTGACCCCGAAGCGCTCACGCACGGCACCCACGGGTTGGCCGGCATGCGCCACCGCCTGCTCTCCTGCGGCGGCGAACTGCAGCTCAAGACGCACCCAGGCGCTGGCTGCGAGCTCATCGCACTGATTCCCTCGAGCGCCGCCGCTCCCGCCTGAAGGCCGCGCGAGCGGCCGCCCGCCGCCGCGTCAGACAGCGCCTACACGGGCGGCGCACCGCGTCCGACGCGGCAAAGCGCGCGCCGCCTATGCCGCTGGCCGCAGCCTTCTCCTATTCTGAAATCCATGCACAAAACGCAGTGCGCCAAGCCCTCCGGCATGCGCGCTGCACCATCCCTCACAACACGCAACGGAGTAAGCATGAACAAGTTGGAAGCCGCGCACAAAACCAGCGACGCGACGCAGCAGACACAAACCGCCAGCATGAGCGCCGCCGACGTGGTGGCGCCCCTGCGCGAGGATTTGCAGCCCGGAATTGACGGGCTGGAACAGAGCGGTCGCCGGCTCGCCAGCCACGGCAAGGCCTTGGCCCGCGACGCCTACGAACAGACCACCGAAGCCTTGCAGGAGGCCCATGAGCGCGCCAGCCACTGGGTGGGCGCCCGTCCCTGGCAGTCCATGGCGGTTGCCGCAGCCACCGGAGCCACGCTGGCGTTTCTGCTGGGACGCAGGCACTGAGTCAGGCCATTACCGAATCCACAGTTTGTTCAACGCAGGAGATGTCAAATGAAAGCAATACGTACCGTTCTTCTCGCGGCCATGACCAGCATGGCCCTGGTGGCCACCGGCTGCTCGGTGATCCGCGGCCAGGAAACCGCCAGCGACTACATGGATGACGCCTCGATCACGGCCGCCGTGAAGGCCAAGATGATCGAGGACAAGACCGTCGATGCCGGCGCATTCAACGTGCAAACCCTCAATGGCGAAGTGGCCTTGAACGGCTTTGCCAAGAGCGCCACCGAGCGCGCCCGCGCTGGCCAGATCGCCAGTGCCCAGAAGGGCGTGCGCGCAGTGCACAACAACCTCGTGATACGTCCGGCAAACAAGTAAGCCGGGCCATCGAGGCCATCCGATTCAACCAAGCAACAAACCATCAGGAGGTTCAAATGAACGAAGACACCATCAAGGGCAATTGGAAGCAATTCAAGGGCAAGGTCAAGGAGCAGTGGGGCAAGCTCACCGACGACGACCTCGACGTGATCGCAGGCCGGCGCGACCAGTTGCTGGGCAAGCTGCAGGAACGCCATGGCATGGCCCGCGACGCCGCTGAACAGCAGGTGAGCGACTGGGAAACCCGCAACCACTACGTCTGGTAAGCAGCCCCGCGCCGCTTGCCCCTCGGGGCGGCCGGCGCACCAGCACGGCCCTGAGCCGTGCACCCCATATTCACGGAGGTCACCATGCTCAAATGGGCCATCATTTTCGGAATCGTCTCGGTCATTGCCGGGGTGCTGGGCTTCAGCGGCCTGAGTGCCGGCACGGCATCGATCGCCAAGACGCTCTTCTATCTGTTTGTCGTCATCACGATCATTCTGATCGTGCTGGGATTTCTCGGCGTAGGCATGGTTGCCTAGCGCTGGCCGGGCCACAGGTGCCCGGTATCCGTCTCTCTCTTGCGCGCGTCGCCCGCCCCGGCCGCCGCGCGCTTTTTTGTGCGCGGTGCAACTCGCGCGGGCTATTGCGGCCCCGGCGCTTCTTGCTGCTGCGGCTGCAGTGTCTGCGGAGAACCCGGCGCCTGCGCGGCCATGCGCGTGAGCACCTGCGCCACCACGGCCGTCAAGCGCTTGGCGTAGGGCAGGTGCAGAAATTCGTTGGGTCCGTGGGCATTGCTGCGCGGGCCAAGCACGCCACAAACCATCATCTGCGCCTGCGGAAAGCCGCGGCTCAGGATGTTCATCAGCGGAATCGTGCCCCCCTGGCCGATGTAGCCGCAAGGCGCGCCAAAGTGTGCCTGGCTGGCTTCGTCCAGGGCGCTCGCAAGCCAGGGTGCCACGGCCGGGGCGTTCCAGCCATTGGCGGCGCCGTCGACGTGGAAGCTCACGCGCGCCTGGTAGGGCGCGTTGTCTTCCAGGATGCGCTGCATCTCGGCCACGCAGGCACCGGCGTCCACCGTGGGCGGGGTGCGCAGGCTGAGCTTGAATGCCGTGTAGGGGCGCAGCACATTGCCCGCGTCCTTGAGCGCTGGCAGGCCTTCGGCGCCGGTGACCGACAGCGTCGGCTCCCAGGTGCGGCGCAGCAGCGCCTGCACCGGGTCGCTCGTGGTCGCGAGCGCCTGGAGACTGGCGCCCGCGCAGTCGTAATGCGCCCAAGGGAAATTGGAAATCACCGTATCACCCAGGATGGCGGCCGCTGCCTGTGCCTGTGCCAGGCGCTCTGCCGGCACCGGTACATGAAAGCTCTCGGGCAGCAGGCGCCCGGTGCGCGAGTCTTCCAGCCGATCGAGCACCTGGCGCATGATGCGAAACGACGAGGGCACGAGGCCCGAGGAATCGCCCGAATGCACGCCTTCGGTGAGGATTTCCACCTTGAGCGTGCCGCTGGCCATGCCGCGCAGGCTGGTGGTGAGCCACAGTTGCTCGTAGTTGCCCGCGCCCGAGTCCAGGCAGACCACCAGCGCCACTTCGCCCAGGCGCGTGCGCAGCGCGTCCACGTAGGGCAGCAGGTCGTAGGAGCCGCTTTCCTCGCAGGTCTCGAACAGACCGACGATGCGCGGATGCGCCACGCCCTGGCGCTGCAGCTCCTTGATGGCAGCGACGCTGGCGTAGATGGCGTAGCCGTCGTCCGCGCCGCCGCGGCCGTAGAGCTTTTCGTCCTGAATCACTGGCGTCCACGGCCCCAGGTGGCTGCGCCAACCCTCGAACTCGGGCTGCTTGTCCAGGTGGCCGTACATCAGCGCGGTCTGGCCGCTGGCGGTGTGCGCTGCGGGCACCTCGAAGAAGATCAGCGGCGTGCGCCCGGGCAGGCGCACCACCTCCAGCGCCAGGCCCGCCACCTGCTGCTGCTCCACCCAGGTACAGGCGCGGCGCACCACGGTGTCGATATGGCCCTGGGCCTGCCAGTCGGCGGCGAAGGCCGGCGATTTGGCCGGGATCTCGATGTAGTCGCTGATCTGCTGCGTCAGGTCTTCGTCCCAGGTCTGGGCCAGACGCTCACCGGCCAGGGTGCTGTCAAAAGGGGTCATGGGGGTGTTTTCCTGAATCAAGTGGGTTCTGCGCCAGCAGGCCGGCGTGCGGGCGCGGCCTGCGCGCCGCGCAGCAAGTGCATGCGCGGCAGCGAAGCGCTTTCCACCCGGTTGCGCCCGGCGCGTTTGGCGGCGTACAGCGCCTTGTCTGCGGTTTCTACCAGATGCCCGGGCTCGTCGCCCGGTTCCAGCACCTCGGCGCAGCGGCCTATGCTCACCGTGAGCGCAATGTCTTGGCCCAGGTGGCTGCAAGGCGTGCGCTCAATGCGTTGGCGCAGCTTTTCGGCCACCAGCTGGGCGCCCGTGGCCGAGGTGGCGGGCAGCAGCACGAGAAACTCTTCGCCACCCCAGCGGCCTACCAGGTCTTGCTGGCGCAGCGGCTGCTGCAGCAAATGCGCCACGTGGCGCAGCGCCGCATCGCCGCCCGCATGGCCGAAGCGGTCGTTCACCGCCTTGAAGTGGTCCACGTCCACCAGCAGCAGCGCGTAGGGCTGGCGCTCGCGCACCGCGCGGGCGATGTCGCGCGCCAGAGTGCGCTGCAACTGGCGCCGGTTGGGGATCTCGGTCAAGGGGTCGTTGCTGGCCAGGTGCAGGTTGACCGCGTCGGCCCTGTCCTTGGTCAACAGGATGAAACCGAGCGAGGCCAGCACCAGTACCGCGTGCGAGCAGACCAGCGCCAGCGCGTCGAAGTCGCCGCCCTGCAAAAAGCCCGGGCCCGGCGGTACATGGCCGATGAACCACAGGCCGCGTGCGACCAGCAGCAGCGCCTGCACACTGAGCGCGCCGCTGAGCAGCCAGGCACCGCGCGACTGCGCCGGCCGCTGCGGGCGCCACAGCGCATGCACCACCAGCGCGATCTGCAGCGACCAGACGGTACATGTCACGAGGATGCGCGCGCGGTAGTCCTGCGCAAACCACGCCGCCAGCAGCAGCACGACCAGCACCGGCAAGGCCATGGGCGTGCGCGGCAGCGGCCGCGCGTGAAAGGCATGCACCGCGCCCAGCAGCAGCGCCAGGGCCAGACTCAGGCTGGCGTTGGCCAGCACCAGCCCCAGGCCGTCAGGCAGCAGCGCGTGCGTCAGCAAGAGCACATAGGCCAGCGCATGAGCGAGGAGCGCCAGCGCCCACAGCCCCAGGCCCTCGCGGCGCGCGGGGCGCACCACGGCGATGGCCAGGGCCATGGCCGCCGTGGCCACGATAATCATCACGAGCATCGAGGGCGTGTCGAAGCGATACGGGAGGTTCATGCGGGCCTGGAGGCGCTGCCTGCGCTGGCATCGCGCTCAAGTGTATCGGCAGCGCGCCGGCGCCGTACGGGCTGCGCGGCGCGCTCAGCCCTGCGTCGGCACGGGCGCGCTCGGGCGCAGCAGCGGCGCCTGCTCGACGCTGTTGCGCCCGCGCTCCTTGGCGCGGTACAGCGCCTTGTCGGCCGCATCCACCAGCCATTTGGCGCGGTCGCCCGGCTGCAGCGTCGCGGCGCACACGCCGATGCTGATCTGCGCCGGGATCAACCTGCCCTCGTAGCGGCAGGGCGTGTCTTGCACCAGCGCGCGCAGCGCCTGCGCCAGTCGGGTGGCGCCCTCGGCATCGGTGGCCGGCAACAGCAGCAGGAATTCTTCGCCGCCCCAGCGGCCGGCCATGTCCTGGCTGCGCAGGCGGGTGCGCAGCAACTGGGCCACGTGGCGCAGGACGGCGTCGCCCGCCAGATGGCCGCGGCTGTCGTTGATGGCCTTGAAATGGTCGATGTCGACCATCAGCACCGCATAGGCTTCGCGCTGGCGCATCGCATGCTGGGCGTCGCGCTGCAGGGTCTTCTGCAACAGGCGCCGGTTGGCAATGCCGGTGAGCAAGTCGTTGTTGGCCAGTTCGTGGTTGATGGCTTCGGCGCGGTCGCGCGTCATCAGGATGAAGCCCAGCGAGGCCAGCAAGACCACGACGAAGGCCGACAAAAAGGTGATGCTTTGCGCGCCCCCGTTGCTGGTCAAGCCCTGCGCCGGCGCCGGGTGCGTGAGATACCAGAGCCCGCGCAGCAGCAGGATTGCTGCCTCGGTGGACAGCGCCAGCGTGATCAGCATGGCGCCGCGCGGCTGCCCCGGGCGCTGGGGGCGCCACAACGCCCAGACGATGAGCGCAATCTGGATGCTCAGGATGAAACTGCTGGTGAGCAGGCGCAGGCGCAGGTCGTGCACGAACAAGGCGTTGAGCGCTGCGGTGAGCAGCACCGGCGCAAGCAGCCAGCTGCGGACCTGGGCGCGGCCATGAAACGCGGTTACCGCAGCCAGCAGCAGGGCGAAGGTGCCGCCCAGCACGGTATTGGCCAGCACCACGCTGAACCAGTCCGACACCTGGCCGCGCAGCATGAAAAGCATATAAGTGGCGGCGTGCAGCAGCAGCGCCCAGGCCCAGAAGCCCGTGCCCTCGCGCCGGGCGGTGCGCACGAAGGCCATGGCCAGCGCCATGCTCAGGGTGCCGGCAATCACCATCACCATCATGGTCGGGGTGTCGAGGGTCGGCAGCAGGGCCATGGCGCTTGGTCTGTCGTCGGGGGAGCGGGCAAAAGTGTAGCCCGGCGCCGGTTCCGCGCGCTGGCGCTTCGGTGCAAGATAGGCGCATGCAAAGACCGGCCTGGCTGCCCGATCCCTTCATCCTGACGCTCGTCGCGTTGATCGTCCTGGCCAGCTTCTGGCCGGTGCGCGGCGCGGCAGCGCAGGGCGCGGCACTGCTGACGAATGCGGCGATCGCGCTGCTGTTCTTTCTGCACGGCGCCAAGCTGTCCCTGGCCGCGGTGCTGCAAGGCATGGCGCAGTGGCGCCTGCAGGGCTTCGTGCTGGCCGTGGGTTTCGTTGCCTTCCCGCTGCTGGGCTGGGCTGCGCAGCCGCTGCTTGTACCTCTGCTTGGGGCAGACCTTGCGCGCGGCGTGCTGTATCTGTGCGTGCTGCCGTCCACGGTGCAGTCGGCCATCGCGCTCACTTCGATGGCGCGCGGCAACGTGTCGGCCGCCGTCTGCGCCGCCGCCGTCTCCAGCCTGGTCGGGGTGTTTGCCACGCCTGCGCTGGTGTTGCTGCTCATGGGCTCGGCGGTGCAGGGTTTGGACTTTGGCCAGGCGCTCGCGCGCGTGGCGCTGCAGTTGCTGCTGCCCTTTGTCCTCGGCCAGTGGGCGCGGCGCTGGCTGGGCCGCTGGGTGCAAGAGCACCGCGCCCTGCTGCGCCATGTGGACCAGTCTTCCATCTACCTGGTGATTTACACCGCCTTCAGCAAGGCGGTGGTCGACGGCCTGTGGCACCAGTTGCCCGCGCAGCGCCTGGCGTTGTTGCTGCTTTGTTGTCTGGCGTTGCTGGCGCTGGTGCTCTGGGGCTGCCATCTGGCCACGTTGCGGCTGGGCTTCGCGCCGGCCGAGCGCATCACCGCGCTGTTTGCTGCGTCGCAGAAAAGTCTGGCGACCGGTGTGCCTATTGCCCAGGTGTTGTTCGCCGGTGGCACCATGGGGGCCTTGCTGCTGCCGCTGATGGTTTACCACCAGGTGCAACTGATGGCCTGCGCAGCGCTGGCGCGGCGTTTTCAGGCGCGCCCCATGGCAGCAACCGAACCCGGAGGAACCCCATGAGCTGGCATACCCACGACGTCTTCAACCAGGTCAGCGAACTGCGCGACTACGACCTGCTGGCCACCGACCCCGCGCTGAGCGAGGCCATCCGGCGCGACGGCGCCGAATGGGCGATGCCGCAGCTGTCCCGCTACGCGCAGTTGCTGGGCCAGTCCGACACCTACGAGCTGGCCGCCATGGCCAACCGCCACACGCCCGAACTGCACGCCTTCGACACGCGCGGGCGGCGCATCGACCAGATCGAGTTCCACCCGAGCTGGCACCAGCTCATGGCGATGTACCGGGGCGAGGGTCTGATTTCGCTCACATTCAAGGAGCGCAAGGCGGGCCGCTGGACGGCCTGGGCGGCCGGTTTCTATCTGCATGGGCAGATCGAGCAGGGCACGCTCTGCCCGGCGACGATGACCCAGGCCTGCATCCCGCTGATCAAGCGCGAGGAGGCGCTGTGGGCGCAGCTGGGCGCCAAGCTCTACAGCGACGCCTACGACCCGCGCGACCTGCCCATTGCGCAAAAGGACAGCATCTGGGTAGGCATGGGCATGACCGAGAAGCAGGGCGGCTCGGACGTGCGCGCCAACACCACCGTGGCCACGCCCGTGGGCGCGGGCGGACGCGGGCAGGAGTATTTGCTGCGCGGGCACAAGTGGTTCTTCTCGGCGCCGATGTGCGACGCGCACCTGGTCGTCGCGCGCGTCGGCGAGGGCGGGCCGTTTGCCTGCTTTTACGTGCCGCGCTGGCGCCCTGATGGAAGCAAGAACGCCATCCACATCCAGCGTTTGAAGGACAAGGTGGGCAACCGCAGCAACTCCAGCAGCGAGGTCGAGTTCCACGACGCCTGGGGCATCCTGATGGGCGAGGAAGGCAAGGGCATACGCACCATCATCGAGATGGCGAGCTTCACGCGCCTGAACTGCGTCGTCGGCAGCGCGGCGATCTTGCGCCAGGCGCTGGTGCAGGCCATCGACTACGCGCGTGAGCGCCACGCCTTTGGCAAGGCGCTGGCCGATCAACCACTGATGCGCGCGGTGCTCGCCGACATGGCGCTGGAGAGCGAGGCGGCGCTGGTGCTGCTGATGCGCCTGGCACGGGCGTATGAGCGCGACGACACGCCTGCCGAGCGCGCCTGGAAACGCATGATGACGCCCGCCGCCAAGTTCTGGGTCTGCAAGCGCGGCGTGGAGCTCACGGGCGAAACCATGGAGGTGCTGGGCGGCAACGGCTACATCATGGACGGCATCGTCGGGCGCCTGTTTCTTGAGGCGCCGGTCAATTCCATCTGGGAAGGCTCGGGCAACGTCATGTGCCTGGACGTGCTGCGCGCCCTCGCGCGCGAGCCTGAAGCGGCCAAGGCGCTGCTGGCGGAACTGGCCCCGGTGGCCCTGGCGGAACCTGCGCTCAAGGCCTTGATGCAGTCGGTGACCGCGCTGCTGGCCCGCCCGCCCGAAGAACTCGAGGCGCTGGGCCGCGTGTTCGTGCAGCAGATGGTCTTGCTGGCACAGGCTTGCTTGCTGCGCCAGCACGCCCCGGCCTTCATCGCCGATGCCTTCATCGCCACGCGGCTGGGGCCGGCCGGCCTGGGCGCTCGCGTGGCCGGGGCTGTGGATTTGAGCGGGTTTGACGTGGCGGCGATTCTGCAGCGGGCGCTGCCGCAATAGCCGGCTGTGCGCCGAACGGCGTGCTCAGACAGCAGGGGGGCGGCGCAGAAAACTCCCCGACTTGCCCCCGTGCTTCTCCAGCAGGCACACGCCCTCGATCACCATGCCCCGGTCCATGGCCTTGCACATGTCGTAGATGGTCAGCAGCGCCACCTGCACCGCGGTGAGCGCTTCCATCTCCACGCCGGTAGGGCCCACGGTTTCGGTGCGGGCGCTGCATTGCACGGCGCTCTCGCCCTCCAGCAGCTCGAAGTCCAGCGCCACGCGGGTGAGGGCGATCGGGTGGCACAGCGGGATCAGTTCGCTGGTCTTCTTGCTGGCCATGATGCCGGCGATGCGCGCCACTGCAAGCACGTCGCCCTTCTTCGCGCTGCCGGCGCTGATCTGCTGCAGCGTGGCCGGCTGCATGCGGATGCGGCCGGTGGCCAGCGCGATGCGGTGCGTGGCGCGTTTGGCGCCGACGTCGACCATGTGGGCCTGGCCCTGGGCGTCGAAGTGGGTGAGCGGCGAGTCGGTCATGGCGGCGAAACCTTCAGGGGGAGCGGGCATCATACGGTTTTGCCCTGGGGACAGGTTCCTGAGTCTGGTGTGCAATATTCCAAGCAAAATCGTGCTCTAACGCTTGTGTGGCAAGCGCTGGCAGCTATCGTTATTGTTGTGGCCGCGGCGCTGCCCGCAGAGGCGCTTGCGCAGGCGCTGCCATCGCTTGGCGAGGGCGACGAGATGTCGCTGGCCAGCGAGCGCGCGCTGGGCGAGCGCATCGCCGCCGAGATCTACCGCGACCCCTCCTACGTGCAAGACCCGGTGCTGCAAGACTATGTGCAGGGGCAACTGGCGCGGCTGATCCAGGCGGCGCTCGCGCGCGGCGAGATGACCGCCGAGATGCACGAGCGCTTTGCCTGGAAGGTGATGCTGGTGCGCGATCGCACGGTCAACGCCTTTGCGCTGCCCGGGGGATTCTTCGGCGTGCACTTGGGGCTGCTGGCGGTGGTGGACGCGCCTGAGCAGCTCGCCTCGGTGCTGGCGCACGAGCTCTCGCACGTCACCCAACGCCACATCCCGCGCCTGATCGCGCAGGAAAAGCGCCAGACGCCTCTGATGATAGGCGCGATGATTCTGGGCGCGATCGCCGCCACGCGCAGCCCCGACGCGGGCCAGGCGCTGATGGTGGGCGGGCAGGCGCTGGCGGTGCAAAACCAGCTCAATTTCTCGCGCGACATGGAGCGCGAGGCCGACCGCGTGGGCCTGGCGCTGATGCAGCCCGCGGGCTTTGCGCCGCAGGGCTTCGTGGCCATGTTCGACAAGCTGCAGGCGGCCAACCGGCTCAACGACAACGGCAGTTGGCCCTGGCTGCGCAGCCACCCGCTGACCAGCCAGCGCATTGCCGACATGCATGCGCGCCTGCCGCGCGATCTGGCGCCGCCCGCGCCCGCGCCGCTCACGCACCTGATGGCGCAGGCGCGCGCCCGCGTGCTGATGCGCCCTGGCGTGGCGCAGTGGCGCCAATGGCTGGAAGACGGGCAGGATGCCGAGCTGGCCGCGCGCGCGCTGCCCCGGCGCGTCACGGTGCGCACCCAGGCGGTGCTGGCCGCCATGCAACTGGGCGAATGGAAAAACGCCCGGGCCGCGCTGCTGCTGCTGCAGGCCGACCTGCAGGGCGAGGCGCCGGCGCTGCAACAGGCGCGCTGGCTGGGCGCCGAGCTGGAGCTGGCTGCGGGCGACGCGCCCGCCGCGCTCAAGGCGCTGGGCGCGGCCAGTACAGAGCCCACGCGCGCCGAGCTGCTGCTGCGCACGCGGGTGCTGCTGGCCAACGGCCAGGGCGCTGCCATGGCCGACGCGCTGCAGACTTGGGTCAGCCTGCACCCGGCCGATGGCGGCGCATGGCAGGCGCTGTCCCAGATCTGGCGCCAGGACGCTCAAATGCTGCGCGCGGTGCGCGCCGAGGCCGAGGTGCAGGCGGCGCACTACGACTATGCCGGCGCGGTCGACCGCCTGCGCGCCGGCCAGGACCTGGCGCGCAAGAGCGCGGGCGCGCAGGATTACATCGAGGCGTCGATCATCGACACCCGCCTGGCGGCGGTCAAATCACTGCTTGAGGAACAGACGCGCGAGCGCCGACTCGATGACTAGGCCGAGCAGCGAATACAGGAGCGAACCGATCAGCGCCGCGGCAAAGCCGTGCACCTGAAAGGCCGCGCCCAGCAGGCCCGAGGCGGCCCAGAACATCAGCGCGTTGATCACGAACAGGAACAGCCCGAGCGTGACGACGGTCACCGGCAGCGTCAGGATGACCAGCACCGGGCGCAGCACCGCGTTCAGCAACCCGATGACGAAGGCCGCGCCCAGGGCGGCGGCAAAGCTGTGCACTTCAACGCCGCTGTAGAGGTAGGCCACGCACAGCAGCGCCACAGCGTGCAAGGCCCATTTGACAAGTATGCGCATGGCTTCAGGATAGCATCGCCTGGCGTGGCGCGCGGCTCAGCCGGCGGCCGGCTGCGCCGCCTGGCGCCGCGCCAGCAGCCACTTTCCGAGGGCCAGCACCAGCAGCGCGCCGGCCAGATGCGCGCCGTAGTAGATGGCGGGCGGCATGTCGGCCAGGCCATCGGCGCCGAGCGTGCCGAACTTGGGCGCCCACAGCCACTGCTCGGGATGGGTGAAGACCGGGTCGCTCACCAGCATGCCGCCGGCAATCCAGCCCAGCAGCATGCCGCCGAGCACGATGACCACCGGAAAGCGCTCCATCAGGCGCATCACCAGCGCCGAGCCGCCGACGATGATGGGCACCGAAATCAACAGGCCGAGGATGACCAGCACCAGCTCGTGCGACTGGCCGGCGTTCTTGGCTGCGGCGGCGATCGCGATCACGTTGTCCAGGCTCATCACCACGTCGGCCACGACGATGGTCTTGATCGCGGCCAGCAGCTTGTCGCTGCCCTGAATGCCTTCGTGTGCGTCTTCCTGCGGCGCAATCAGCTTCACGCCTATCCAGACCAGGAGCAGCGCGCCCGCGAGCTTGAGAAAGGGCAGCGTGAGCAGCGACATGGCAAAGACGATGAGCACCACGCGCAGCGCGATCGCCGCCGCCGTGCCCCAGACGATGCCCTTGGTGCGCTGCGCCGGCGGCAGCTTGCGGCAGGCGAGCGCGATCACCACCGCGTTGTCGCCGCCCAGCAGGATGTCGATGACGACGATCTGCCCCAGCGCTATCCAGAAGGGCGCATGCAGAAAAAATTCAAGATCCATGGTTGCTCTGTCCAAAAAAACCCGGCGCCCCGCTTGCGGCGGTGCCTTCCGGTGGGGTTGCGGGTTTTCCGGCAGGGCCTGGGGGCAAATCACGTGCCTTGCGCACACGGACACCTTGGGCCGGGCACGGATCGCCCCGGGGCCCAAGGGTCTTGCTCGGCGCCGCACTTGCTGCGCCTGACGGGCCGGAAGCGCGCAACGCGCTTCGTGATGACGGCCCTGCCATCCGCCCGCGCCGGCACAGGCCGCGGCGGGCGGGGAGCTACTCCCCCTTGAAGGGTGCGCATTAGACCACAGCGCGGCCTATGATGCCCGCATCACCGTCTCCATTGCTCACCGCATGCAGCGCCTGACCCAAGCCCCGAACATCGCGATCGCCACCGTCTGGCGCGATCTGCTGTGCGAGGCGGGTTTTGCCGCGACGGTGCAGCGCCAGTACCTGAGTTCGGCCGCCGGGCAGTTGCCGCCCAGCGAATGCCTGCCCGAGATCTGGCTGGAACACGCCGAGCACCTGCCCCAGGCGCGCGCGCTGCTGGCCGAGCTGCGCCGCCTGCCCCAGCGGCGCTGGTGCTGCCCCTCCTGCGGCGAGATGGTGGAGGGCGGCTTTGAGCAGTGCTGGAACTGCGGCGCGCTGATGCCGCGCTGAAGGCCGCGCCTACTGCCAGCGCAGCGGCTCCAGCATCACGCTGGCCCGGGCGTTGCCCAGGGTGAGCACGCCCTCCTGCACGGTCGCCTGCAGGCTCATGTTGCGTTCGGCCAGGCTGGCCAGCTCGCGCGCTGGCGCATCGGGCAGGCGCCAGACCTGCAGCTTGGCCAGGCGCGCGAGCTTCGGCCCCATCGCGCGCCACCAGATGTCGGCGGCGCCCTGGTAGGCGTAGACCAGCACCGCGTCGGCCTGGCTGCAGGCCTTGAGCAGCGGTTTTTCCTCGGGCTGGCCCACCTCCAGCCACAGCCGGGTGCGGCCGGTGAAGTCGCGCAGCAGCACGTCGGGCTCGTCCGGGTTGGACAGGCCGGCGCCAAAGCCCAGCTGCCCGTCGCCGCCGCACAGCTCCTGCAACTGGTGCGCCTGCAGCGCCAGCGCGGCCAGGCGCACCATCATGCGTTCGTCGGTTTCGCTCGGGTGGCGCGCCAGGGTCAGCGCATGGTCGGCGTAGTAGCCGTGGTCGATGTCGGCCACGGCCAGTTGTGCCTTGAAGATGGTGGATTTGAGTGCCATGGGACAAGCTGCTGCGCGCTGGTTTCACGCCCTCGCCGGCGGGGGTGGGGCACGGCGCGCCGCCGCACCCGGAGCCGGTAGACGGGCCGGCCCCGATCCCGGCCTTCCCCCGGCGGTGGAAGAAGCGGGCATCAGGCCCGGCGCGCCAGCTCGGCCGCCTTGCCGATGTAGCTGGCGGGCGTCAGGGCCAGCAGCCTGTCCTTGTCGGCGCGCGGGATGTCCAGGCCGGCGATCAGCGCATGCAGCGCCTGGGCGTCGACGCTCTTGCCGCGCGTGACGGCCTTGAGCTTTTCGTAGGCGCCAGGCACGCCGTAGCGGCGCATCACGGTCTGGATGGGTTCGGCCAGCACCTCCCAGGCGTGCTCCAGGTCTTGCGTCAGGCGCTCTTCGTTGAGCTCCAGCTTGGCCAGGCCGGTGGCCAGCGAGCCATAGGCCAGCACCGCATGGCCCAGCGCCACGCCGATGTTGCGCAGCACGGTGGAGTCGGTCAAGTCGCGCTGCCAACGGCTGATGGGGAGTTTTTCCGCCAGATGGCGCAAGAGCGCGTTGGCCAGGCCCAGATTGCCTTCGGCGTTCTCGAAGTCGATCGGGTTGACCTTGTGCGGCATGGTGGACGAGCCGATTTCGCCCTCCTTGAGCTTTTGCTTGAAGTAGCCCAGGCTCACATAGCCCCAGACGTCGCGCGAAAAGTCGATCAGGATGATGTTGGCGCGGGCGATGGCGTCAAACAGCTCGGCCATCCAGTCGTGTGGCTCGATCTGTATGGACCAGGGCTGAAAGGCCAGGCCCAGACCTTCAGGCTCGGGCGACTCGACCACGCGGCGGGCAAAGGCCTCCCAGTCGAAGTCCGGCCAGGCCGCAAGATGGGCGTTGTAGTTGCCGACTGCGCCGTTCATCTTGCCCAGGGGCCGCACGCCGGCGATGCGCTCGCCGGCCGTCTGCAGGCGCACCAGCACGTTGGCGATCTCCTTGCCCACGGTGGTCGGGCTGGCGGTCTGGCCATGGGTGCGGCTGAGCATGGGCACATCGGCGTACTCGTGCGCCATGGCGCGCAGCGTGGCCATGATGGCTTGCAGCGCGGGCAGCAGCACCTGGTCGCGCGCGCTCTTGAGCTGCAGCGCATGGCTGGTGTTGTTGATGTCCTCGCTGGTGCAGGCAAAGTGCACGAACTCCGCCGCCTGCTCCAGCGCCGGGCGGCCCTGGAACTGCGCCTTGATCCAGTATTCGACCGCCTTGACGTCGTGGTTGGTGGTTTTCTCCAACTGCTTGATCGCGGCGCAGTCTTCTTCATCAAACCCGGTCACAAGGCCCTGCAGATACGCGCGATCAGCTTCCGAAAGAGGAGCAAATTCGGCAAAACCGGCGTCCGACAAGGCGATGAACCAGGCGACTTCCACCTGCACCCGCCGGTGCATGTAGCCGTATTCGCTCAGCAGCGGGCGCAAGGGGGCGAGCTTGGCGGCGTAGCGCCCGTCCAGAGGTGACAGCGCGGTCAGGGCAGAGGTTTTCATGGGCGGCGATTGTAGGAGCGGGCCCCGAGGCGAGCTTGCCCGCGGCGCCCCCGGGGCATGGGCAGTCTCTCTAGAATGTCTGCATCCATCACAGCAGCGCTCTGCCCGGCCGGGCGGCGGCCTTCCATGAAGCTCATCGGAACCCTGACCAGCCCCTACGTGCGCAAGGTGCGTGTGGTGCTGGCCGAGAAGAAGCTCGATTGCCAGTTCGAACTGGACAATGTCTGGTCCGAGGACACCCGCATTGCCGATTCCAACCCGCTGGGCAAGGTGCCCTGCCTGCTGCTGGACGGGGGTGATGCGATGTTCGACTCGCGCGTGATCGTGGAGTACCTGGACACGCTCTCGCCCGTGGGCCGGCTGATACCCGCGTCGGGGCGCGAACGCGCCGAGGTCAAGACATGGGAGGCGCTGGCCGACGGCGTGCTCGATGCCGGCGTGCTCGCCTGGCTGGAGGCGAACTGGCCGGGACGCGCGCCGGGCGAGCGCAGCAGCGCCTGGCGCGAGCGCCAGCTCGCCAAGGTGCGCGCCAGCCTGCAGGCGCTGGAGCAGGGCCTCGGCGAGAAGCCGTTTTGCGTCGGCATCCACCTGAGCCTGGCCGACATCGCCGTGGGCTGCGCGCTGGGCTGGCTTGCGTTTCGCCTGCCCGAGATCGATTGGCGCGGCGCCCACCCCCATCTGGCGCGGCTGCACGACAAGCTGGCCGAGCGCGCAAGTTTTGCCGAAACCCTGCCGCGCCTGGCCTGAGGCGCGCGCAAGCCGCGCCACAAACCACAAGGCGCGCCTTCAACAGGTGAAGGCGCGCCTTGTGTGCGCATAAAAAAGCCGCGAAGCGCCCTGAAACGAAGGAAGAGAGGGAGGGAGGAGAGGCCGCCTCAGGATTTCAACCGGGTTGCCGGAAGGCTTCGCAACTGTAAAACGTCAGATTCGTCCGTGTGATGCTACTGCAGAACCTGCTCTGCCGCTGTCCTGTTCTGGGAGCGGGGCAAAAAGCCAAAGTTCCACGCGCACGTGGGGAATATTTGTTTCGCACAGGTTTCAGAAGTCACGAGGGCGACAGTTTCGCCCGCGGTCCGCGGACTCCGGCCGGGGCCGCGCGGCCTTGCTGCAGCCGGCCTTGCGCGCGCCTTTGCGCCCAGCCTGCGGCCGGCGCGCCAGGCGTAGTAAGCACACCTCAGCGCGGAGCGGCGGCGCCGGGGTCGGCTTTGGCGCGGTGCAGGCCGCGCGCGATCCAGCGCTCGAAGTCGTCCACGTAGGTGAACACCGCAGGCACCACCAGAAGACTGAGCACGGTCGACGTCAGCAGGCCGCCGATCACCGCCATCGCCATGGGCGAGCGAAAGCTCATGTCCGCATCGCCCAGGCCCAGCGCCACCGGGGCCATGCCAGCGCCCATGGCCAGCGTGGTCATGATGATGGGGCGGGCGCGCTTGTGGCAGGCATCCAGCAGTGCCGCGAGCCGCTCCATGCCCTGCTCGCGCTGGGCGGTGATGGCGTACTCCACCAGCAGGATGGAATTCTTGGTGGCAATGCCCATGAGCATCACCAGCCCGATCAGCGAGGGCATGGAAAAGCTCTGGTGCGCGAGCAGCAGCGCGACGAAGGCCCCGCCCAGCGACAGCGGCAAGGCCACCAGGATGGTGAAGGGCTGCAGCAAATCCTTGAACAGCGTGACCAGCACGATGTAGATGCAGACCACGCCGGTGAGCATGGCAATGCCGAAGCTGCCGAACAGCTCGGTCATCATCTCCGCATCGCCCACGTCCACCAGCCGCACGCTGGCGGGCATGTTCTGGATGGCGGGCAGCTCGCGCACCGCCTGCGTGACCTCGCCCAGGCCGCGGCTGCCCAGCTCGATCTCGAAGCGCACGTTGCGCGCGCGGTCGTAGCGGCGAATCACCGCCGGCCCGCCCGAGAGGCTGAGCGTGGCCACCTCGCCCAGGCGCACCGGGCCCTTTTGCCCCGGCACCTGGAGGCGCTCGAGCACCGAGAGGTCTTCGCGCGCCGCGTCATCGAGGCGCACCACGATGGGCACCTGGCGCTGGGCCACGTTGAGCTTGGCCAGATTCTGCTCGTAGTCTCCGACGGTGGCCACGCGCAGGGTTTCGGCGATTGCGGCGCTGGTCACGCCCAGATCGGCCGCGCGGGCAAAGTCGGGCTGCACGTAGATCTCGGGGCGCACCAGGCTCGCGGTGGAGGTGACGCCGCCAATGCCGGCGATGGTGCGTATGCCGCGCTCCACCTCGCGCGCGCTGCGGTCCAGCGCGGCCGGGTCGTCGCTGGAGAGCGTCATCATGTATTTGTCGTTGGAGCCGCCCAGGCCCACGCGCACGCGCGCGCCGGGCAGGTCGGCCATGGCGGCGCGCAGGCGCTCTTCCATTACCTGCTTGGTCGGGCGTTCGCCGCGCGGCGTCATGCGCAGCGTGAGCGTGGCCTTGCGCGGGTCGGCCGCACCGGCGCCGGTGGCGGGGTCGGCGCCAGCGCTGCCCCCGCCTATGGTGCTGTAGATGGTTTCGATGTGCCCGACCTGCATGGCTCGGCGCGTGGCTTCGATGACCAGGGCCTCGGTCTCGGGCAGCAGCGTGCCCGGGGGCAGCTCCAGATTCACCTGGGTCTGGGCGTTGTTGTCCGCCGGCATGAAGCCCGAGGGCAGCAGCGGAATCAGCGCGAGCGAGCCAATGAAGAACAGCAGCGCCAGCACCAGCGTGGTGAAGCGGTGGTGCAGGCACCAGCCCACCGCATGCATGTAGGCGGTGAGCCAGCGCGGCTCGCGGTGCGCCTGCTTGACCGGCTTGAGCAGGTAAGCGCACATCATGGGCGTGAGCATGCGCGCGACGACGAGCGAGGCGAACACCGCCAGCGCCGCCGTCCAGCCGAACTGCTTGAAAAAGCGCCCGGGAATGCCGCTCATGAAGGCCGTAGGCAGGAACACTGCGATCAGCGTGAAGGTAGTGGCGACCACTGCCAGACCGATCTCGTCGGCCGCCTCCATCGCCGCCTGGTAGGGGCTCTTGCCCATGCCCTGGTGGCGCACGATGTTCTCCACCTCGACGATGGCGTCGTCCACCAGGATGCCGACCACCAGCGACAGCGCCAGCAGCGTCAGGATGTTGATGGAAAAGCCCAGGTAGTGCATGCCCACGAAGGCCGGAATCATGGACAACGGCAGCGCCACCGCCGAGATCAGCGTGGCACGAAACGAACGCAAAAAGAGCCACACCACCACCACCGCCAGAGCAGCACCTTCGTAGAGCAGGCGCATGGAGCTGTCGTACTCCTCCTGCGCGATGTCCACGAAGTCCACCGTCTTGGTCAGTTGCAGGTGCGGGTAGTCGGCCTCGAGCTGGCGCAGCACCTGTTGCACGCCCGCGCCCACCTCCACTTCGCTTGCGCCCTTGCTGCGCGAGACCTCAAAGCCGATCACCTTGCTCTCGCCCAGCAGCGCGGCGGCGCGGGGCTCGGCGTGGGTGTCCTGTACGCTGGCAAGCTGGTCCAGGCGCACCGTGCGCCCGCCCGCCAGCGGGATCTGCAGCGCGGCGATTTCCTCGGCGGTGCGCACCGTGGCCAGGGTGCGCACGGGCTGCTCGTTGCTGCCCAGGTCGGTGCGCCCGCCGGCGCTTTCCAACTGCACCATGCGCAGCTGGCGCGAGACATCGGCGGCCGTCGCGCCCAGCGCCTGCAGCTTGAGCGGATCGAGCAGCACCCGCACCTCGCGCGTGACGCCGCCCACGCGCGCTACCGCACCCACGCCGGGCACCGCCAGCAGGCGCCGCTGCAGCGTGTCGTCGACGAACCAGGACAGGGTCTCGTCGTCCCAGCGGCTCGAAGCGATCGCGTAGGCGAGGATGGGCTGGCTGTTCAAGTCGAACTTGGCGATGACCGGGTCGCGCACGTCGGCCGGCAGGTCGGCGCGCACCCGGGCGACGGCGGTGCGCACGTCGTCCACCGCCTCCTGGCCGGGCTTTTCCAGCACGTATTCGGCGGCGATGCTGACCATGCCGTCGGTCAGCGTGCTGGTGATGTGCTTGAGCCCTTGCGTCGTCGCAATCGCGTTTTCCAGCCGCTGCGCGACGTTGCTCTCCAGCTGCTCGGGCGCTGCGCCGGGCAGGGCGGCAGTGACGATGACCACCGGCAGGTCCATGTCCGGGAAGTTCTGCACCTTCATCGAACTGAAGGACAGCAGCCCTGCCAGCGTCAGCAGCACGAAGGCCATCGCCGCTGGCACGGGGTTGCGTATGGCCCAGGCGGAAACGTTCATGGCTTACTTTGTTTTTGTAGCTGCTTGCGCTTTGTTGGCGGGCGTTTGGGCCGGATTTTGTTCAGATTCCTGCACCACCCGCACCAGGTCGCCGTCGTTCAGGAAGGTGCCGCCGCGCTGTACGATGCGCGCGCCCTCTTGCAGCCCTTCGGTGATTTCCACGCGCTCGCCGCTGCGCTGGCCGGTGTGCACGCGCTTGAGGATCACGTGGTCGCTGCCCTGCAGCTCGAAGACGCTCGGAAAGCCGTCGCGCACCACCACGGAGGCGAGCGGCACCGTCAGCGTCTGCCGCTCGCCGAGCACGAAGCGGCCGCTTGCGTACATGCCGGCGCGCAGGCGCGGGTCGGGCGGCAAGTCCACATAGACCAAGGCGTTGCGCGTGGCCACGTCTACCGTCGGGCCCAGCATGCGCACCTTGCCCTGCACCTGGCCGCCGCCCGGGGTGCTGACCAGGGCGCGCACGCCAGGCGTGAGCAGCGCCAGGTCGGCGGCGCCGACCTCGGCGCGCCACTCCAGACGCCCCTGGCGCACCATGCGAAAGAGCTCGGTGCCCGCGCCCACCACCGCGCCCACCGTGGCGCCGCGCGCCGAGATCACGCCGGCGTCGGGCGCGCGCACCTCGGTGTGCGCCAGGCGCAGCTGCTGCGTGCCCAGCTGCGCCTTGGCCGAGGCCACGCTGGCCAGCGCGCTCTGCTCGGCGGTGGCGTATTGCTGTATCTGCTGCTGGCTCATCGCGCCGCTGCCGGCCAGCGCGCGGGCGCGCTCGGCATTGGCGCGGGCTTCGGCCACCGCCGCTTCGGCCTGCTGCACGGCCGCGCGCGCCTGCGCCACGTCGCCCTGCACCAGGTCGGTGGCAAAGCGCGCCAGCACTTGGCCCTTGCGCACCACATCGCCCACGTTGACCAGCACCTCGGCAATGCGCAGGCCGCCGATCTCGGCGCCTATGCTCGCCTCCTGCCAGGCGGCAATGTTGCCGTTGGCAGAAAAGTGCGCGGTCAGCTCGGTGCGCTCGGCGGTGGTGGTGGTCACCGTCAGCGCCGGCTGGGCTTTCGGCGGGGCGTCTTGCGCCAGGCTCGCGCGACAGCCAAGCGCGGCGAGCAGGGCGATCGCTGGGAACAGGGAGGGCGGCATGGGCGGCAAAAAATGCAAAACCGCTAGTGTCGCATGCAAGCCGCATGCGGGTTGCCGCGCAGCCCGGCAGGCTGTCGCCCCGTCCGCCTCCGCGTTCTGCACCGCGCTCGCCGGGGCAAGCACGCCGCGCGGCGTGATGCCGGCAAGCGCGGTGACCGGGCCTTGCGCGCCGGGCAGGTTCGGGCGGATGCTAGAGGGGCTGATGCTGCACCGCAGCAAAGGTCGCGTCCCAGAGCGCCAGCACGGTGTGGCGCTCCATCGCCAGCAGGTCGGGCGCGACGCGCGTGGCTTCCTCGTTGAGCCGTGCGCGGTGCTGCATCTGGCGCAACTGGCGGTAGGCATTGGCCGCTGCATGGCCGACGCCCGCGGGCAGCAGCCCGGCCTGCTCGGCGCGTTCGAGCAGGCCGATGTTGCCCTTGTTCTCGCGCAGTTCGGGGTGCTCGCGCGAGTGGGCGAGCACCAGGTATTGCACGGCAAACTCCACGTCCACCATGCCGCCGCGGCTGTGCTTGACGTCAAACAGCGCGGGGTGTCCGCGGTGGGCGCCGTGCAGGCGCTCGCGCATGGCGATGATCTCGCTGGCCAGCTGCACCAGGTCGCGCGGTGCGGTGATCACCGCCTCGCGGATGGCGTCAAAGCGCTCGCGCAGCACGGGCGAGCCGAGCACGCAGCGCGCGCGCGTCATCGCCTGATGCTCCCAGGTCCAGGCGGTGTTGCTGCCGCGCTGCTGCTGGTAGGCGGCATAGGCGTCAAACGAGGTGACGAGCAGGCCGGAATTGCCGTTGGGGCGCAGCTGGGTGTCGATCTCGAACAGGTCGCCCTCGCCGGTTTTCACCGTCAACCAGGACAGCAGCTTGCGCACGAAGGCGGGGTAGATCTCCGCCGCCTTGTCGTCCGTGTCGTCGTAGGCAAACACCAGGTCCAGGTCGCTGCCATAGCCCAGTTCCTTGCCGCCGAGCTTGCCGTAGCCAATGATGGACAACTGCGGGCGCTCGCGGTGGCGGCCCTTGAACAGCTCCCAGCACCACTGGGTGGTCACGGCCAGCACGCTGTCGGCCAGCAGCGACAAGTCGTCGGCCACCTCTTCCACCGTCAGCCGTCGGTCCACGTCGCGCGCCAGGGTGCGAAACACCTCGGCGTGGTGCGCGCGGCGCAGCAGATTGAGCAGGGTTTCCTCGTCGTCTTCGCCGGTGGAGCGCAGCGAGGCGCGCCGCTCCTGCAGCTCGCGCGTGAAGGCGCTGGCGTCAAAACGCTCGACGAACAAGGCCTCGCTGGCCAGTTCGTCGATCACGCCCGGGTGCTGCTGCAGGTAGCGCGCCGGCCAGCGCGCCGCGCCCAGCAGCGTGAGCAGGCGGCGCAGCACCAGCGGGCGCTCGACCAGCAGCGCCAGATAGCTTTCGCGGCGCAGCAGCTGCTCCAGCCAGTCCAGCAGGCGCAGCGCCCCCTCTTCGGTGGCGCCGCCCTCGGTCAGCCATTGCCCCGCCTGGCGCAGGATGCGCATCAGCCGCTCGGTGGACTTGTCGCTGAGCTGGCGCACGCGCGGCTGCTGGTGCCAGTCCTGCATGCGCCGCCCCACGGTGGCCGGCTGGGCTTCGATCACCGCGTTCCAGTCGGCCGGCGGCTCCTCGCGCTGGCGGCAGCCCGGGCCTGAGCAGGTTTTCTTCTCGGGCCCGCCCAGGAGCGCGTCGAACTCGTGCGCCACGCGCTCGCGGTGGGCGTCGAGCTCGCGCAGGAATTCGCAACTGCCCATGCCCATGGTGTGCGCGATCCAGCCCAGGTCGTGGTCTTGCGTGGGCAGCACATGGGTCTGCTGGTCGTCCAGGTACTGGATGCGGTGCTCGACCTGGCGCAGGAAGACGTAGGCCTGGGCCAGCGCCTCGCTGCTTTCCTGCGGCATCAGGCCGGCGCGCGCCAGGCGCTGCAACGCCTCCAGCGTCGGGCGGCAGCGCAGCTCGGGGAATTGCCCGCCGCGCACCACCTGCACCAGTTGCACGGTGAATTCGATTTCGCGTATGCCGCCGCGCGAGAGCTTGACGTCGTTGGCGCGCTCGGGGTGGCCGGCGCAGCGGCGCTGCGCTTCCTGGCGGATCTGGCGGTGCAGCACGCGCAGCGCATCGAACACCGCATAGTCCAGGTAACGCCGGAACACGAAGGGCAGCACCACCTGGCGCAGCGCCTGCACGTTGGGCGAAGCGATGCAGGCCGTGGGCGCGACCACGCGGCTCTTGAGCCAGGCAAAACGCTCCCATTCACGCCCCTGCAGCCGCAGATAGTCCTGCAGCGCCGCAAGCGACATCGCCAGCGGCCCGGAGTTGCCGTGCGGGCGCAGCGCCAGATCGACGCGAAAGACGAAGCCGTCCTGCGTCTGCTCGCCAATCAGCGCGCTGATGCGCCGCACCGCCTGCACAAAGTATTCGTGGTTGGAGATGCGCCCGCGCCCGTCGGCCAGGCCGGCGGTTTCGCCGTCGCTTTCATAGATGCAGATCAGGTCGATGTCGCTGGAGACGTTGAGCTCGCGCGCGCCGAGCTTGCCCATGCCCACGACCCAGAGCTGGGCCACTTCGCCCGCGGCGTCCAGCGGTGCGCCATGTTGCGCGTCGAGCTGCTCGCGTACCTGCAGGCAGGCGCGGTCCAGCGCCAGCTCGGCCAGCGTGGTGAGGGCGGTGCAGATGTCTTCCAGCGGCGCCTGGCGTTCGCAGTCGAGCACCATCAGGCGCTCGACCACCAGCTGGCGCAGCACGCGCAGCGCCCCCGCGAGGTCTTGCCCCCGTGCCTGCAGCGCGTCGCAGCAGGCGGCCATGGCGGCGCGGTCGGGCAGACCGGGCGCCAACAGGGTCCAGACCTCGGCATAGCGCCGGTGCAGGCGCTGGTACAGGCGCGAATGGGCGGCAAGACCAGCGGTGTGGACCGTGGTCTGTGGCGAGGTGCTCATGTTCAGGCGCCCCCGTGACAGCGCGCAAGCGCCCCTTCGGATTCACTGGTGCGGGTCATAATTCCTGACACTGCAATCCGATGTCGTGACCGAGGCGTGCCCACACATTCTCCCCGTTGGCTGAGATATCTGGCGAGCACGGCGCGATGGGCCCTGGGAATTTTGCTGGCGTTCTGGCTGCTGCTCGCGCTGGCATGGGCGACGTTGCATTGGTGGATTGTGCCGCGTATCGATGATTGGCGTCCGCTGCTGCAGCAACAGGCCCAGAAGGCGCTGGGTTTGCCGGTTCGGGTGGACAGGCTGCTTGCGCACAGCGAAGGCGTGCTGCCCACGCTGGAGCTGCAAGGCGTGCAACTGCTGGACGCCCAGGGCCGTCAGGCGCTGCAGCTGCCGCGCGTGCTCATTGCGCTGTCGCCGCGCTCGCTGCTGCGCCTGGGCCTGAGCCAGCTCTATGTGCAGGCGCCCGCGCTGCAACTGCGCCGCGATGCCCAGGGCCAGGTGTTCGTCGCAGGCCTGCCGCTCACGCAAGACTCGGGCGAGGGTTCGGTGCTGGACTGGCTGCTGTCGCAAAGCGAGGTGGTGGTGCGCGGAGGCCGGCTCGAATGGCTCGACGAGCAACGCGCATTGCCCGTGGTCGAGCTCAGCGACGTCGACCTGGTACTGCGCGGCGGTGCCTGGCGGCATGCGCTGCGTCTGGACGCAACGCCGCCGGCGCACTGGGGCGCGCGGTTTTCGCTGCGCGCGCGCCTGCAAGAGCCCTTGTGGGACCCGCTGGGCAAGGCCTGGAGCCGCTGGAGCGGCCAGTGGTATGCCGAGCTGCCCGAGGTCGACCTGGTGCGCCTCGCGCCCTACCTTGATCTGCAGGGCGTGCAGGTGCAGGACGGACGCGGCGCGCTGCGCGCCTGGGCCGACGTGCAGCAGGGGCGTGTGGCCCGCGTCGTCACCGACCTGGCGCTGCGCCGCGCGCAGGTGCAATGGGCCCGCGCCCTGCAGCCGCTGGCGCTGCAAGAGCTGGCGCTGCGCGCCGTGGCCGAGCCGCTGGAAGACGGCCTGCAGCTGGGCGCCGAAAACCTGCGCGTGCGCACCAGCGACGGCCTTGCCTGGCAGAGCAAGGCGCTGTCCTGGCGCGTGCAAGGCCAGGGTGCGCAGCGCCAGCAGCGCCTGCACGCCGAGCTGCTGGACCTGGCGCTGCTGGCGCGCATCGCCGAGCGACTGCCGCTTGAGGCAGCGCTGCGCGAGGCGCTTGCGCAATACGGCCCCGAAGGCCGCATCCACGACTTGCAGGCGCAATGGCAGGGGCAGGACGATGCGGTGTCGGCCTACGCCGTGCGCGGCCGCGCCTCGGACCTGGCGCTGGGCCAGGGCGGAGCGGGCGGCTGCGCGCCCAAGGTCTTCGGGCTGCGCGGCGCCAGCGGCAGCTTCGAGCTGAGCCAGACCGGCGGCAGCGCCGAGCTCGACATTCGCGACGGCCAGTTGCTGCTGCCCGG
The DNA here is from genome assembly GCF_019195435.1 of Comamonas sp. NLF-1-9. Taxonomy (NCBI): domain Bacteria; kingdom Pseudomonadati; phylum Pseudomonadota; class Betaproteobacteria; order Burkholderiales; family Comamonadaceae; genus Comamonas; species Comamonas sp. NLF-1-9. The sequence goes on from NZ_CP078069.1 coordinate 2,619,502, forward strand.
CGTGTTCGAAGACCCCTGCGTGCCGCTGCAGAGTCTGCAGGCTTCGGTGCGCTGGCAGATCGAGGGCGAGCACATCCGCGTGGACAGCGAGAACCTGCGCTTTGCCAACGCCGACGCCGAGGGCCGCGCGCGCCTGCACTGGCGCACCGGCGAGGGTGCGCAGCCGCGCCTGCCCGGCATGCTCGACCTGTCGGGCACGCTGGTGCGCGCCGACGGCACGCGCGTACACCGCTACCTGCCGCTGGCGGTGGACGCCGAGGCGCGCCACTATGTGCGCGACGCCATCACCGCAGGCGCCAGCAAGGAGGTGAACTTCCGGGTGCGCGGCGATCTTGCCGACCTGCCCTTTGCCAACGGCGAAGCAGGGGAATTCCACATTGCCGCGCGCATCCGGGACGCCACGCTGGTGTACGTGCCACGCGCCCTGCAGACGCCGGGCGACAAGCCCTGGCCCGCGCTCAGCGGCCTGTCGGGCATGCTGGTGTTCGACCGCGCCAGCATGCGCGTCGACGGCGCGGCCGGCCAGGTGCAGGGCCGCCCGCGTCTGAAGGTGTTGCAGGTCGATGCGCGCATCCCCGATCTGCAGAGCCCGCAGTTGCAGGTGCAAGGCGAGGTGCAGGGGCCGCTGGCCGAGATGCTCGCCTTTGTGCGCGGCTCGCAAGTGGCCGACTTGACCGAGGGCGCGCTCGACCAGATGCAGGCGCGCGGCGAAGCCGCCTTGCAGCTCAAGCTGCGCCTGCCGATTGCCGCCTTGCAGCGCAGCCGGGTCGAAGGCCGGATCGCGCTGGCGGGCAATGAGCTGCGCCCCGCACCGGGCGCGCCGCTGCTCACGCAGCTGCACGGCGCGGTGGCCTTTTCCGAGCGCGGCTTCACGCTTGAACAGGTGCGCGCCCAGGCGCTGGGCGGCGAGCTGCAACTGACCGGCGGCCTGCAGCCAGCGCCCGGCGGCGGCGAGCCGCAACTGCAATTGCAGGCGCGCGGCCGAGCGAGCAGCGCCGGCCTGCACGCCGCGGCCGAGCCCGGCGGCCTGCTGGCACGGCTGGCCGCGCGCCTGCAGGGCAGCGCCGACTACCAGCTGGCGCTGGGCATGCACCACGGCCTGCCCGAAGTGCGGCTCACTTCGGATCTTGCCGGCATGGCCCTTGATTTGCCGGCGCCGCTGGGCAAAACCGCAGAGCAGCCGCTGGCGCTGCGCTATGAAAACCGCATCAGCACGGCGAGCGCCGCCGGCGGCGAGTTGCGTGAGCAGCTGCAGCTTGAGCTTGGCGAGCGGCTTTCGCTCAGCTATCTGCAAAAGCCCGCTGCCGCCGATCGGGCGCCGCAGGTGCTCGCCGGCCAGGTGGTGCTCGGCGGCGGCAAGGCGGTAGCGGGCGAGAGCGGCGTGCACGCGCTGGTGCGGCTGGATGCGCTCGACCTGGACGCCTGGGAGGCGCTGGAGGCGAGCGCCGCGGGCGGCAGCAGGCCGGCGCGCTCGCCCTGGCAGCCCGACACGCTCGAACTGCAAGTGGGCACGCTCACCGTGCGCCAGCGCCAGCTGCACGAACTCAGCGCCCATGCCCGCGCGCGCGGCGAGAGCTGGAATGCCGAACTCACGGCGCGCGAGCTGCAAGGCCAGCTCGCCTACCAGGCGCCCGACGCCGCCCAGCCCCAGGGCCTGGTGCGCGCACGCCTGGCGCGTCTGTCCTGGCCCAAGGCCGAGCAGGCGCACATGGACAGGCTGCTCGACGCCGACGCGGGCGAGCTGCCGGCGCTCGACGTGCAGGTGCAGGACTTCGAGCTGCACGGACACCATCTGGGCCAGCTCGATCTGCAGGCGGTCAACCGCAACACCGGCGATGGCCAGCGTGAATGGCGGCTGTCGCGCCTCAATCTGGAGATGCCCGAGGCGAGCTTCAGCTCCAGCGGCAACTGGGCGCTGCTGGGCCACGCCGGGCCCGACGCGCGCCGGCGCACGGTGCTCAAGTTCGAGCTCAAGCTGCGCGATTCGGGCGAGCTGCTCGCGCGCCTGGGCATGCCTGGCGTCCTGCGCCGTGGCGCGGGCGAACTGCAAGGGAGCATAGGCTGGCTCGGCCCGCCGGTGGCGCCCGACTATGCGAGCATGACCGGCGAGATGAAGCTGGACATGCAGTCCGGCCAGTTCCTCAAGGCCGATCCCGGCCTGTCCAAGCTGCTCGGCGTGCTCAGCCTGCAGGCGCTGCCGCGGCGCTTTTCGCTGGATTTTCGCGACGTCTTCAGCGCCGGTTTTTCCTTCGATTTCGTGCGCGCCGACCTGCAGATCGAACAAGGCGTGGCGCGCACCAACAACCTGCAGATGAAGGGGGTGAACGCCGCCGTGCTGATGGAAGGCACGGCAGACATCGCGCACGAGACCCAGAATCTGCATGTGGTGGTCGTGCCCGAGCTCAACACCCTCACCGCCTCGCTCGTGGCCACGGCCATCAACCCGGTGCTGGGCCTGGGCAGCTTTCTTGCGCAGTTCGTGCTGGGTGACCGGCTGGTGAAGGCCGCCACGCGCGAATTCCAGATCGAAGGCACCTGGAGCGAGCCGCAAGTGCGTGCGCTACGCTCGGGCGCGGATGGCACCGCAACGCACAAGGAGGAGCAGCCGTGAAGGTCGCAGCCCTGCAGATGGTTTCGGGCGTTGCACCCGAGGACAACTTCGCCCAGGCGCGCGCCTTGATCGCGCAGGCGGCGCGCGCGGGTGCCGAGCTGCTGGTGCTGCCCGAGTACTTCGCCGCCATGGGCATGCGCGACACCGACAAACTGGCGCTGGCCGAAACGCCGGGCGACGGGCCTATCCAGCGCTGGCTTGCGCAGAGCGCGCGCGAGCACGGCGTCTGGCTGGTGGGCGGCACGCTGGCGCTGCGCGGCAGCGAACCGGGGCGGGTGCGCAACAGCTCACTGGTGTTCGATCCGCAGGGGCGGCAGGTGGCGCGCTACGACAAGGTCCATCTGTTCGTGCTCGACCGCGCGGCCGAGCAGTTCGACGAGGCGCGCACCATTGCGCCGGGCAGCGCGCCGGTGCGGTTCGCGCTCACCGCGCGCGACGGCAGCCGCTGGCGCGTGGGCTTGTCCGTCTGCTACGACTTGCGCTTTCCCGAGCTCTACCGGGCGCATGCCGCCGGCGGCTGCGAGCTGCTGCTCGTGCCCAGCGCTTTCACCTGGACCACGGGACGCGCCCATTGGGAGCTGCTGCTGCGCGCGCGGGCGATTGAAAATCAGGCTTACGTCCTTGCCGCGGCCCAGGGCGGCCAGCACCAAAACGGCCGGCGCACCTGGGGCCATAGCATGGTGGTCGACCCCTGGGGCGAGGTGCTCGCGCAGCACGCCGAAGGGCCGGCCGTGGTCGTGGCCGAGCTGGACGCGGCGCGCCTGGCGCAAGTGCGCGGCCAGTTGCCCGCGCTGCGCCATCGGGTGCTGTAGTCCGCCGCGCTCAACCGCGCTGGCGCTCGCCCACGTAGATCTCCACGCGGCGGTTGCGCGCACGGCCTTCGGCGCTGTCGTTGCTCGCAATCGGTTCGTAGGAGCCGCGCCCCGCCACCTGGATGCGCGCCGGATCGACACCGCGGTCGGCCAGGAAATTGCGCGCGCTGATCGCACGCTGCAGCGACAGCGGGTCGTTGATCGCGTCCGAGCCGGTGGAGTCGGTGTGGCCGATGATGCGCACTTCCGTCGCCGGGTTGGCGCGCAGGCTCTGCGCGAAGCGCTCGAGCACCGGGCGGAAGTTGGGCTCGATGTCGGCGCGGCCGCTGGCAAAGGAGATGTCGCTCGGGATGTCGAGCTTGAGCTGGTTGTCCGCGGTCTGCGTCACCGCCACGCCGGTGCCGCGGGTGGCGCTCTGCATGTCGCGCTTTTGCTGCTCCATGTGCTGCGACCAGACATAGCCGCCGAGCGCGCCCAGGCCCGCGCCCACCACGGCGCCCGTGCCCACGGAGCCGCCGGCGACGGCGCCCAGGGCGGCGCCGCCCAGCGCGCCTATGCCGGCCCCGGTGGCGGTGTGGCGTTGGGTATCGCTCATGTTGGCACAGCCGGCGAGCATGGCTGCGGCGGCGAGCGCGGTGATGATTCGGGTATGACGCATGGTGTGCTTCCTTTCCTGCTACTTTTCGTCTTCAGGCGGCGACGGGGCGTTCGGGCCAGGGTCGTCGTCGCGGCGCAGTTCACCGCGCTTGCGCCCGGAAAACATGGTCCACCAGATCAGCAGCAAAAACAGTGCCAGTGCCAGCATGGCTTCAAGGAAAATCAGCAACATGTTGCCCAGCCCAGTGCGTCAAGTCATCGTCGCCTTCATTGTAGGAGTGCTGGCCGGATGTGCGAGCCGCGCGCCCGCGCCGGCGCCCGCTGGCGTGCCGCCCGAGGCGGGCGCGCCGGTGCAGCTCGGCCCGCTGGGCGGGCCGCTCGCGGTGCCCGGCACCCTGAGCCAGTACCGCAGCCGCTGGGTGCCCGCCAGTTGGGAGGAGCTGCCCGGCTGGCAGGAAGACCCACTGCACGAAGCCTGGGATGCCTGGCTGCGCAATTGCGAGCGCCCGGCGCCGGCGTTTGCGCCGCTGTGCCCCGAAGCCCGGCGCCTGTCGATCGCCAGTGAAGAAGAGCAGCGCGCCTGGATGCAAGAGCGCCTGCGCCCCTACCGCATCGAGGCGGCGGACGGCAACGCCAACGGCCTGCTCACCAGCTATTTCGAGCCCGAGCTGCAGGCCGCGCGCGTGCGCGGCAATGGCTATGAGGTGCCGCTGTACGCGCCGCCGCCCGGCCTGCCGGCCAGGCAGCCCTGGTATACGCGCGAGCAGATCGAAACCCTGCCCGAGGTGCAGGCCCGGCTGGCCCCCCGCGTGATTGCCTGGCTGCGCGATCCGATAGAGGCGCTGGTGCTGCACATCCAGGGCACGGGGCGCCTGCGCCTGCAGGAGGCCGACGGCAGCACGCGGCTGGTGCGCGTGGCCTTTGCCGGCACCAACAACCAGCCCTACCAGAGCGTGGGCAAATGGCTGCTGGAGCGCGGCCTGGTGCGCGACGCCACCTGGCCGGGCATCAGCGCCTGGGCGCAGGCCAACCCGGCGCGCGTGCAGGAGATGCTCTGGGCCAATCCGCGCTACGTCTTCTTTCGCGAGGAGCCGCTCGACGCGCTCACCGCCGAGGCCGGTCCGCGTGGCGCCCAGGGCGTGCCGCTCACGCCCGGGCGCTCGATTGCGGTCGACAGAAACAGCATCCCTTACGGCACGCCGGTCTGGCTGGCCAGCGACGGGCCGAGTGCCCACCTGGCGCGCCTGGTGATGGCGCAGGACACCGGCAGCGCCATCGTCGGCGCGGTGCGGGCCGATTATTTCGCCGGCTCGGGCGAGGCGGCGGGCGAGCTCGCCGGGCGGCTCAAGCAAAACCTTCGCCTGTGGGCGCTTTGGCCGCGCCAGTAAAATGCCGGGTTTACCGCAATTGCGCGCAGTCTTGCGCTTCTTTTCCCCATGGCCAATGCCCAGCTGATGGCGAACGCGATACGCGCGCTCGCGATGGATGCCGTTCAACTTGCCAATTCGGGCCACCCGGGCGCGCCCATGGGCATGGCGGACATGGCGGTGGCATTGTGGGGCCGGCACCTGCGCCACAACCCGGCCGACCCGCACTGGGCCAACCGCGACCGCTTCGTGCTCTCCAACGGGCACGGCTCCATGCTGCTGTATGCGCTCTTGCACCTGACGGGCTACGCGCTGCCGATCGAGGAGATCAAGAACTTTCGCCAGCTGCACAGCAAGACCGCCGGCCACCCCGAAGTGGGCGTGACGCCGGGCGTGGAAACCACCACCGGGCCGCTGGGCCAGGGCCTGGCCAATGCGGTCGGCATGGCGCTGGCGGAAAAACTGCTGGCCGCCGAATTCAACCGCGAAGGCCATGCCATCGTGGACCACCACACCTATGTCTTCCTGGGCGATGGCTGCCTCATGGAAGGCATCAGCCACGAAGCCTGCGCGCTTGCCGGCGCCTGGAAGCTGAGCAAGCTGATCGCGCTGTACGACGACAACGGCATCAGCATCGACGGCCGGGTCAGCCCTTGGTATGTGGACGACGTGGCCCAGCGCTTCAACGCCTACCAGTGGAACGTGATCGGCCCGGTCGACGGGCACAACAGCGACATCGTGGCCGCGGCCATCGCCCAGGCGCGCGAGGAAACCGACCGCCCCACGCTCATCATCTGCAAGACGCACATCGGCAAGGGCAGCCCCAACCGCGCCAACACCGCCAAGGCCCACGGCGAGCCGCTGGGCAGCGAGGAGATCGCCCTCACGCGCGCGGCGCTGGGTTGGAAGCACGCGCCGTTTGAAATTCCCCGGCGCGTCTATGCCGACTGGGACGCCCGGCGCGCCGGCGCCAAGGCCCAGAGCGCCTGGGACAAGCGCTTTGCCGCCTATGCCAAGGCCTGGCCGGAACTGGCGGCCGAGTTCAGCCGGCGCATGGCGGGCGAGCTGCCCAAGAGCTTTGCCCAGACCGCGGTCGATGCGGTGGTCCAGGCGCACGCCGAGGCGCAGAGCGTGGCCAGCCGCAAGGCCAGCCAGATCACGCTCGAGGCCTTCACCGCGAAGATCCCCGAGCTGCTGGGCGGCAGCGCCGACCTGACCGGCTCCAACCTCACGCACACCGCCAGCACGCCGCAACTGCGCTTTGACAAGTCGGGCGCCGTCGCGCGCGACGCCGAGGGCCGCACGGGGCGGCACATCAACTACGGTGTGCGCGAGTTCGGCATGGCCGCGATCATGAACGGCATCGCGCTGCACGGCGGCTTCATCCCCTACGGCGGCACCTTCCTGACGTTTTCCGACTACAGCCGCAATGCGCTGCGCATGGCGGCGCTGATGAAGCAGCGCGTGGTGCACGTCTTCACGCACGACTCCATCGGTCTGGGCGAAGATGGCCCGACCCATCAGGCGGTGGAGCACGCGGCCAGCCTGCGCCTGATTCCGGGCCTGGACGTCTGGCGCCCGGCCGACACGGCCGAGACGGCGGTCGCCTGGAGCGTGGCGCTGAGCAACGCGAGCCGCCCGACGGCGCTGCTGCTCAGCCGCCAGAACCTGCCCTATCTGCCCAAGAAGGCGGTCGGCGACATCTCGCGCGGCGCCTACATTCTGGCCGAGCCGCAGGATGCGGGCCTGAAGAAGGCGGCGCAGGCGGTGATCATCGCTACCGGCTCCGAGGTGTCCCTGGCGCTGGCGGCACAGAAGTTGCTGGCAGAAAAAAGAATAGCTGTTCGCGTCGTATCCATGCCGAGCAACACCACTTTTGACCGTGAAAGTCTCAAATACAAGAAGCTGGTGCTGCCCGAGGGCCTGCCGCGCATCGCGGTGGAGATGGGCGTGAGCGAAGGCTGGTGGAAGTACGGCTGCGCGGCGGTGGTCGGCATAGACCGCTTTGGCGAGTCGGCGCCGGCCAAGGTGCTGCTGCCGTACTTCGGCTTTACCGCCGAGAACGTCGCGGCCACGGTGCAGGCGGCGCTCAGGCGCAAATAGTTTTCAATGGCTCCAGGAGAAGTGCAATGACGATCAAGATTGGCATCAATGGTTTTGGGCGCATCGGCCGCAACGTGCTGCGCGCGGCGGTGCAGAACTTTCCGGACATCGAGGTCGTGGGCATCAACGACCTGCTCGAGCCCGACTATCTTGCCTACATGCTCAAGCACGACAGCGTGCACGGGCGCTTTGACGGCGACGTCTCCGTCGAAGGCAATACCTTGAGCGTCAACGGCAAGAAGATCCGCCTGAGCGCCGAGAAGGACCCGGCCAAGCTCAACTGGGGCGAGGTCGGCGCCGAGATCGTGATCGAATCGACCGGCCTCTTTCTGACCGCGGAACTGGCGCAAAAGCACATCGACGCCGGCGCCAGGAAGGTCTTGATGTCCGCGCCCTCCAAGGACGACACGCCGATGTTCGTCTTCGGCGTGAACGACAAGACCTACGCCGGCCAGGCGATCGCCTCCAACGCCTCGTGCACTACCAATTGCCTTGCGCCCGTGGCCAAGGTGCTCAACGAAAAGTGGGGCATCAAGCGCGGCCTGATGACCACGGTGCACGCGGCAACGGCCACGCAAAAGACCGTGGACGGCCCGAGCAACAAGGACTGGCGCGGCGGGCGCGGCATTCTGGAAAACATCATCCCCAGCAGCACCGGCGCGGCCAAGGCGGTGGGCAAGGTGATTCCCGAACTCAACAAGAAACTCACCGGCATGAGCTTTCGCGTGCCCACTTCCAACGTCTCGGTGGTCGACCTCACCGTGGAGCTGGACAAGAGCGCGAGCTACGACGAGATCAAGGCCGAGATGAAGGCGCAGTCGCAGGGCGCGCTCAAGGGCGTGCTCGGCTACACCGAGGACAAGGTGGTGGCCACGGACTTCCGCGGCGACGCGCGCACCTCGATCTTTGACGCCGACGCCGGCATCGCGCTGGACGACAACTTCGTCAAGCTCGTGGCCTGGTACGACAACGAATGGGGCTATTCCAACAAGTGCCTGGAGATGGTGCGCGTGATGCACGCCCGCTGAAGCGCCTGCGCCAGCCATGAAAAAACGCACCCTCGGGTGCGTTTTTTCATGCTCGCGCGGCGCGCGCCCGTCTACCAGGTTTCGCGCAGCACGTCGTTGTAGGCGTGCTCGCCCAGCTGACGCTGCGAGGCCGGCGAGACATAGACCTGGTCGGCGAATTCGTAGGCGTTCACGTCGGCGCCCGGCACCAAGGTGGCGCTGGTGCACAGCGCCGAATTGACCTGGTTGGGTCCCGTGCCTATGCCGGCGCCCGGGTCCACCGATGCGCACACCGGGTCTTTGCTGTTGGCAAAGCCGATGTAGTTCCAGGGACGGTGGTAGGTGTCGTTGATCGGGTTCACGTAGCCGGCCATCTCGATGTAGCGCACGCGCTCGCCCAGCGGCTCGATCTTCAGCAGCAACTGCTTGTTGAATTCGTCGCTCGCGCTGGTGAGCAGCGCTTCCTGGCCCAGGGCGCTGGCCCAGGGCGTGCGCCCGAGGCGGTACACGCCCGCCACCACCACATGCATGCCGGCGTCGTACAGGCGCTGCACCTGTGCGGCCAAGTCGGCGCCGGCCTGGCCTGCCTGCGCCAGGTATTGCGCCTGGCTCTGGCTGCCGGCGAGCACCGCGCGCATGCCCACGATCAGGTCGGCCGTGCCGGCGCTGAGCATCACCATGTCGCCCGGCTGCACGCTTTGCGTGGCAAAGAACTGGTCCACCTGCTCGACCACGGTGGCGGTGGCCGGGTTGCCAGCGGCGTCGGGCTTGGCGCTGACGCGCGCATTGCCCTGGGCAAAGCTCAGGCCGCCGGCGGCGCTCGGCGCGAGCGGGCGGTTGTAGCGCTGCGCCACCTGCAGCGTCCAGTTGTTCACGCTGCCGTCGTTGACCGTGTAGCGCCCCTGGCCGGCTGCATTCCCGAGGTAGGCCATGCTGTCGCCGAAGGCGATCAGGCGCTGGGGTTGAAAGGCTTTCTCCACGCTGGAGCCGCAGGCGGCAAGCCAGGCGGTCGATGCGCAGGCCAGGACGAGCACGGTGCGACGCAACCAGAATGCTGGCATGGGGTGATTCTCCGAAGGTTTGGAAGTCGAGTGTAAGGGATGGCCCGTGCGCCTTCAGGGCGCGGCGGCGGCGCGCTGCAGGCGGTCGCGCACGCCGTCCCAGGCGGCAGCGGGCGGCGGCGTCTCGACCCAGATCAGCCGCGCGCCGGCTTCATCGAAGGCGCGCAACTGGGCGAACAGCGCATGGGCGGCGGCGCCGGCTTCGTCGGGCATGGGCTGCAGCAGTACCCGCGAAGAGGCTGCACGCAGCGGCGTGCGCGCCCAGACCGCGATGCGCGCGTCCTCGCCGCCCAGCAGATCGAGTGCGGTCTGCAGCTGGCGCGCATCCATCAGCCGCAGCGGCGCCTGGGGTGCGTAATGCATCAAAAGCGTGCCAGACGCCCGTGGTTGCTGCGTCGGCAGCTCCTCTTTTGAAAGTATGCTTTGGCCACAGGCCCGGGCCAGCGCGGCCAGGTCGAGCACGCCGGGGCGCAGCAGCACCGGTACGCCGCGCGTGCAGTCGATGATGGTCGATTCGATGCCTACTTCGCAGGCGCCGCCGTCGAGCACCAGCAGCGCATCGCCAAACTCCTGGCGCACGTGCTCGGCAGTGGTCGGGCTCACGCGCCCGAAGCGGTTGGCGCTGGGCGCGGCCAGGCCGCGAATGGGCGGCTGGTGCGCGGCGCAGGCGGCCAGCAGCTGCTGCGCCAGCGGGTGCGCGGGGCAGCGCAGGCCCACGCTGTCCTGGCCGCCGGCAGCGGCTTCGGCCACGCCCGCGCGGCGCGGCAGGATGAGGGTCAAGGGCCCGGGCCAGAACGCGGCCATGAGCTTTTCGGCAAAGTCGGGCACGCTGGCGGCGTAGTGGCCGGCGGCGGCGCGATCGGCTACATGCACGATCAAGGGATGGTTGCTCGGCCGGCCCTTGGTGCTGAAGATGCGCGCCACTGCGGCGCCGTCGTCGGCGTTGGCCGCCAGGCCATAGACGGTTTCGGTAGGCAGGCCCAGCAGCTCGCCACGCGCCAGCGCCTGCACCGCGCGGGCGATGGAGGCGGGCAGCGTGCCGTCCAGCAGCATGTTCAGAACGGGGCCATGCCCAGCAGTTCGGCAGCGCGCAGGGCGCTGGCGCGCACCGTGTCGATGTGCGCGCCGGTCACCGTCAGGTGGCCCATCTTGCGCCCGGCGCGCGCCTCGGCCTTGCCGTACAGGTGCAGGTGGCAGCCGGGCAGCGCCAGCACCTGTGCCCACGGCGGCGTGCGCGGGGTGTGGCCATCTTGCAGCCAAAGATCGCCCAGCAGGTTGAGCATGATGGCCGGGCTGTGCTGGCGCGGCGCGGCCAGCGGCAGGCCGGTCATCGCGCGCACCTGCAGCGCGAACTGCGAGCTGTCGCAGCCGTCGATGCTCCAGTGCCCGCTGTTGTGCGGGCGCGGCGCGATCTCGTTGACCACCAGCGAGCCGTCCTGCAGCACGAAGAACTCCACGCAGAGCACGCCCACGTAGTCCAGGCCTTCAGCTATGGATTTGGAAGCTGCCAGCGCTTGTGCAGCAAGCGTTTCAGGCATATTTTGTGCATGAACTTCGGTCACGGCGAGAATGCCGCCGCGATGCAGGTTGCGCTGCACCGGCAGGTGCACCGAGCGGCCATCCCGGCCGCGCGCCAGCACTACCGAGCACTCGAAGTCCAGCGCCAGGCGCTTTTCCAGCACGCACGGGGTCTTGTGCAATTGCTCCCAGGCAGCGGCGAGCTCTTGCGCCGTGCCGACCTGGATCTGCCCCTTGCCGTCGTAGCCCAGGGTCGAGGTTTTGAGGATGCCCGGCAGCAGCCGCGCATCCACGGCGGCCAGTTGCTGCGCGGTTTCGATGACGGCATGCGGCGCCACCGGCACGCCGCAGTGCACGAAGTGCGCCTTCTCGCGCGCGCGGTGCTGGGCGACGGCCACGCTCGCGGCGGCAGGGGCCACGGGCAGGCGGCCGGCAAGCTGCTCGAGCGCGGCGGCCGGCACGTTTTCGAACTCGGTGGTCACCGCAGCGCACAGCCGTGCGAGCTCGGCCAGGCCTTGCGCGTCTTCATAGCCGCTGCGAATGTGATGGTGGCTCACGCGCCCGGCGGGGCTGTGCGCGTCCGGGTCGAGCACGGCGGTGAAATAACCCATGCTCTGCGCCGCTTGCACGAACATGCGCCCGAGCTGCCCGCCGCCGAGCACGCCCAGCGTCGCGCCGGGCAGGATGGGCTGGCGCTGCGTGGCTGCGTTCATGCTTGCGCGCGGGGCAGCGCCATGGCGCGCGCCGCCTCGGTTTGCCGGGCGCGAAAGGCCTGCAGTTGCGCGCGCAGCGCCGGCGCCTCGTTGGCCAGCAGCGCTACCGCGAACAGCGCGGCATTGGCCGCACCGGCCGGGCCGATCGCAAAGCTTGCCACCGGCACACCCTTGGGCATCTGCACGATGGAGTAGAGCGAATCGACGCCCTGCAGATGGCGGCTTGCCACCGGCACGCCCAGCACCGGCACGCAGGTCTTGGCCGCGAGCATGCCCGGCAGATGGGCCGCGCCGCCGGCGCCGGCGATGATCGCCTTCAGGCCGCGGCCCTCGGCGGCTTCGGCATAGGCGAACATGTCGTCGGGCATGCGGTGGGCCGAGACCACGCGCGTCTCGTGGGCAACGCCGAACTGCTCGAGGATGGCGGCGGCATGCTGCATGGTCTCCCAGTCGCTGGAAGAGCCCATGACCACGCCTATCTGGGTGGGGTTCATGTTCGAGGAGAGCGGCGCGCAGCAGGGGCCGCAGGGCGAAAACAGCGGATTTTAGGACGCAGGCGCCGCGCCTGCCCCGCGCGCCCGCGCGCCGGCATGGGGCCGGGCGCCGAGCCTGCCCGCCGGATACGGGACAATTCAGCCAGTTTGCGCGGCATGAGGTTTGCCGCCACCGATTTGCAGGAGCGTAATCATGATGGACGTCACCGTGGCAAGCTTTGAGGCCGAGGTCATCGCTGCATCCCGGCAGGTGCCCGTGCTGGTGGATTTCTGGGCGCCGTGGTGCGGCCCGTGCAAAACCCTGGGCCCCATCCTGGAGAAACTGGAGACCGAATACGCCGGGCGCTTCAAGCTCGTGAAGATCGATTCCGACCAGGAGCAGCAGCTTGCCGCCATGTTTGGCGTGCGCAGCATTCCCACTGTGGTGCTGATGATGGACGGGCAGCCGGTCGACGGCTTCATGGGCGCACTGCCCGAAACCCAGGTGCGCGCCTTCCTCGACAAGCACCTGCCCGGCGCCGAGGAGCAGCAGGCCATGGATGAACACGAGCAGGCGCAGCAGGCGCTCGATGGCGGCGACCCGGCCAGCGCGCTGGAGCAGTTGCAGCAGGCGCTCCAGGCCGACCCGAACAACGACGATGCGCGCTTTGATCTGGTGCGCCTGTTGCTGCAGCTCGGCCAGGTCGACGCGGCGCGCACGGCGTTTGCGCCGGTGGCCGCCAAGGCCGAGGGCGTGCAGCGCCTGGCGGCCTTGAAGTTCTGGCTCGACGCCCTGGATGCGGTGGCCGAACACGCAGACGGGCAGGGCGCCATCCTCGAATTCGACAAGCAGATTGCGGCGAACAAGCGCGACTTTGCGGCCCGCTTTGGCCGGGCCCGCTTCCTTGTCGCTGCACAGCGCTTTACCGAGGCCATGGACGAGCTGCTGGAAATCCTGATGCGCGACAAGGGCTGGGAGGACGGCGCGGCGCGCAAAGCCTATGTGGCCGTGCTCGACCTGATCGAGCCGCCACGCGTGAAGGTGGCCGATGGGCAGATTCCGCCCCAGGACCCGGTCGTGGCCAGCTACCGCAGGCGGCTGTCCAGCGTCGTGCTGAGCTGATGGCGCGGCGCGGCGCGGGCGCGCCGGCGCTGCTCGCGGCGCTGCTGCTTGCTGCCTGCGCCAGCGCGCCGCCGCCCGACGCACAGCTCAGCGGCCTGGCGCTGACACGCGCGCCCATGCTGCTGCCGCCCGACACGGTGTTCGAAGCGGCCCTGCTCGTCTGGCCCGAAGACGGCGCGCCGCCCGTAGCGCTGGCGCGCCAGCGCAGCGACGATGCCGGCTCGCCTCCTTACGCCCTGCGCCTGCCCTACCACCAGAGCGAGATCCGCGCCGGCGCTCGCTACACCGTGCAGGCCGGGGTGCTGCAAGGCGGGCGGCTGCTGCTCTACACCCGGCCCGAAGCGGTGGTGCTGCTCGACCCCGGCCTGCGCCATGTGGACCTGCGCCTCAGCCCAGTGAGCCTGCTGCCCGCCAACGCCCAGGCCGAGGTCGCGCTGACGCAGACCTGGTGGGAGCTGAGCGAGATCGTCGATGCGCCCGACAGCGACGCGCCGGCAGCGCCGGACCCTGCAGACCCGGCCATGGCGGCGCACCTGCTGCTCGACGGTGCGAGCGAGCGCCTGAGCGGCGCGGGCGGCTGCAACCGCCTGACGGGCAGTTACCGGCTGCAGGGCGCGGCGCTGCGCTTTGCCCAGTTGAACTCCACGCTGCGCCTGTGCCTGACCACCGGCCTGCGCGAGGCCTTGTTCTTCGAGCGCCTGCCGCTCGTGGCTTCGTATCGGCAGCGCGGGCGCACGCTGGAGCTGCGCGCGGCCGATGGCCGGCCGCTGCTGCGCTTCACGGCGCGCCAGGAGGGCATCGCGCCGCTGGCGCCGCAGACGCCGCCGCTCAGCCAGTGAGCCGCTGCCAGGCTTCGCGGTACTTGGCGGCGGTTTTCGCAATCACCTCGGGCGGCAGTTGCGGCGCCGGCGCCGTCTTGTTCCAGGGCTGACCGTCTACCCTCACCTGCTCCAGCCAGTCGCGCACGAACTGCTTGTCAAAGCTCGGCGGGTTCCTGCCACTGGCCAGCGCCGCCTCGTGCTCTTGCAGCGGCCAGTAGCGCGAGCTGTCGGGCGTGAGCACCTCGTCCATCAGCACCAGCTCGCCGCCCGGGTTCAGGCCGAACTCGAACTTGGTGTCGGCAATGATCAAGCCCTTGGTCAGGGCGAAGGCCGCCGCCTCCTCATACAGGCGGATGCTGGTGTCGCGGATCTTCGCCGCGAGCTGCGGGCCCACCATCTGCACCGTCTGCTCGAAACTGATGTTCTCGTCGTGGCCCGAGGCCGCCTTGGCCGCAGGCGTGTAGATCGGCCGCGGCAGGCGCGAAGCGTTGCGCAGGCCCTCGGGCAGCGGCACGCCGCAGACCTTGCGCCCTGCCTGGTATTCCTTCCAGCCGCTGCCGGCGAGATAGCCGCGCACCACCGCCTCGATGGCAATCGGGCGCAGGCGCTGCACCAGCATCGCGCGCCCCTGCACCTGGGGCAGTTCGTCGGGCGCGACCACGCTCTCGGGCGCTTCGCCCGTGAGGTGGTTGGGCACGATGTGGGCCAGGCGCTCGAACCAGAACAGCGCCATCTGCGTGAGCAGCTGTCCCTTGCCCGGAATCGGCTCGCCCATGATGACGTCGAAGGCCGAGAGCCGGTCGCTCGCCACCATCAGCAGGCGGTCTTCGCCTACCGCGTAGTTGTCGCGCACCTTGCCGCGCGCGAGCAGCGCCAGGGAATGCAGGGACGAGGTATGCAGGGCAGGGGCAGCGGCGGCGGTCATGGGCGGCGAAGAAAAAGCCGCCGGCGTGCGCGGATGCAGGGCGGCGGCGTTACGGGCAATCCCGCCATTGTGCAGCGTTTTTTGCCCTCGCAGGGCCATGCCCACGTGCACTGCTCGGGCGTGCTTGCCCTGTGCGCCCGCCGGTGCATAGTGGCAGTTCCACGCAGAACGGATTCGTCGGCCGCTGCGGTTTGCACTGCAGTGGCGTTTTTCAGCTGTGCATCACAGGAGAGTTCCATGAATTTGACGATCAGTGGCCATCATCTCGAAGTGACGCCCGCCTTGCGCGGCTACGTTACCTCCAAGCTGGACCGGCTCACTCGCCATTTCGATCAGGTGGTCGACATCAAGGTCTTGCTCACCGTGGAAAAACAGAAGGAAAAGGAAAAACGCCAGCGCGCCGAATGCAATGTGCGCGTCAAGGGCACCGACTTGTTCGCCCAGGCGAGCCACTTCGACCTGTACGCGGCCATCGATGCGCTCATGGACAAGCTCGACCGCCAGGTGGTGCGCCACAAGACACGCACCCAGGACCACCAGGCCGAGCTGCGCCGCAGCACGCTGCAGGCCGCGGGCGCCATGGGCTGAGCGGCCCTCACGCGCACCCGAACCACCCGGCAACGGGTGGTTTTTTTTGTGTCCGGATGTCTCGCGTCTCAGGGTTTACTCTGATTGTGCATAATTGCCACCCATTCGCCATGAACCGACTCGCTTCCATATTGCCGCCCGCGCAAGTGCTCGTGGGTGTTGACGTGACCAGCAAAAAGCGCGCCTTTGAAGAGGCGGGCCTGCTGTTCGAGAGCCAGCACGGGCTCTCGCGCGCGCTCATCACCGACAGCCTGTTTGCACGCGAGCGCCTGGGCTCCACCGGCCTGGGGCACGGCGTGGCGATACCGCATGGGCGCATCAAGGGCCTCAAGGCTCCGATGGCCGCGGTGTTCCAGTTGCGCCAGCCCATAGGGTTCGATGCGCCCGACGAGTTGCCGGTCACGCTCTTGATCTTCCTGCTGGTGCCCGAAGCGGCGACGCAAAAGCACCTGGAAATCCTCTCCGAGATCGCCGAGCTGCTGGGCGACACGCCCACGCGCGAACGCATCAAGGCCTGCCAGGACGCGGCCGAGCTGCACGGCCTGATTGCCGGCTGGCAGAGCACCCAGGCGGCGCACAGCGCCTGAGTGCGCACGCAGGCGGCGGCGCCAGATGCAAGCCAACGTCGTCAGCGCCGACGCCCTGTTCCAGGAGTTCTCCAGCCTGCTGCGCTGGCAGTGGCTGGCGGGCCAGGGCGCTGCCGAGCGCCGCTTCGAAGACGTGGCGGTGCGCGCCGCCAGCTCCAGCGCCGACCTGGTCGGGCACCTGAACTACATCCACCCCTACCGCGCGCAGATCATTGGCCAGCGCGAGGTCGCCTACCTCACCAACGGCAGCGCGGCCGATTGTCAGCGGCGCCTGGCGCGCATCCTCACGCTGGAGCCGCCGGTGCTGGTGCTGGCCGACGGCCAGGCGCCGCCCGGCGAGCTGCTGCGCATGTGCGACCGCGCGCAACTGCCGCTGTTTGCCACCGCGGAGTCCTCGGCCTTCGTCATCGACGTGCTGCGCGGCTACCTGTCCAAGCACTTTGCCGAGCGCACCTCGATGCACGGCGTGTTCATGGACATTCTGGGCCTGGGCGTGCTGATCACCGGCGAGTCGGGCCTGGGCAAGAGCGAGCTGGGGCTGGAGCTGATCACGCGCGGCAACGGCCTGGTGGCCGACGACATCGTCGATCTGTCGCGCATCAACCAGAGCACCATCGAGGGGCGCTGCCCGGAACTGCTGCAAAACCTCGTGGAGGTGCGCGGCATAGGGCTTCTGGACATCCGCGCGATCTTTGGCGAGAACGCGGTGCGCCGGCGCATGCGGCTGCGCCTGATCGTGCATCTTGTGCGCAAGGAGACGCTGGAGCGCGACTACGAGCGCCTGCCCGGCGAGCCGCTCACCCAGGACGTGCTCGGCGTGCCGATACGCAAGGTGATCGTCGAAGTCGTGGCGGGGCGCAACATCGCGGTGCTGGTAGAGGCCGCGGTGCGCAACACCATCTTGCAGTTTCGCGGCATCGACACCTACCAGGAGTTCGTTGCGCGCCACCGCCAGGCGATGCTCGACGGGGATGCGGATCAGGGCTAGCGCGGAACGCGGTTCAATGGCCGGCCGCGCACTTGGCGCACAAGCCGTAGAGCGACATGGCGTGGTCGTGCACCTGCCAGCCGCGCTGCTTGGCAATGAGCTGCTGGCGCGCCTCGATCTCGTGGTCGAAGAATTCTTCGACCTTGCCGCAGCCGGTGCAGATGAAGTGGTCGTGGTGCTGGCCCTCGTCGAGCTCATAGACCGCCTTGCCGCCGTCGAAATTGCTGCGCATCAGGATGCCGGCCTGCTCGAACTGGGTGAGCACGCGGTACACCGTGGCCAGGCCTATGTCCGAGCGTTCTTCCAGCAGCACGCGAAAGACGTCCTCGGCCGTCAGGTGCCGCTGCTTGCTCTGCTGGAAAATCTCCAGAATCTTCAGCCGCGGCAGCGTCGCCTTCAGGCCGGTGCTCTTGAGCTCTTCGATATTGCTGGTCATGGTGCGGGACATGTGTCGCTGGCAGACAAAAGCCTGTCGCTACAATGAAACCGATCATAGTCCGGATACCGAAAACCATGTCAGTCTCCTTCCGTTCGGGCGCCCGCCTGGGCGCTCTTGCCCTGCTTGCCGCGGGCTCGCTGGCGGGCTGTGCCGGTTCGGCAGACCGCCTGGCCAGCATGGTCACGCCCTACCGCGCCGACGTGGTGCAGGGCAATTTCGTCTCGCGCGAACAGGTGCAGGCGCTGCAGCCCGGCATGAGCCGCCAGCAGGTGCGCGAGATCCTGGGCACGCCGCTGATGACCAGCCTGTTTCACGCCGACCGCTGGGAATACGTCTTCACCATCCGCCGCCAGGGCGTGGAAGACCAGGCGCGCCATCTGGCGGTGTTCTTCAAGGACGACCGCTTCGATCACGCCGAGGGCGACGAGATGCCCACCGAGGAGGAATTCGTCGCCTCGCTCGGCTCCAGCGTCAAGCCGTCCAAAGTGCCCCAGCTGCAGGCGAGCGAGGAGCAGCTCGCACGCTTCCCCAAGAGCGAGGCGCCGGCCGACAAGGCAGCAGCGGCGCCCAAGCCGCCGGCCGGCGGCAATTACCCGCCGCTGGAGCCGGCGGGCCAGTGAACCCGGGGCGGGGCGCGGGCGCGCCCGCCAGCCCAGCACACCCCAGATGAGCGAGGACGGCATGACATCCACCAACGCACGGCGCATCGCCGTGGCCGGAGCCAGCGGCCGCATGGGCCACATGTTGATCGAGGCGGTGCTTGCCGGCACCGACGGCGTGCTCAGCGGCGCACTCGACGTCGCGGCCAGCCCGGCCGTCGGCGCGGACGCCACCGCCTTCCTCGGGCGCAGCAGTGGCGTGCCGGTCACCGCCGACCTGCGCGCAGGCCTTGCGGGCTGCGACGTACTGATCGACTTCACGCGGCCCGAAGGCACGCTCGCGCACGCCCGGGTCTGCGCCGAGCTGGGCGTGCAGATGGTCATAGGCACTACGGGTTTTGACGACGCCGGCAAGGCGGCGATTGCGCAAGCGGCCGAAAAGGTCGCGATCGTGCTGGCGCCCAACATGAGCGTTGGCGTGAACGTCACGATGAAGCTGCTCGAACTCGCCGCCAGGGCGCTGGGCGAGGGCTACGACATCGAGATCATCGAGGCGCACCACAAGCACAAGGTGGACGCGCCCTCGGGCACCGCGCTCAAGATGGGCGAGGTCATCGCCCAGGCCCAAGGCACGCAACTGGCCGAGCGCGCGGTCTATGAGCGCTACGGTCACACCGGCGAACGCCCGGCCGGCGCGATAGGCTTTGCCACGGTGCGCGGCGGCGACATCGTGGGCGACCACACCGTGCTGTTTGCCGGCACCGGCGAGCGCGTGGAGATCACCCACCGCTCGGGCAGCCGCGCCGGCTACGCCCAAGGCAGCCTGCGCGCGGTGCGCTGGCTGGCGGACAAGCCGCGCGGCCTGTTCGACATGTTCGACGTGCTCGGCCTGCGCTGAGCGGCGGGCGGCAAAGCGCATGAACGCATTGCATTGGCTGCGCGAGGCCGACGCCGTCATCCAGGCCTGCGCCGTGGTCTTGCTCGCCATGTCGGTCGCGAGCTGGGTAGTCATCCTCTACAAGCTGCGCCTGATGGCGCAGGCGCGCAGCGACGTGGCGCGCGCGGCCGAGCAGCTCTGGGCCGCGCCCGCGCTGGAGCCGGCGCTGCAGCGCATCCGCGCGCTCGACCGCCACGCCCTGGTCTGGCCGCTGGTGGCCGCGGCTGCCGGGCTGCACGACGCAGGGGGCTCCGGCGCGCTGGCACAGCAGGCGCCGTTGGCGCAGCGCGCCACGCGCGCACTGCGCGGCGCCTTGCATGCGGCGCTGGCCCGGCTGCGCTGGGGCCAGGTGCTGCTGGCTACCGTGGGCGCCACCGCGCCCTTCGTCGGGCTGCTGGGCACGGTGTGGGGCATTCAGCATGCACTCACGCAGCTGGCCGGCGGCGGCCAGATCAGCATCGAGCGCCTGGCCGGCCCTGTGGGCGAGGCGCTCATCATGACCGCGGCCGGCCTGGCGGCAGCGATTCCGGCGGTGCTGGCCTACAACGGCTTTGGCCGCTCGGCGGGCGAGGTGGAGGCCGAGCTCGAAGGCCTGGCGCACGACTTGCATGCGCTGGTGCTCGACGCCCCCGCGCCGGGGCGCTGACATGGCCTTCGGACGCTTCGCCGAACCGGCCGCGCCGCGTGCGATGAGTGAGATCAACGTCACGCCGCTGGTGGACGTGATGCTGGTGCTGGTGGTGATCTTCATCCTGGCGGCGCCGCTGCTCGCCAGCAGCATCCGGCTGGAGCTGCCGCAGACCGAACAAAGCCACCCGGGTGAAGACGCCGGCGCCACGCTGGTGTTGTCGCTGGACGCCGCGGGCACGGTCTTCATGGACGAGCAGCCGATAGCGCCCGACGCGCTGGCCGCGCGCCTGCGCCGCGCCGCGCAGCAAGCACCGCAGCGCGAGGTGCAGCTGCGCGCCGACACCGCCGTGCCCTACGGCCGGGTGGTGCAGCTGATCGAGGCGCTGCAGCTTGCGGGCCTGCAGCGCATCGCCTTTGCCACGCAGCCCGCGCCGGGCGCCGGCGAGCGCTGAGCGCCCGGGGCGAACGCCTAGAATTGACCGCCGCCACGCCGCCCGCGTGGCCGTTTGTTTTTTCAGCGACCCATGCAAGACAAATACGATCCCGCCGCCGTGGAGCGCGCCGCGCACGCCCACTGGACCGCCACCGACGCCTACCGGGTGAGCGAAGACCAGAGCAAGCCCAAGTTCTACGCCTGCTCCATGCTGCCCTACCCCAGCGGCAAGCTGCACATGGGCCACGTGCGCAACTACACCATCAACGACATGCTCACGCGCAGCCTGCGCATGCGCGGCTACAACGTGCTCATGCCCATGGGCTGGGACGCCTTCGGCCTGCCGGCGGAGAACGCCGCGCTCAAGAACAAGGTGCCGCCCGCGCAATGGACCTGGGACAACATCGCCACCATGAAGGGCCAGATGCAGGCCATGGGCCTGGCGATCGACTGGAGCCGCGAGGTCGCCACCTGCTCGCCCGAGTACTACAAGTGGAACCAGTGGCTGTTTCTGAAGATGCTGGAAAAAGGCATCGCCTACCGCAAGACCCAGGTGGTGAACTGGGACCCGGTGGACCAGACGGTGCTCGCCAACGAGCAGGTGATCGACGGCAGAGGCTGGCGCACCGGCGCGCTGGTGGAAAAACGCGAAATCCCCGGCTACTACCTGAAGATCACCGACTACGCGCAAGAGCTCCTGGACCACGTGCAGCTCGGCGGCGACAAGGCCACACTCACCGGCTGGCCCGACAAGGTGCGGCTGATGCAGGAGAACTGGATAGGCAAATCCAGCGGCGTGCGTTTTGCCTTCACCCACGACATCAAGGACGCGGACGGCAAGCTCATACAAGACGGCAGGATGTACGTCTTCACCACCCGCGCCGACACCATCATGGGCGTGACCTTTTGCGCCGTCGCGCCCGAGCACCCGCTGGCCGCGCACGCGGCACGAACGAGCCCGAAGCTCGCCGAATTCATCGCCCACTGCAAGGAAGGCGGCACCACGGAGGCCGAGCTGGCGCTGAAAGAAAAAGAGGGCATGCCCACGGGCCTCACGGTCACGCACCCTCTGACTGGCGCGCCGGTCGAGGTGTGGGTGGGCAACTACGTCTTGATGAGCTACGGCGACGGCGCGGTGATGGGCGTGCCGGCGCACGACGAGCGCGACTTTGCCTTTGCCAGGAAGTACAAGCTGCCGATCCGGCAGGTGGTGGCGGTCGAAGGCGAAAGCTTCTCGCTGGACGCCTGGCAGGAGTGGTATGGCGAGAAGGCGCGCGCGTACTGCGTCAACTCCGGCGTGCTCGACGACCTGCCGCATGCGCAGGCGGTGGACAAGGTCGCCGCGCTGCTGGCCGAAAAAGGCCTGGGCGAGAAGAAGACCACCTGGCGGCTGCGCGACTGGGGCATCTCGCGCCAGCGTTACTGGGGCACGCCGATTCCCATCATCCATTGCAAGGACTGCGGCGTGGTGCCGGTGCCCGAAAAGGATTTGCCGGTGGTGCTGCCCGAGGGTCTGGTGCCCGATGGCAGCGGCAACCCCTTGAACAAGTGCGAAGCCTTCCTGAACGTGCCCTGCCCGTGCTGCGGCAAACCCGCGCGGCGCGAGACCGACACCATGGACACCTTCGTCGACAGCTCCTGGTACTTCATGCGCTATTGCGACCCGAAGAACGACCAGGCGATGGTGGCGAATGGGGCGAAATACTGGATGCCGATGGATCAGTACATCGGCGGCATCGAGCACGCCATCCTGCACCTGCTGTACGCGCGCTTCTGGACCAAGGTGATGCGCGACCTCGGGTTGGTCCAGGTCGACGAGCCCTTCACCCGCCTGCTCACCCAGGGCATGGTCTTGAACCACATCTACAGCCGGCGCAACGCCAAGGGCGGCAAGGACTACTTCTGGCCCAAGGACGTGGAGCACGTGCTCGACGAGGCCGGCAAGATCGTCGGCGCCCGGCTGAGGACCCCGGCCGAAAGCGGCGACGGCCTCTTGAGCGTGGGCACGCCCATCGACTACGAGGGCGTGGGCACCATGTCCAAGTCCAAGAACAATGGCGTCGACCCGCAGGAGCTGATCGACAGCTACGGCGCCGATACCGCGCGGCTGTACACCATGTTCACCTCGCCGCCCGAACTCACGCTGGAGTGGAACGATGCGGCGGTAGAGGGAAGCAGCCGCTTCCTGCGCCGGGTCTGGGGGTTTGGCAGCAAGCTTGTTGCTATGGATATGAAAGCTGCTGTCGCAAGCGTGGCGGGCGCTACGGCGCTAAAAGACGTGAAATTTGGCAAGCCTGCCAAGGCGCTGCGCCTGGAGATCCACAGCGTGCTCAAGCAGGTGGACTACGACTACCAGCGCATGCAATACAACACCGTGGTTTCGGGCGCGATGAAGATGCTCAATGCGCTCGAAGGCTTCAAGGCGCTGGAGGACGCGGGCGCTCAGGTCGCGCTGATCGAAGGCTATGGCATCTTGCTGCGCGTGCTCTATCCGGCCACGCCGCACCTCACCCACGTGCTCTGGCAGGAGCTGGGCTATGCCGGCGCGCTGGGCGAGCTGCTGGACGCGCCCTGGCCTCAGGTGGATGAAGACGCGCTCAAGCAGGACGAGATCGAACTCGTGCTGCAGATCAACGGCAAGCTGCGCGGCGCCATCCAGGTCGATGCAGGGGCCGACAAGGCGGCGATCGAGCAGGTGGCGCTGGCCAGCGCCGAGGCGCAGAAGTTCATGCAGGGCGCGGCGCCGAAAAAGCTCATCGTCGTGCCCGGGCGCCTGGTGAACATCGTCGTCTGAAGCCATGCCCCGGCGCCGCACCCTGCTCGCCCTGCTTGCCGCCGCGCCACTGGCGGGCTGCGGCTTTCACCTGCGCGGCGCGCCCGAATTCGCCTTTTCCTCGCTCTATCTTGCGCCCGGCGGCACCTCGCTCAACCAGCCGCTGATCCGCACGCTGCAGGGCGCGGGTGGGCGCCTGCTGCTCTACACCGACCCCGGGCAGCAGGCCCAGGCCGAAGTGGTGCTGGAACTCTTTGGCGAGCAGCGCAGCCGTACCGTGGTCGGCATGACCACGGCCGGCCAGGTGCGCGAGCTGCAACTGGGCTTGTCTGTGCACTTTCGCCTCAGGGACCAGCGCGGCGGCGTGTGGATAGGCGACACGCGCCTGGCGCGCACCGAGGACGTGAGCTACAGCGAATCCGTCTCGCTCGCCAAGGAATCGGAAGAGGCGCTGCTCTACCGCAACATGCAGACCGACCTGGTGCAGCAAATCGTGCGCCGCCTGGCGGCGGCGAAGGCGCCGCGCTAGCCGGGGGCGCGCCATGCAGCTTGCCCTGAACCAGCTCGACGCCCACTTGCAAAAGGGCCTCAAACCCCTGTACCTGTTGCATGGCGACGAGCCGCTGCTGCAGCAAGAGGCGCAGGACGCGATTCGCGCCAGCGCGCGCGCGCGGGGCTATACCGAGCGCAGCAGCTTCACCGTGAGCGGCGCGCACTTCGACTGGGGCGCGGTGCTCGCCGCAGGTGGCAGCTTGAGCCTGTTTGCCGAGCGACAGATCATCGAGCTGCGCATTCCCGGCGGCAAGCCGGGCAAGGACGGTTCGGCCGCGCTGCAACAGATCGCCGCCGCCGCGCAGGGCAACGACAGCACGCTCACCCTGATCAGCCTGCCGCGCATGGACAGGGCCACGCGCGCCAGTGCCTGGTTTGCCGCGCTGGAAGGCGCGGGCGTCGGCATCGCGATCGAGCCCATCGCGCGCGAGCAGCTGCCGCGCTGGATCGCCGAACGCCTGGCCGCGCAGGGCCAGCGCGTGGCGGCGGGCGCCGAGGGCCAGCACACGCTGCAGTTCTTTGCCGGCCGCGTCGAGGGCAATCTGTTGGCGGCGCACCAGGAAATCCAGAAGCTCGCGCTGCTCTATCCGCCAGGCGAACTCTCGGCAGAGCAGGTCGAGTCCGCCGTGCTCAATGTCGCGCGCTACGACGTGTTCCAGCTCTCCGAAGCGGTGCTCAGCGGGCAGGTGGCGCGGGTGCAGCGCATGCTCGACGGCCTGCGCGCCGAGGGCGAGGCCGAGGTGCTGGTGCACTGGGCGCTGGCCGAAGAGATCCGCCAGCTCGCGCGGGTGCGCGCCGCCGTCGATGCCGGCCGTCCCTTGGGCGCCGCGCTGCGCGAAGCGCGCGTCTGGGGCAAGAAGGAGCGCCTGTACGAGCGCCTGCTGCCGCGCCTGGGCAGCCGACGTCTGGCGCAGCTATTGATGTCTGCGCACCGCGTGGACGGCATCGTCAAGGGCCTCACGGCACCCGACTGGCCTGTCGACCCCTGGCTTGCGCTCGCGCGGCTTGCGCAGCAGCTCGCCCGCGTGGCGCAGGGCGAAGCCGCCAGGGGTTAGGGCGACGCTGAACAAGTCCCTCGCGCGTCGCGCATCCCAGCCTGCGGCGGTTCTCCGGCCTTGCAAATCCTCGCAATAGCTTCGGCTATTGCTGCGGTTTGCGCCTTGCAGCCCATCCCCATGCTGGGCGCGCGCGATCGCGGGGACTTGTTCAGCGTCGCCTTGGCGCGCCGCCCGGCATGGGCGATTGCCTCTGGTCGGTGTTTGCGCTCTGGCAAACGCCGGCGGCCGTTGGTATCCTGAGCCGCCATGAGCGATGCCCTCTTGCCGCCGCCCGCCGACGACGGCCCCGACGCGCCAGCGCGCGGCGGCCGCAGACAGGCGCTGCTTGCGCTGCTGCAGCAGGCCGGGCGCATGGCGGGCCTGGGCGTGTGGGAGATCACCGCCGGCCAGGGCGTCACGCTCTGGACCGACACCTGCAACACCCTGCTGGGTCTGGCGCCGGGCAGCCCGGTCGATGCCAGGCTGATCGACACCCATGTCGCGCCGGCCTGGCGCGCCGAGCTGCGCGCACACCTGCTGAGCGGGCTGCGTGCCGGCCTGTCGTGGTCAGCGCCGCTGCAGGTCTTGCGCGCCGACGGGCGCCTGCTGTGGGTGCTGGTGGCCGCCGAGCCGGTGTTCGAGGGCGGGCGCGTGCGCTGCCTGCGCGGCATCTTGCAGGACATCGACGAGGCGCGCCGGCGTGAAGAGCAGCTGCGCGAGTCCGAGCGGCATCTGTCGCACATCTTTCGCATGGTGCCGCTGCCCATGGGCATCTCGCGGCGCAGCGACAACAAATACCTGCTGGTCAACCCCGCCTGGGAGGCGATGACCGGCATCCACCAGCAGGAAACCAGCGGCCTGAGCGCGATCGAGATGGGTTTGTACGACCCCCAAGACCGCGCGCGCATGATCGCCGCCATCGACGCCCAGGGGCAGCTGGACAACCACGAGATCAAGCTCTACATCCGCGGCGGCCAGCAGCGCACCGTGGTGCAGTCGATCCGCGAGCTCGACTACCACGGCGAGCCCTGCTGGCTGTTTTCCGCGCACGACGTGACCGAGCGCATCCGCAACGAAAAGCGCATTCGCGAGCGCGAGGAGTTGTTGTCGCTGACCGTCTCGGCCGCGGCGCTCGGCCTGTGGGACTGGGATCTGGCCAGCGGCCAGATCACCGGCGACGAACGCTGGCACGCCATGCACGGCCTCACGCCCGGCCTCGGGCCCTGGCCCTGGCCGGGCGCGAGCAGCGGCATGACCGAGGCCGAGCGCCAGGGCATGGAACAGGCGCTGCGCGCGCACCGCGAGCAGCCCTCGCAGCCGTTTGACCAGACCTGGCGCGTGCTCGGTCGCGGCGGCGCGGTGCGCTGGATACGCAACCTGGGCAAGATCGTCAACCAGGACGGCCAGGGCGCAGGCCAGCGCATGCTGGGCGTGAGTCTGGACGTGACCCAGCAGCTCGAGCAGCAGGAGCAACTGCGCCATCTGGCGCACTACGACGTGCTCACCCAGCTGCCCAACCGGCTCAAGCTGGCCCAGCATCTGCAAGACGAGATGGCGCTGGCGCGGCGCAGCGGCTCGCTGCTGGGCGTGGTGTATCTGGACCTGGACCGCTTCAAGCCGGTCAACGACACCCTGGGCCACGACGTGGGCGACCAGTTGCTGGTGGGCGTGGCGCGGCGCCTGGGCGCGGCGCTGCGCAGCGGGGACCACACCGCGCGCCTGGGCGGGGACGAATTCATCATCCTGCTGCCCGGCCTGAACAGCCGCGGCGACTGCGAGCGCAAGCTGCGCCAGTTGATGCAGCGGCTGTGCCGGCCCTACATGCTGGGCGCGCACCAGGTGCGCGTCACCGCCAGCATGGGCTATACCCTGTACCCGCAGGACACGCCGGATGCCGACGCCGACACCCTGCTGCGCCACGCCGACCAGGCGATGTACCAGGCCAAGCAGGCCGGGCGCAACCGCTTTTGCAGCTTCGACGCGCTGCACGCGCGCGACCAGCAGGAGCAGCAGGCGCGGCTGCAGCACCTGGAGCAGGCGCTCCAGCGGCGCGAGTTCGAGCTCTACCTGCAGCCCAAGGTGCACGTGGGCACGGCGCGCATCGTCGGCGCCGAATGCCTGATCCGCTGGAACCATCCGCAAGACGGCGTGCTGGCGCCGGCCGCCTTCCTGCCCGCGCTCGCCGGCAGCGCGCTGGAAATCGACTTCGACCGCTGGGTCTTCGACGAGGCCTTGCGCAGCCTTGGTCGCCTGCAGGCCGCGGGCTGGACGCTGGCGCTGAGCGTGAACATCTCCGCCCAGTACCTGCAGCACCAGGGCTTTGCCCAGTGGGTGCTGCAGTGCCTGGAGCGCTATCCGCAGGTGGATGCTTCGCTGATCGAGCTGGAGATCATCGAAAGCGCCGCGCTCTACAACATCGAGCACGTCTCGGCCGAGCTCACGCGCCTGCGCGCCAAGGGCATGCGCGTGGCGCTGGACGACTTCGGCACCGGTTACTCCTCACTCACCTATTTGCGCCGCCTGCCCATGGATGCGCTCAAGATCGACCAGAGCTTCATCCGCGACATGCTCAGCGACCCCGACGACATGACCATCGTGCAAAGCATCGTCGGCCTGGCCCAGGCCTTTCACTGCGAGGTGATTGGCGAAGGGGTGGAAACCGCCGAGCAGGCGCGCGCGCTGCAGCGCCTGGGCTGCACGCTGCAGCAGGGCTACCACTGGGCGCGCCCGATGCCGCTTGCCGCCTTCATCGAATGGGCGCGCCAGTACGCGCCGGCGCAATGCCAGGGTGCGCGCTGAACGCTGCCGGGCAGCACCCGCCTGCGATGACCGACGAGCTGCACGCCCTGGCCGCGCTGCTGCGCCGACACCCGCGCCTAGGGCGACGCTGGACAAGCCCCCGTGATGGCGCGCGCCCAGCGTGGGGATGGGCTGCAAGGCGCAAACCGCAGCAATAGCCGAAGCTATTGCGAGGATTTGCAACGCCGCAGACCGCCCCAGACTGGGATGCGCGACGCGCGAGGGGCTTGTTCAGCGTCGCCCTAATGGTGCTGACTGGCGCCGGCTGCAGCACCGAAAGCGGCATTCCCGACTACCGCGATCTCGATGGCCAGTGGAAACGCCCCGCGCCCATGACCTGGCAGGCGTTCACGCGTGAGCCGGCGGCGCGCCAGCGCTACTGGGCGCGCTCCATGATCGGCTGGCCGCGCATTGCCGCGAGCCGGCCCGGCCCCGCGCATCGGGCGCTGTCGCAACTGGAGGCCGCCGGCCGCGTGGCGCTGCTGGTCACGCAGAACGTGGACGGCCTGCACCAGGCGGCGGGCAGCCAGCGGGTGCTCGATCTGCATGGCCGGCTGGACGCGGTGCGCTGCCTGGCTTGCCGCCACACCCTGGCACGTGGCGACTTCCAGGCCCGGCTGCAGGCGGCCAATGGCGCCTGGTTGCAGGCCCGCCTGCCCGAAGAGGTGCAGAGCGCGCCCGACGGCGACGCCTACCTCGACGGGCTGGATTTTTCCGGCTTCGTCGTGCCCGCCTGCCCTGCCTGCGGCAGCGGCGTGCTCAAGCCCGACGTGGTCTTTTTTGGCGAAAGCGTGCCGCGCGAGCGCGTGCAAACCGCCATGGCCGCGCTGCAGCAGGCCGATGCGCTGCTGGTTGCGGGCTCGTCCCTCATGGTGTTTTCCGGCTACCGCTTCGCGCGCGCCGCTGCCCAGTGGGGCAAACCCATCGTCGCGGTGAACCTGGGGCGCACGCGCGCCGATGAGCTGTTGACGCTCAAGCTGCGCCAGCCGGTCGGCCAGACATTGGCGCAACTGGCGACGCTGCTGCAGGCCGGAATGCGCGATGCGCGAGGGGCTTTCTCGGCCATGCCCTAAGATCGTCCATTCGACGCGGGGTGCACGGAGCCCTTCCGTGCTGAGAGCACACCCGTTGAACCTGATCCAGATCATCCTGGCGTAGGAACGTCCTCATGACTTCATCCCTGAATCTCCATCCCCTGCAGCCGCGGCAGTTTGCCGATGCCTTGCACGCGCTGCGCGAGCGCGCGCCGCTGGTGCAGTGCCTGACCAACATCGTCGTCGCCAACTTCAGCGCCAACGTGCTGCTGGCCGCGGGCTGCGCCCCGGCCATGGTGGACAACGCGCGCGAGGCCGAGGGCTTTGCCGCGATCAGCGCCGGCGTGCTCGTCAACCTCGGTACGCCCTACGAGGAAACCGCCCAGGCCATGCGCGCGGCGGTGCGCGGCGCGCACGGTGCGCGCGTGCCTTGGGTGCTTGATCCGGTGGCCGCCGGCGCGCTGCCCTGGCGCACCGAGATCGCGCTGGAGCTGCTGGAGCAGCACCGCCCGACCATCGTGCGCGGCAATGGCTCGGAAATCCTGGCGCTCGCCGGCGGCCAGGGCGGCAAGGGCGTGGAATCGACCGCCGGGGCCGACCAGGCGGTGGACGCCGCCGTGATGCTCGCGCGCAGGCACGCCTGCGTCGTGGCGGTGAGCGGTGCGATCGACCAGATCACCGATGGTGAGCGGCTGGTGCGTATTGCCAACGGCCACCCGCAGCTCACGCGCGTGACCGGCGCGGGCTGCGCGCTGGGCGCGCTGATGGCAGCGTTTGCGGGCGTGACGGACGACGCGCTGCTGGCGGCGGCAGCCGCCACGGCGCTGCTCACCGTGGCGGCGGACGCGGCGGCGCAGGTCAGCCGCGGCCCGGGCAGTTTTGCCGTGGCCTTGATCGACGAGCTGCACGCGCTCACGCCCGAGGCGCTGGCCGCGCGCCTGAAGCTGGCCTGAAGCGCGCATGACCGCCCCGGCACGCGCGCCGCTCGACCTGCGGCTGTATCTGATTACCGACACGCGCTTGTGCGGCGCCCACGGCGTCGAGCGCACCGTGGCCGAGGCCGTCGCGGCGGGCGCCACGCTGGTGCAACTGCGCGAACCGCAGGGCAGCGACGCCGATTTCGTCGCGCTCGGGCGCGCGCTGGTGCAGGTGCTGGCGGGCAGCGGCGTACCGCTGATCGTGAATGACCGCGTGCACCTGGTGGCCGAGATCGGCGCCGATGGCGCGCACATCGGCCAGGGCGACATGCACCCTGTGCAGGCGCGCCGCCTGATCGGCCCCGCGCGCTCGCTCGGCCTGTCCGTGCAGACCCCGGGGCACTTGCAGGCCGCGCTGGCCCTGCCCGAGGGCACGCTGGACTACCTGGGCGTCGGCCCGGTCTGGGCGCAGCAGACCAAGCCCGACGCCGCGCCCGCCGGCGGCCCCGAAGTTCTGGCCCGCATCGCCCGCGCCAGCCCCTGGCCCTGCGTGGCGATTGGCGGCATCGACATCGGCCGCGTGGCGCAGGTGCGCGGCTGCGGCGTGGCGGGGGTGGCGGTGGTGTCGGCCATCTGCGGCCAGCCGGATGTTGAAGCGCGCCGCGATAAATGAGCGCTTGGAAGCGCGATAAATGGATCGTAGTTCCTTTTCTGTGTCGGCAACGAAATTGCAGACACGGAAAGCATGATCTTATTTGAGCGCCGCGGCTGTGCGGGGTGACAGCCAAAGCACCTCCGTTCGTGGCCGGGCGCTGCCTGCGGCGCGGGCTGGGTGCTCGATGCGTTGCCAATCTGGCAGCAGGCGCTCGTACAGGGCCGAGGGGTAGCCTGAGAGCACCACCAGACCCTTGCACGCACGCAGACGCTCGAGCAGCTCGACATGGCGCGCCTCGGTCAGTTCACAGCGGTAGCTGGTGTCGCTGCGCGTGCCGGGCACGTAGGGTGGATCGACGTAGAACAGCGTCTCGGCCGTGTCCTGGGCGCGGATCACCTCCAGCGCATCGCGCCGCTCGATGACCACGCCCTCCAACCGCCGACGCACGAAGGGCAGGATGCGCGGGTAGGTTGGCCATTCGTGCGACTTGGCATGGCCGGTGCGGTGGCGGGCGTCGGCAAAGGTGTGCTTGCGCAGGTCGAACAGCGAGCCATGGTGAAACGCCAGATAGGCCCGTGTGATGGCTCGCTGTGCGCGTACCACGGGGTCGCGGCTGGGCGTGAACGCTTGCTCGAAGGCCACGCGGGCATACGGCACGTGGCGCAGGCGGCGCATCAGCGCCTGGCACTGGGCCGGGTCCTGGATCACTGTGAAGATGCCGACGATCTCCTCGTCCAGGTCGTTGTAGACCTCCACCGGGCTGCGGGGCTTGCGCAACAGCACGCTGGCGGCGCCGCCGAAGGGCTCGACGTAAATGCGGTGGGGCGGCAGGTGCGCGATCACCCAGGGTGCCAGGCGCCATTTGCCGCCCAGGTAGCGCAGCACGGCACGGCGGGTTTTCTCGCCATCACGCAGGGGAATGGGGTAGGTCTTCATCGGACGTCCTTCGTGGATTGGACGCTCGATGGCGCTCGGGTGTGGGGCGCGTGGCCCTCAAGTGGTTGATCGTGCCGCAACGCGGGCACTTGATCGACAGGCGCAGGTATTGTCCCTCTGCCAGTTTGCGGTGACATGCGCCGCAGCGGATCGAATCATCGTTTTCCATGAGTGCAAGCCTCTTTCACCAGCGACAATTGCTGATAGGCTGGCCCCGCTCTCGCGAGAGTGGCGGGCCCTGGCCGGACTTGCAGGCATGTTCTGCAGGAAAGGGGCTGTCGGCGGTGCTCTAACACCTCGGCAGTCGCCCGTCTTTTTTTCGTGCGGCTACACCTCCGCGCTATCCAGTGGCAGATCCGGTGCGGGCCCTTCGATCAGGCCATCGCGCACGAAGACGTGGGCGCCCAGGGTGGTGCTGCCGCGCGCGTGCAGCAGGCCGCCGCCGGGTAGCTGCACAGTGGCCACGCCGTCCTGGTAGGCGGTGACCTCACCCACCTGCAGGGGGCCGGGCGCGAAGACGGCGCGCCACTTGGCAAACAGGTTGTCAGGCATGGGCTTGCACCTTGATCGTCTGGGTCAACGTGGGGCCGCTCATGGCCACGCTCACGGCGCGAGTGATGCCCACGCGGGCGACGGCACTGTCATCGGTGTAGCGCAGCAATGTGCCGGGCTTGATGATGCCGGTCTCGGGCAGCACCATGGTCTGCAGCGTGTGCTCGACCTGGCGGCCAGTCTCCGACAGCTCGGCCAGCGCCCGCTGGCGGGCGGCGTCGGCATGCACCAGCAGCGGGTGCACGGCCATGGGGGCGAGGCTGTCGCCCGCCGTGCCGGCGCGCTTGCGGTAGTACAGGCTGGTGCCGGGCTCGCCGTGCATATATAGAGCGTCGTAGTCGGGCTGGGTGATCCACTCCGTTTCCTCGACCGTGGCGATGCCGGGGGGCAGCTCGATGTCGGGCGTGGCGTCGGGCAGGCTCCAGATGGGGGCAGGCCAGGCGGGCAGGATGCGCAGCACCTCGTCGGTGTCGTGCGGCTGCACGTAGGCACCGACGGCCGCCGCAATGTCGGTGACGGCGCTGATCCAGGTGCCCTGGTGCGCCCAGGTGGCGGCGGGGATCAGCCAGTCATCGATCTGCCAGTCCAGGCTCCAGCCGATGGGCACGCCGTTGATGGTGAGGGCCTCCTCCATGAGCTGCTGAGCAGTGCGGTCCAGCAGGTGGCCGAAGCTGCGCGTGGCGGCGTAGGGGGCATCGAGCAGCGCCGCGCGGCCGCGCCCGCGCACGGTGAGATGGGCGGCGGGGAAGCGCACCGAGCGCGCGATGGATTCGACCACCATGCGAAAGGGCTGGCCGTTGACCGTGAGCAGCAGGGCCACGGGCGTGCCGTCTGGCGCGGGTTGCAACAGCGGCAACGCGCTTGCGTGAAAGGACACGGTAAAGCCCCATGTCCACGAACCACGATCAAGCTGCATCGATAGACCCTGGTCGAGCGCGGGCAGGAGCTGGTCTGTATCGACGCGGCGCACCTCGATGCTGTTGATCACGATGTAGCTCCGGCGGCGGGCGACGACGATGGGGGCGTCGGGCTGCGGGCCGGGGCCGCCGCCCGATTTGGTGCAGATGAAAAACAGCGTGCCATGCCGCTCCGTGCCCGCCGGCTGGCGAAACACCAGCAGGCCCAGGCGCGCCGGGTCGTAGCAGACGAGTTTGCCGGGTGGCTGTGGCGGCGGCGGGCGCGGCGTGCCGCCGGGGCGCGCCAGCCAGGCCTCTTGCCAATGGGGGCGCCAGGCGGTGGGCACGCGCAGCGCGGGCGCGTTGCGCAGTGCCCACCATGGCAGCAGAGGCGTGGCGCGCTGCCAGTGAACGCGCGCTGGCGCAGTGAGTGCCAGCATTTGCTGAAACCCGATGCGCGGCGCAATGGATTGCACGAGGCCTCTCTGCCAGTGCGGACGAGCACCGGCGCGCAGGGATCGGGCCTCTTCAAACGCGGCGCGCAGGTCTGCGGTAATGCCCCGCCCCAGCTGCCATGCGGCGCGTGTGCCAGCCTGCAGGCCAAGGCTTGCCTGCCAGTGCATGCGGGCGCTGCCAGCCAGCGCTGCGGCGCGCTGCCAGTGCACGGCGCGGGCCACAGAGAGCGCACCAGCGTCTTGCCAATGGCTGCGCAGCAGCGGTGTGCAGGGCGCGGCCTCTTGCCATGCGGGCGCGACCCGGGCAAGCAGGCTGCGGCTGACGTTGGCATCCCACGCCAGGCTGATGGTGGCGGGCATTTCGTCGTCGAAAGTGGCATCAATGCCCAGCGCCGTGATAACGGCCAGCGTGATGCTGGCAGCCGCATCTGAGTCAAGGTCAGCATCGATGCCGAATTCGGCATCCGGAACGTCAGCAGCGCCTGGGTCAACGGTGTAGCCAAAAACCAGCTTGGCATTGCCGCTCGCCGGATTGCGAAACAGCAGGCCGTTTTGCAGCGTGGGCTGCGCTCCGCCCCACTCGCCCAGGTGCAGTTCGCCCGCATCGGCGCTGTCCGTGGTGCGTGCGAAAGTGAGTTTGCCGTCAGCCACATGCGCCCTACCCGATCAAGGCCGTGGTGATGCGCACGATGCCACCCGCGTAGAGCTGGGTGCCTGTGGTGCCGCTGAGCACGAAGGCGCCCACGCCCAGCGGGTTGGCCGCGGTGGAGCCGGCGCTGGTGGTGTTGCCATCCGCATCCGTCACATGGCCTGATGCAATGGCGCTGCCGCCAGCGTCGCACCACTCGCCCCAGCCCGCCCCGCCATCGGCCAGCACCAGGTCGTCATCCACGGCCTGCGCCAGCTCTATGCGCCCGTCCGCCAGGCGCACCGCGCCGCAGGGCTTGGCCAGCGCTCGCGTGGCCAGCAGCGTGCCGCCCTCGGCCGTGTAGAGCTTGATGCTGGCCACGCCCGCGCCGGTATCGGCCAGGGTGATGCTGGCCGCGTTGCGCGCCGCGCGGTGGGCCTGGGTCATGCTCAGGGTGGCCATCGCTTTATGCCTTGGTGGCCGTCACAGGCCCGCTGGCCACGCATTCGTAGGTGCCGGCAAGGTCTATGGCGACGGGGATGTAGGCCTCGCCCACTTCCAACCCGCTGGCGTGGTAGTAGCCGTCGGCGTCGCTGTAGCCCTGCCATGCGAAAAAGCCATCGGCCAGCCGGTGCAGGCGCACGCGCGCGCCGGCCATTGGTGCCTCGGGGGCATCGGCGCCGGCCTTGACCATCACGCGGTTGTTGCTGGCGATGGTGCCGCGCGTGTCAGCGGCAAAGCGCCCGTCGCCGGGTTGCGCCAGCGCGCCCACAAGCTCTACCACTACGCTGCTGTGATGTGTCATCGCCATGGTCCCGTGATGTCAAAGAAGATGGCGCCGGTTTTATATGTCACGCCAAGAAACAAGTGCATCAGGCGGCGCCCGCCTTCGCCGGGCACGGTATCGCGCGGTGTGAAGACGGCTGAGGATTGCATGCCGGTATGCGCCACATACAAGGCGCCGGGCATAGTGGCGCGCAGCGACATGTCGGCGATCGAATTGGTGACGTATATCGGAGTTACTCGCAGCTTGCCATTGATGGCGTCGGGATAGTCACCAAACACGTAATTTGAGCCAACTTCGCCGGAGACATAGCTGCCGAACAAAGACGCAGCGCGCACCTGCACCGCGCTGCCAGTGCCTGCAGCCACGCGCTCGGCGTAAAAGCCATTGCCGTCGTAAACGTAGCCTACCGCGCCGTAGCCATTGATCGCCGAGCTGGTGTCGCCCGTCATCAATGTGTTCCATGCGTCGCCGGAGGTTTTGAGCGTCAGCGGCTCGCCAAAGCACCACGGCTGCGATATCTCGTAGCCAGCGCCAAAATATTGCGCATAGGAGCATGGCGCAAAGAAGAACAGGCGCGCATCGCCAAAGCAGTCGTAGCGCTGCGGTTCCGCGGTGCTGGCGTCTGAGGTTGCCTTGTGCCAGTACAGGCCGTTGCCGAAGTTGCCGGTGCCGGTTTCGATGGCGGTCATGGCGTTGTAGCCGTACACGCGCATGTAGTTGGCGGCGGTGTCGTTCACGCGCAGGTAACGGCGGTTGCCCGCCACGTCCTGGCTGCGGTACACGCGCTTGTTGGTGGCGGTGTACACCTTCTCCCAGCCCAGCGGGGCGTATTTGACGGTGATGGTGCCGCTGGCTGCGCCGTCGGGCGCGGTGGTCTCGAACTGGATGTTGGCGCCGCCCTGCGTGAGCCGGTGCTCGCCATTGAGCGCGCCGGGCGTGGCGCCGGCGACGAGCACCACGCAGTGCTCTTCAAACTCGTTGCCGACGCCCATGGCGATGGTGCAGACGCCGCCCGAGACGCTGGCGCTGGTGGCAGTCGCCAGGCCCCAGCCGTCGACAAGGAAGGCATCGAGCAGGCCGACGCCGGTGCCCGCGGCGCGTTTGAGCGTGGGCGCGCCGCGCATGGATTCGTGGATGCGTTTGACGCTGGTATCAAGGGTCATGGTGGGTCATCTCCCGGTGCTTCAGGGTGCGCTTGGCGGGCGGTCTACGTCGCCACCGGCCAGCAGGTCAAAGGAGTAGTCCGTGCCCGCAGCCACGCTGGGCTGCACGGTGCGGATGACGGCCATGGAGGACATGGCCGCCTCCAGGCGCACAAACACGGTGTTGCCCGCCACCCAGCCATTGCCCCAGCCGGCGGCGGCCAGCTCGAACAAGGGGGTGCTCAGGCTGAACGGATTGCCGGGGGAAAAATCCACGTTCTTGCTGCCCTGCCCGAGCCCGCCGGAGAATTCGCCGATCAGGTCGAACGTGGTGGCGTCGGCCTTGAATTTGAGCGCGTAGCGCTCGGTAAGCGCGCCGGCGTTGGTCACCGCTATGGGGTAGGCGGCGTCGTTATAGCTGGCCACCGCCGGGTTGCCGTCGACGTTGTCCGCCCAGGTGACGCCATCCCAGCTTTGCTGGTCGAAGACGCTGGCCACGCGGGCGAACTTGGTGCCAAAAAGCAGCACGCTACTGACCACGCTGCCCTCCGGGAAATCGTGGCTGAGGGGGAAGTTGAAGGCCACCGTGCCATCGATCTGCACATCTGTGCACAGGCGCATGTCCTGGATGCGGTGCTCCACCGTCACGGGCTGCGCCCAGCCGCTCACGTCGGTGACGTGCACCCGGCCTGCGTCAAGGTCTGCCTCGGTGGCGGTGAAGCCTTCGTTGATCAGCTCGCCATTGGCGTCGATCAGCCAGACGTGCGACAGGCGCGTGCGCCCGCAGTCGATCACGTCGGAATTGGCGTAGGTGGTGGGCGCAATCTGCGCGTTGTGCCCGATGCAGACCATGCGGCCTTTGGCGAAGATGGGCACGCGGCCATCCTGCGGCAGGCGGGTGGGGTTCAGGCCCAGAATTTCCGGATCGACCGGCAGGTAGAGGTTGCTGACCGCGTTGTAGCGCAGGCTGGCGGGGTCGATAGGCCAAGGGCGCCAGATCTTGAGCGGCTCCACCGCACCCACATCGGCCGGGTCGTACCACCACTCCTGCTTGTCTTCCACGCTCAGGCTGCTGTCGAGCACGAAATCACCAAACTGCAACTGCGCCAGGCCGTTCTGGAACTCGAATTTGCCCGTGGCGTGGGGCCCGCTCAGGGTGCCATCGAGCGCGCAGGTCACCTCGATCTGGTTGCCCGCAACGTCCAGGCAGGTGATGGTGATCTGCCCGGGCTGGATGGGGCTCGCGTCTGTCATGAAAAACGCGCTTGCCGTGCGCCACTCGCCCTTGCTGGTCCACAGGCTGAGCAGCGTGATGCTGCCCGGGTTGGGGCCGACGACGTAGTCGCTCATCAAGGCATGGCCCGATGCGTAATCCACACGGCCGCTGATGATGCCGGGGCTGGCGTCGCTGCGGCCCCGGTAGAGCACGCCGTCGGCATCCTCATACGTGGTGCCCATCCAGACAAAGCGCACGCTGCCCGGCACGATGCGATCGACGGTGTAGGGACACAGGTCGATGCTGACAAGCGCCGGCGTGTAGCTCATGCTCTTGGCGGTGGGCGTGCCCGCGCCGGTGCGGTAGGTGGCCACGATGCTCGAACCCGCAAAAACTTCCTCGCCGACCGTGGTGCTGCCGTAGCTGCCGCCCTTGGCGCTGTTGCCGCCGCTGGAGCCGCTGCCGTCAGCGACGGCGGTGGAAAATTCGCGCGCGTCTTCGTGGTCGGCCTTGTATGTGCTGGCGCTGCGGTCGAATGTGACCACCTTCAGATTGACGGACTTGCTGGCGTAGGACACCGTGCCCCAGCCGCCGGGGAAAGCGCCTGCACCATCGTCCATGACGGTGCGGGCGGTGACGATGCGATGGTCGTTTGTGGTACCGCTCTCCTGCGTCATGGAGACGCTGCCGCCGCTGGATTTGGTGACGGCGAAGGGACGCTCGACGTATTTGATGGCCATGTGTGCGCTCCTCAATAAGCCGATCGCGGCCAGTTGACCGAGCCCATGCCGCTGGTGGCAGCGGGCTCGTAATACTCGGGCACGCTCTTGATCGTGTAGGTGACGCCCGCGCTCTTGCTTGCGGCCGTGGTGCTGTCGCTGGCGCCGCTGGTGGTGCTCACCAGGCTTGCTACGGCCCACTGCACCGCCAGCGTGCCGGCGGCGGGCTGCTGCGAGAGCGCGAAGCTGATGAAGCCGCCGCCATCGGGCGCGCTGGGCGTGATGATGTCGGTGACCACCGCGTCGAGCTCGTAATCAATATCGAACTGCGCGCCCGCATCGGGCATGTAGGTCGGGCGCACGATCACGCTGCGGCTCGGATAGTCGATCACGCCGGCGCCATCGCCCACGAGGTTGCCGCTGCCGTCGTCGGTGATCGTGTAGACGGTGCCCCCGCTGGTGTAGGCCAGCGATAGGCTGGAGCGCACCACCTGCTCATCTCCGCTGCCGTCCTCGGCCGCGCCCTCGAGCATGAAAGAAAACTCTGGCGGGCGCACCTGCGCGCCCTGGCTGCTGCGGTTGGTGTAGGCCACGCGCTCGCCCCATTGCAGCACCAGCGCGCTGCCCGCGTCGGGCAGGCTGGGCAGCGTGACGGCCGCCGAGCCGGTGAGGTAGTTGACCACGCCCGCCGCCCGACCAGTGAAGGTGCCGCTGCCGTCGTCCTGTGCCGTCTGGCGATTGCCCAGGCCCACCCAGGTGAGGGTGAGCGTGCCCGGCTCGGGCAGGGGCGAGAGCGTGAACACATAGCTCAGCCCCCGGTTTTCCTGCCCGATGAGGATGCGCCTGGCGTGAGGCGTGGCGGCTACCTCCACCAGGCGCGGGCTGGTGGCCAGCGTGACAGTGCGCCGCGAGGCGGGGGTTTGATCGAGCGCGGGCACTTGCGTGGCGCTGGATGGCACCAGCTGCCCATAGACGCTGGTGACCTTGGCCTTGTACGCGCCCAGGGCGGCGATGGCGCTGGTGGCTGCGGCGCCGTAGTAGTTGGCGGCGTCGGCGACGGTGGTGTCGCGCACCACGGCCGCGGCCGGGTTGGTGCGCGCGGCAAAGTAGCGGTTGGGGTCGGTGCCGGTGAGGCCCCGCGTGAGGCCGCTGGCCAGCTCGCAGGAGACCACCTGCACCGGGTAGTCGCCCTTGTCGTCGCTGAAGGTGCGCACCTCGCTCTCGACCTTGATCACGCGCACCCATTCGGTGGCCTCTTGCGGCGTGCCTTCGCCGCTCACGATGGCCAGCGTGCGCCCCACGGTGGGCTTGAGCGCCACGCCCGGGCGGCCCATGAGCTGCAAGCTGGCCTGGCCCTGCACGTGGTTGCCCATCAAGAGGCCGTTCCAGGGCACACCGCGAATCAGGTAGTTGGCGATCGCCTCGCTGATCTGGCTGCGCCGCGCAAAGGGCGCGCAAGACGCCAGCGTGACGGACACGTTGGGGTCGGCGGGCAGCTTGGCGACCATGGCGTAGGCGCCCAGCAGCCGGTCGGTGTTGTCGGTATCCACATGCAAAAACGCCTGGCGGATGCTGACGTTGCCGATTGTGCGGCTGACGGTGTCGACGTCGTCAAACAAAGTATTGCTCTGGCCCCAGGCGATGGTGGCGCCCGATGGGCCGCCGCCGCCTTCTGGCACGTCAGCCATTACTTTGCTGGCGCGGATCTTGATGTCGTTGGAGAGGATGGTCATGGCGGGTTTAAATCTCGATGAACCTGAGAGTCGGCAGATGCACGGTGTCGGCGTCGATCTCCGCGTCCGCGATCTGCCACAGGGGCGTGGCATCGAGCGCGGGCGGCTGCGTGTGGTCCCACATCACGGTGTGGTCTTGCCCGCGGATGTGCAG
This sequence comes from Comamonas sp. NLF-1-9, assembly GCF_019195435.1. Taxonomy (NCBI): domain Bacteria; kingdom Pseudomonadati; phylum Pseudomonadota; class Betaproteobacteria; order Burkholderiales; family Comamonadaceae; genus Comamonas; species Comamonas sp. NLF-1-9. Next base: position 2,658,819 of record NZ_CP078069.1, read on the forward strand.
GGTGAACTGCGCGCCGGGGATGGCCGCCCAGGCGGCCAGTTGCAGGATCTGCGCGCGCGGCGTCCAGGCGGCGCTTTCGCGCCCGTCCAGGGTGATGGGGCGCCCCGCCTGGCGGGCGCGCACGTGCACCATCAGGTCGCCCAGCGTGCCGTAGTCCAGCTGCATCTGCGGCGCCTGCCAAGTGTGCTCATCCACCCACAGCAGGCGCTCGGACAGGGTGAGCGTGCTGGGGGCGCTGCCGCCGGCGGTGTAGCTCAGTGTGATGGCCATCTCAGGCGGCCCTCGATTTGTCTTGCGCCAGGCGGCGCAGCAGCGCCTCGGCCTGGCGCTGGCTGTCGGCGTCGGCAAATTTCAGCTGCGAGCGGGTGCCATCGATGGTGACGTTGCTCACGTAGGTGTTGCCGCCGCCACCGCTGGCGCCTTGTGACTGCTCCAGGAAGGCGATGCGGTTAGCCGCTTCGGCCTTGCCGTCGCCGTACTTGTAGTAGTCCACCATCTTGCCCAGCGCACCGCTGAGCGTGCTGCCGCGGCCGCCCCATTTCATCTGCCCGGCGGACGCGAGATACGGTACTTTGCCCGTCGAGTCCACGAATTGCCGAGCAAGGTCCTCGGCGAGCAGCTCGTTGAGCCCCGCTTGCTTGAGGTAGTCGATGATCAGGGCGCGAGACCAGACGCCTTGGGTCTGCACGTTGCCCGATGCGTCGCTCGTCATGCCGTCTTTGTTGCGAAAACCCATGCCCACGCGCTCGACGTTTCTGGCGACTTCGTTCTGTGCTACCGCATATTTGGATAGGGACTCCGTAGCCCAGTCGATGCTGTCGCGCACGTCACGCCAGCCCTTGGACATTCTTCCGGTGGCGGCCTCGCTCTTGGCGGCAGCTGCGCCGGCTTCGTTGCCGTAGTGCGTGAGGTTGGTGATGGCCTGATAGATCAGTTCGGTGCTCTCGCGCATGGCCGAGGCTTCCTTGATCTTGGCCTGTGCCACCTTGATGCTGGCCTGCAGCTCGGCCTCTTTGACCTTGTTGACCTCGCCCGAGATGCGCATGGCCTCCAGCTGCGCCTGTGCCACCGCAATGGTGCCCTTGGCTTCTTCGCGCATGGCGGCGGCCTTGGCTTCGGTGATCTTGATCTCGATCTGCAATTGCAGGATGCGCGCCTGGCGCGCGCCCCGCTCATCACCCATCAAGCGGGCCATCTCCACCGCCTGGCCCGCCAGCCTGCTCTGCGTCTGCAGCAAGCTGATGGCGGCGTCGGCATTGCCCTTCTTGGCGATGGCGCTGGCACGTTCGGCATCGACCTGGGCACGTGCGGCCTGCACCTCTTCGCTCTTGGCGCGGGCATTGGCCTGGGCTGCCACGGCTTGGGCTGTGGTCTTGTCGGCCTCGATCTGCTTGACCTCGATCAGCTCCTGCAGGGCCTTGAGCTCTTCGCGCTGCTGGTCGGTGGCCTTGCCGCTGGCCTGCAGTGCGGCGCCGCGCTGCTTGAGCTCCTCGCGCAGCGCGGCGACTTCTTCGGTGCGTTTTTGCGCCAGGGCGGCGGTGGCGTCGGCCTGGTCCTGTGCGGCCTTGGCCACGGCTTTGCGCAGGGCCTCTTCGTCGCCCAGTTGCTTGGCTTGGGCAATGGCCGCTTCACCGCGGGCCTTCGCGGCCTGCAATTGCTTTTCCGCCAGGGCAATGCCCTGGGCCATGAATTCGTTGACAATCTGGTAGCCCGCCGCGGCATTGGCTGCAGCATTGCCTGCGGCAGTGGTGGCGCTGGCCGCCTTGTCCTGGCTGGCGGCATAGCCGTCGCCCAGGCCTGCGGCCTTGGCGAAGGCGGCGCCGGTGTCCGTCACGCGCTGCATGTTGTCGCGCAGCGCATCGGTGAGGGCGTTCACCGTCGTCTTCATCTCGGACTGCTTTTGCGCCCAGGTGAGCGAGCGGTCCGCCAGCGTGGCGATGATGGAGCCCGTGGCCAGTGCCACCTGGCCAAAGCTGTACAGCCCGCTGGTGAGCGCCACCAGGGGCGTTACCACCAGGCCGAGCGCGCCAGCGAGGATCTTCACCGCCCCGGTGAGTGCGGTAATGGCCCCGGAGTCGCCCGCCGCCACCATGGCGTGCTGCAGCGCGCCCTTCAGACGCTCCCAGGTGGCGGCCAGGCTGGTGTTTTCCTGCGCCATGGGCGCGAGCTGCGCGGTCAGCGCCGGGAAGACCTGATCGGCCGTGATTTGCCCCGTCTGCAAAAGCTTTTGCAGCTGCAGCTCGGTGATGCCCATGCCGTCGGCGGCCAGCTTGAGCGCGCCCGGCAGTGCATCGCCCAGCTGCTTTTGCATCTGCGCCAGCGAGACGGTGCCGGTGCTGGCCATCTTGCCCAGCGCGTCCACCGCGCGGGCGATCCGCTGCTGGCTCATGCCCAGCGGCTCGCCCGAGCGCACCAGGGCGCCGAAGAGCTCGTTTTGCTGGCGCAGCGGGATGTTGGCCGCGGTGGCCTTGCCGGAAAATTCCAGCCACATGTCGCCCACGCTCTTGAGCGACAGGCCGGCGTCGGCGGCCACGGTGCGCAACTGGCCGATCTGCTGCTCGGCCACCTGGCCGTCCTTGTAGATGCCAGTCAGGCCGGTGCGCAGGGTGTCGATGTCGGCATTGGCACGGACGAAGGCCGCGCCCAGCTCACGGGCCTTGCTGATCAGGCCTTCGAACAGCCCGATCAGGCCTTGCCCGAGCGCACTGCCGATGGTGAAGTCCTTGAGCGTGGACGAGGTTTCGCGCCAGCGGTCGCGCAAGGCCTCGGTGGCGCGGGCAAAGCCGCTGGTGGCGCTACCCGCCTGCTCCAGCCCAGCGGCGCTTTGGCCCATGCTGCCCAGCTTGCCCGCGGCCTCTTGCGCGTTTTGGCCGGCCTGCTGGGTCTTGCCCGAGAGCTCATCGACGGCGCCAGCCGTGGCCTGCACCCCGGCGCGCGCCTGCTCGGCGTCGGCGCGGATGCGTAGTTCAAGCTCTCTGTCTGCCATGGCCGCCATGGTGGCCGGCAGCGGGCAGCAAGGCTAAATGACGGGGGTCAGGAGTTGGGGTGTGGCGAGGGCCGCCGGATGCGGGGGGATGCCCCCACCCCTGCCCTCCCCCAGAGGGGGAGGGTGTGAAGAGGGCAGCTCCCCCAGAGGGGGAGGGTGTCAAGCAGTCAGACGGCGGGTGCGGCGGCTACGGTCTGGCGGTAGTACTGCGACAGGCCCATGCCCACGCGATTGGCGTCCTTGAGTACGCTGCCGCTCACGTCCAGCGCGCCGAAGTTGTCCTGGATGAAGCTCAGCTGCTTGGCAATCGACTGGCTGCAGCGAAACACCTCCAGCACGCAGGGGCTGCCGCCGTCGGCCTCGTTCAGGCCGCCGAAGACGAGCTCGAGTTCCACCGCCTTGGTGGTCAGCGCTTCGATGCGTACCTGGTCGGCATAGCTGTAGGTGATCTGCAGTGTGGCGTCGTCGGCAATGTCCTGCGCGTCGGGCACGATGTAGATGCCCTCGGGGCGCACCACGTAGTTGCCTTCGGCAGGCACCACGGCCGGGGCAGGCCAGGTGTAGGTGATCCACAGCGTGGCGTCGTTGATGCTGTCCGCCGGGCTTTGCTCGATTTCGATGCCGGTGGCCGTGACGCTGTAGTTGCCCGTGGCAACCAAAGGCGTGGCGCCGACCAGAGAGGACCCGATCTTGACCGAGACGGCGCTGGGGTTGCCATGCGCCAAGGCGATGGTGCTGCCTGCGTTCACGTGTTCATGCTTTTCGTCTTCCTCGGTGGTGGGCGTGCCGTCGTACTGGGTGACCACCACGTTGGCAGGCACCTTGTGCGCCAGCATCAACAGGCTGCCCAGGTGCACGTGTTCGAAGATTTCGGGCTCCACCACCACGCCTGCATCCACCGCGGTAGTGCTGCCGTAGGTGGCGCGCATGAGGTTGGTGATGTTCAGGTCGGCCAGCTTCATGCTGAGGTTGACCTCTTGCACGCGGCGCACCTCGGCGTGCACGCCGCCGCCCATCTTGGTCATGTCCATTTGGGTCTTGACGTCTTCGCTGTGCTCCAGCGTGAGCTCCAGCACGTTGCCGATTTCGGCCAGCGCCTGGGCGCTGCCGTAGGGGCGGGCATAGACCTGGCCCACCTGCATGCTGGGGCGGTAGATCTTCTTGATGATGTCGGTGGCGGGCATGGGGATGGCTCCTTGGGGTGCAGATCAGCTCTGCGGTTTGCGAAACACGGTCTCGGCCTGCCAGGCCGAGGGCAGGTAGAAGAAGCCCGCGCGGTATTCACCGCCGGGGGCGCGCATGGCCGCCAGTGGCCGGGTGGTGCCGGGCAGCTTTTCGCCCAGCAGCGCGGCCATGGCGCGCGCCAGCAGCGGCCCGGCGTCGCGGCGCGCGGCACGCCCGCTTTTTTGCGTGGCCACGTTGCGCACGGCGGCAATGACGTAGAAGCGGTGCGCCAGGCGCAGCAGGCGCGGGTCGGCCTCGCTCTGCGGCGTGAAACCGTCGCTGATGACGTGCAGCGCCGGGGTGTACTGCGCAGCCTCTTTCACGCTCGCCAGATCGGCCGCGGTGAGTACCTGCACCGCCGGGGTGAGGCCCGCCACCGCCGCCTTGAGCAGGTCAACGATGGCGGCTTCCAGGCGGGAGAAGTCGTTGACTTCTTCAAGGGTGAGGAGCGTGCTCATGGGCGTGCCTCGTGCGGGCGCTGGCCCTCACCCCCGCCCTCTCCCAGCGGGAGAGGGAGAAGAAATGCAGTACACGGCGCGGTGCTCATCGGTAGCCTCCGCTCACGTCGTCGGCCACGCTGCGCGGATAGAACTGAAAGAGCGACTCGCCCTCGCCGAGCTTGCCGGTCTGCAGGCGCTCGCCGGGCTCGCCTCCCCAGGGGCAGGTGAGCGTGGCGTCGCCTGCGGCGATCAGGTCCAGCTCGGCGCGGGCCTGCTTGTAGCGCTGGGCCACGGCGTTGTCGGGCGCCACGTCGTCATACAGGTAGTAGCGCGCGATGTCGCACACGATGCGCGTGAGCTGGGGCGGCGCCACCAGCTGCACGGCCTGCGGGTTGCCGGGCTCGGGCGCGGGCTTGGCGCAGCCGGCCAGCGGCAGCACGTACACCCGCGAGAGCAGGCCATCGGCCAGCGCATGCGCATCATCGAGCGCACGCTGCGCGCGCCCTTGCTGCACGCTGGCCTGTTCGAGCGGGTCGGTGAGCTGGATGAGCTCCGGCTCGCCAAAGCGGTCGATCAGGTCTTGCACGCTGGCGTAGTTCATGGCGGCGTTCAGGCAGCGCTCAGCTGGCGTTGACGTGCGGCAGAATTTGCACTTCCACCAGGTCGCCGGCGGCGCTGGTGGTGCCCAGCGCCCGGGCGCAGTGGTGCGTGGCGTCGCCCACCACGGCCTTGCCGTTGGCGTCGGGCTTGAGGTAGTCGCCAAGGGCAATGTTGTTGGCAGCGGCCTCCACCAGGTAGCTGTAGGCGGTGACCACGCTCAGCGCTTCGCCGCTCTTGGCCGCCTCCTCGCTGATGCCTTGCACGAAGTTGACGGCGGCCGCCGTGGTGGCAACGGCCTGCTTGCCTTCGTAGGTGACGAAGCGGTGGGCGGCAATGTCCGCCTGCGCCACCACGGTGGTGGCGTGCGTTTTGTCAAACTGGCGGCCGGGGTTGTTTTGCGATGCCATGTCGGGGGTGCTCCTGGATAAATCAGTTCGGGTTTTTGAACAGGAAACCAGCGCCGGCGCGCACCAGCGTGGGCGTGCGCTCAAACGTGGCGCCGTAGATCCAGCTCTTGGTCTCGCGCTGGTAATAGGGCGTCTCCACCATGGGGTGCCCGTCCATCCAGCTGGTGAAGCCGTAGGCCGGCTCGCCCAGCGCCAGGCCCGTGCCCTCGGGGCCGATGGGCGGCACATAGGCCAAGATGGCGTTGTTGCCCCACACGTCGGCGGTGGCGCCGGCTTCATTGGTCCAGATGGCTTCACCCACGACGATGTTGTTCACCTTGAGGATGGCCTTGAGCTGCTCCATGGTGGCCGGGCCCTTGACGCCGCCCGCGCCCGTCAGGTAGCTCTGCACCTCCTTGTTGAGCTGCAGCGCGCCGAAGGCCACGGCCGAGACCAGCAGGGTGTTGGGCCTGCGCCCGGTGCCCGAGCGGATGGTGTTGGCCGCGGCGGCAATGTCGCTCACCGGCGTACCGCTGGCATGGCTCCACTTGTATTTGCCGGTGGTGTTGTCGTAGGTGCGCGTGTTGCTGGCGTAGGGCGTGGCATCCGTGGCAATGGCCGCGGCTTCGAGCTCGTAGTCCAGGTTCAGGATCTGCAGCGCGGTGTTGACCGCGATCTGGCTGATGGCGACGTTGGCGCCCACGTTCAGGCGCCGGGCTTCGTCGGCCTCCTGGATCAGCTCGCGCGGGATGGGCACGTCGATGGCGTGCTGCGCGACCGTATAGGTCTGGCCCTGCCAGCTGATCTTGACCTGCTTGGTGGCCGCGCCCGGGGCGCGGCGGGTGTTGTAGGCGCGGGTGGCCGCGTCGCCAAGACTTGCCAGCTGAAAGCCGCGCAGCGCCGCGGGCAGGCGCGGAAACAGCGCCTGCGCCGCCATGGGCGATTGCACGGCGCCGGCCAGCATCAGGTTGCCCAGAATGGGGTTGGCCATGCGCACTTGATTGGGGGTCATGGGTGGGTGCTCCTCTATATATGAAGGGTGTGGCTCAGGCGCCCAGGTTGAGCACGTGGCCCATGGCCTCGGCGTAGCTCACGCTGGGGTGCTCGCGCTGGTACTGGCGCGCCGCCTGGTCGATCTCGGCGTCGCCCTTGCCGCGCGCATCAAACGCGCCGGCGCCGCTGGCGCCTGCCTGCTCGCCAAAGTTCACGGCCGCGGTGCGGCTGCTCATCTGGCCCTGCAGCCAGGCGCACATTTGCATGGCGGTGACCTGGGTGGTGGTGTCGCCTTCGGCAAACGAGACGGGCTGCGCGGTGGTGGCCACGGCCTCCAGCGTGGCAATGGCCAGCGCCTTGTCTTTGGGCAGCAGACGCCCGGCTTTGATCTCGGCTTCGGCAAAGCTGGCAAAGCCTGCGCGCCGCTGGGTGGCGGCTTGCTCGGCGTAGCTCTGCACCTGCGCGGCAGCGGCATCCGCCGCGTCTTGCGCGGCCTTGGCCTTGGCCTCGGCGGCGGCATTGGCCTCAGCCAGTGCCTTGTTGTCGGCGCGCAGCTTCTCCAGCTCGGCCTTCTCTTGCTCACTCATGGGGGACTCCTCGGGTGGTTGCACGGGTGCGGGCTCGCCCGCGGGTTGGGAAAAGTTCAGCGCCTCGTCCAGGGCGCCGTATTCGGCAAAGCCGATGTCCTTGAGGCCCGCCACCGCCGGCGGCTGCGCGCCCAAAAACGCGACGTGGCGCAGGTACCACTTGCCAGGCGTGGGGTTGTGCGGTGCGTCGGGCGGGTAGAGGCTGGCGCTCCTCTTCTTGAAGCGCCCGGCCTTGACCATCTCGGCAAACTGCACGTCCACCTGCGCGGGGTCTATGGCCAGGTTGCCGCGCTCATTGACGTACACGCGCGCCACCCAGCCGTAGGCGGGCAGGTTGTCGCGCGGGTGGCCTACGGTGAGCGGTGCCTCGCGCAGCTCGCGGTTGTAGCTGTCGGCAATCTCTTGCAGTTGCGCGCGGGTGAAAGTGTGGCTGCGCCCGGCGTCGTCGCGGTGCGTGCCGGCGCGAAAGATTTCGATGCCGCCGGGCAGCAGCTCGGACGCGCCGGCGCTCTTGTTGGGGGGCTCAGGTGATGCCATGGCGGGCATCGTCGTGCCCGCGGGCCGCCAGTATCAAATGACGGCGGTCAGTGATTCACTACAACGGCAGCTCGCGCTGGCGCCGGGCGCGTTCGGCGCGCAGCCAGCGCGCCTCGATGCGGCGCACGTGCCGGTCGGTGATGCCCACCAGGCGCGCCACGGCCACGTAGTCTTGCCGATGCTGCGCCAGCAGCGCAATCACGCGCGCGGCCATGGCGCTTCTCTGAATGTCCGCGCCCTGGTTGATGTACAGCTGCCCGCCGCCCAGGTCGGCAGCGATGCCCAGCACCAGCTCGCAGGCCAGTTGCGCGCCCGCATCATCCTCCAGGCCCTGGGCGCCGAACACCAGGCTGATGTAGAGCGAGCGCGCCAGCTCGCGCCAGGAGTCGGGCCAGGCCTGGGTGCGGTTTTCCAGCGGCGCCAGCTGCGCGCTGGAGAGCTCGGCCAGCTCGGGGCGCTCGGCCAGCAGCGCGCCGGGGTCTTTGAGGGTGTCGTCTTGCACCGTCGTCATGGCGTCAGCCCTCCTGCCCGCGCTGCTGCCAGCGTTTGAGCGCTTCGATCAGGCGGCTGAGCTGGGGCCAGTCGCAAAAGCGCAGATCCTCCATGCCGTTTTGGCGCTTGATCCAGGCGCGCAAGGCGGGCGCGGAGGTGTCGGCAATGATGCCGTCGCGCCCGAGCTGCTTCCACAGCGCCCAGACCTTGCGCTCCATGGGTGTGGCGTCCCAGACGGCGCGGTCGGGCGTGGTGGCCTGGGCGGGTTCGGCCAGTTTTTGCAGGTGGCGGCGCACCCGTGCCTGTTCGCTGGCGCTCAGGGCCTTGGCGCTGCTGTACCCCGTCAGGTGCAGCAGCAACGCACGGTAGTCGTCGTCGCTCATGGCGAGCTTGTGCTTGAGCACGTGGATGGCGGCAAGGTGGCGGGCCATGGCTTTACCTCCAGGCAGTGGGGCCGCCAATGAGGGCGGCTATGTAGTCGCTGGCGCGGCAGATGCGCACCGGCGGGCGGCGGGCGCTGCGCGTGCGACTCAGGCTGTCCGGGCCGGGAGCGCACACGCGGCACAGGTCGGAGATCTCGCCGCGACGCAGACCACGGCGCACACGGGTGAAGAAGCCCGTATCCATCGGCAGCCATTCGCGGCATTGGCGGCAACGCTGGTAGAGGCCGAATTCGGTGTGGTCCAGTTCCGCCATGTCAGACCTGCAGGCAAGTGAGCACGAAGCGCATGCTGGGCAGCTCCAGCGTTTGCGCCAGCAGCGTGCTGGCGTTCACACGAGCAACGGCAAGGGTTTGCCCGTCGCGCCCGGCAAGCGTGGGCGCACTCCACACGCCGCCTGCGTGATGGATGCACCCGCCGGCTTGCACGCGGCGCAGGAACCAGCCGCTTTGCTGGGGGCTCAAGCGGCCACGGTAGGCGTCCCAGGCGGCGAGCAAACTGCGCTCGTCCAACGGCCAATAGCCGTCGCGGATGCGCCGCGCAGTTCGGTAGGAGACACCCAGCACGTGCGCCACCGCGCGCAACGGGGTTGCAGTGGCGAACGCACGCAAATCTGCCGGAGCCGTTTTACGGCCCTCTGGCGCGTTCAATGACGCCAAGGGTGCCGTGGCATGTGCAGCCCCGGCTGCGGCGCTTGCAGGTATCGGCAAATTGATCCCTGCGCCATTGGCGGGCGTTGCGCCCTCACCCCCACCGTCTCCCAGGGGGCGAGGGGGCAAAACCGGCGCATGGCGCACGCTGATCGTGCCGCGGCGGATTTGCTCGGTTCTGAGCGCCTGCGCGCGGCTTTTCTCGGCGTTGGTGATGTGAAAGCTGCCCGCACGCGGGGCGAGGTTGACGCGGCGCGCCCGGGCGGGGCGCTGGCCCCCGCCCTTGCCTTCCCGCAGCGGGGGAAGGGGTGAAGCCGGGTGCGCCAGCTCGAAGGCGTTGGGCGGGCGGCTCACGCGGCGGCCTCCAGCGCGTCGCCCTTGGTCAAGTCCTTGAGCACGGCGGCCACGGCTTTTTCCACCTCGCCGTCCACGCTCTTGATCAGCACCTCGTCGCAGTCGGCCGATACCGTGACGCCCAGGCGCTTCAAGGTGCGCGCGTCGAGCTGCTCCAGCGCCTTGGCTACCGGGCGCTCGGTGGTGGCCACCAGCAGCGCGCGGTGCTCGGCGCTGAGCTCGCCTTCGGCAATCAGTTTGTCGATGCGGGCAATGAGCTGCGCATCTTGCGCCCAGCTCATCTTGCCCTTGGATTTTTGCAGGCCGTATTTCAGGCCCGCCACCACCTGGGTGCGCGGGCGCTCGAACAGGGGGCGGTTGCCCTCGATGAGTTCCTTCAGGCGGTTGTGCTCGGCGGCCACGCGCCGCGCCGCCTGGCGCACGGCGGGCATGGATTGCTGCCTGAGGGTTTCCACGTCGCCATGCAGCGCACGCAAGACATCGGCGAGCTGCTCGCGGCAGGTGGCGAGCTTTTGCGCGTGGTTCATCAGCTCCAGTTGGGTAGTCATTGGCTCTCTCCTTGGTTGGCAGCGGGATCGGTGGGGGTGGCGGATGCACCGCGCTGGCGCGCGATGGCGGCTTTCATGGCGCGCACGGTGGGGCTGGTGCCGGCGGGCGTGGTGGGCGCTGGTGAAGGCAGGGGCACCAGGCCGGGCACAACGTCCAGCACGGTCACGGCGGCGCCCTTGACATGGGCGGCGCGGGCACTCTTGCGGGTGGCTTCGCGCTCAGCCTCGGCTGCGGCCTCATGCTTGTCGGCCATGCGCGCCAGAATGGCGTGCAGGTAGCCGTGGCCCTTCATGGGCAGCTCCAGGGCGCCGGCGTCGCGCGCGGCCAGCATCTGGTCTATGGCGTCGGCCCAGGCATTCAAGGGTGCGCTCCAGTCGCGCCCCTTGTGGGTGATGGCGCGCCGCTCCAGGTCGGGCAGCAGCTCCAGCAGCAGCTTGATCTTCTTGCGCGCGGTCAGGCGCTGGCGCGCGGGCTGAAACAGTTGCACGTACTGCAAGACCCTTGCACCCAGGGGAATGCTGACGGCGGCCAGGCGCGAGAGTGCGCGCTGGTCGGCCTCGTGGGCGAAGAGCGTCATCAGGTCGAGCTCGGCGCCGCAGGTGGGGCAGGCAAGGTCGCTCATGCGCGCGGCTCCTGAGGCAGGCGCGCCACGGGCGTGGCCAGCAGCCAGCGCGGGCCCAGCTGGCGCACCGCCCGGCGCCAGGCGCGCATGTTGTGCAGCTGGGTGGCGCGCGGCACCTCGGGCACGGCCCAGAGCTGGCGGGCGTGGGGGAGCGTGGGGGTGTGCTGGCCCCCACCCCGGCCCTCCCCCAGCGGGGGAGGGAGTAAAGCGGGGCCATCCTCCAGCGGGGGAGGGAGTGAAGCGGGGCCCTGGGCATGGGCGCGGGCCAGCCGCGTGAAGTCGCGCGCCTGCTCCATCAGGGGCAGCAGGGCACGCGCCATCTGGCAGGTGCAGCCGGGGCCGGGGCGCTGAATGCACAGGCCCGCTTCATCGCAGGTACGCAGTTGCTGGGTGTTCATGCAGGCCTCCGCAGGCAGATGGCGGCCACGGCGCGGGCGCCGGGCCAGTCGGCCAGGGTTTGCAGCACGGCCTCGCAGCCGTCGGCAAACAGGCCGGGAAAGCGCAGGCGTTGGCCGCTGGCCAGCGTCACGCGGATGAGATAGGGGCGCATGGTGGTGGCGGCGTTCATGGTTCAGCACCCCGCCACGCATTGCGCATCCACCTTGGGCCAGCCTGCGGCAGCGGCTGCGTTCATCGCCCGGCTGACAAGGTTGTGCACGGCCAGCGGGTAGCAGGTGCTGATGCCGCTCTTGCTGCCGCGCGGGGTGTAGATCAGGCGGGCGCGGATGGCGTCGAAGGCGTCGGGCGCAAAGACTTGATCGAGCTTGAGGTCGAAGCGCTTGAACTTGTGCTCCAGGTAGGTTTCGAGCTCGGCGTCCAGCGGCTGCAGCTCCACCAGCTCGATGCGCTGCATCACCTCGCGCACTTCCGGGTTCTGGCTGTGCAGCAGGTGGCGCAGCTCGGGCTGGGCCACCAGGGCCACGCCCAGCAGGCGCTGAAAGCCGTCGCGCAGCTCGATGAAGCGCTTGAGGTGCTTGACGGTGGCCGTGGGCATGCAGTGCGCCTCGTCGATCACCAAGAGGTGTCTGCGCCCGGCGCGCCGGCTGGCCTTGAGCAGCTGCGCGAGCTGGTCGAACCGGGCCTGCGGGCTGCTCTTGATCTTCAGACCCGGGTCCAGCGCGTAGGCGATGGCCTCGGCAATGTGCGTGGCGCGCAGCGTCTTGCCCTTGGCGTCGCTCGCTTCCATGCCCAGCACGTAGGGCTTGATGATGAGCACGTCGCGGCCTTCGTCGATCAGGCGCTGTTCGAGCTCGTCCATCAGCGTGGTCTTGCCCGCGCCGCTCTCGCCCACCAAGCCGATGAAGCCGTGGTGCCGTGCGGCGTCCAGCAGCGCGGCGCGGGCGTAGCGGGTGGCGGCGCTCTGAAACACGTCGTCGCGGCTTTCCACGTCATTGACGAAGGGGCTTCGCGGCAGGCCGAAGGCCTTGCGCGCTTCCAAGGTGATGGGAGTGAATTGCAGTAACATGGGCTCATCCTCAGTGGTTGGGTTTTGGGATTCGGCTTCTTGGGGACCGGCCTCGGGCGTTGGCGCGCTCGGGGCCTTTTCTTTGCGGGGTAGCCGCTGGGCGGCGGGCATGGCTGGGTCTCCTTTCAGGATGCGACCACGCGCAGCGTGGCCTTGGTGAGCAGGCGCGCCTTGAGCGCGTCGAGCTGGTCTTCGGGCACGCCCTCGGGGTGCCAGGCGCGCACGCTGGCGTGGCGCTCTGGCGTGGGCGGCACGCCGCCCGCGGTGAGCCAGGCGGCGGCCTCAAAGTGGGTGAGCACGCGCGCGGCGCGCACGGGGGCGCTGGCGCCGGGCTGCACGGCGGTGCCGCGCAGCGGCAGCCAGGTGCGCTCGGGCGCAAGGTCGATGCGCTTGCCCGGGTCGATGCGCCCGCCAAAGGGCACCGCGCGCGCCTTGTGTGCGGCTTCGGCGGCTTCGTCGCTGCTCGCCTGGTAGGCGTGGCGCAGCAGCTCCTTGCGGTGCGTCTCAAGCTGCGTGTCGGCTGGCCGCGCCCAGTCTTCGCCGATGGTGTTGGCGTCCAGGCGAAAGCCGCCGGCGTCGCGCGCCACCAGCGGGGCGTCGATCAGGCTTTCGTGGCCGTCGGCGTCTTTGGTGACGATGGTGCAAGCGTCTTGCTGGTACACGCCCCAGGTCACTTGCAGGCTCTCGCCCACCATCACGCCAGGGACTTGGCGCACGTCGTATTCCTGCCCGGCGAAGCTTACGGTGAGGGTGACGCTGACCTTGCGGGCCTCGGGCGTGTGGGTGAGCAGGCGCTGGCAAACCTCGGGCGCGGGGGCGGTGCGCAGCTGCTCAGCGGTGATGGTGCGCCAGCAGTCGCTGCGGCTTGTGCGGTGGCGCGTGTGCTCGCGCTCGGCGTTGAACCAGGCGGCCCAGCGCTCGGCTTGTTGGTTGAGCTCGTCGAGGTCTGCCACGGGCCGAAAGCGCAAGCCGCTTTCAAAGCTGCGCTCGATGAGGTTGCGCGCCTGCTCGACCTGGCCGGTGGCGCGCGCGTTGCCCGGCGCGTGGGCGATGAGCTGCACGCCCAGGCGGCGCGCCAGGTTGCCAAACAGGCCGCTGGTGTTGGCGCTGCCCATGTCCATCATGAGGATGCGCGGCACGCCGTGGCAGGGGTCACCCGGGCGCGGCTGGATGAAGTGGATGAAGCTGTCGGCCAGGTTCTTGCCGCTCTCCGCGCCCATGACGTAGTGCACGGCGATGGAGCCGCTGTAGTGGTCGGTGCGCTCGTAGCTCCAGACGCGGTCGGCCTCGATGCGCTTCAGGTTGGCGGGCTTGTTCTTGTAGAAGCGCTCGCGCTCCATGACCTGCAGGCCGGCCTCGCGGTGGTTGGCTGCGTGCAGGTAGTACAACACGCACAGGCTGGCGTCGATCTGCCAGACGTGGTTGGGGTGCAGGCTTTTGAGCTCTACCGCCGGCGCCGGGCGGTTGATCTGGTCGGGGTGCAGGCCGTGGGCGCGCAAGCTGCGCGCCACGGCGCTGGCGGACAGGGGCAGCAGCTCGCCGGTGGCGGGGTCGAGCCGCTGGGCGCGCAGCTCGCCATTGGCGCGCAGGATTTCCAGCGCCTCGCCGATGGACATCAGGCGCTTGCCGGTTTTGCGGTGGCTCAGCTGCAAGAAGGCGCTGAGGGTGAGCGCTTCTTCACGGGTGAGCGCGCTGCGGCCGGCGTCGGCACGCTGCTTGCGCTGCGGGGCCACGCGCACCTCGGCCAGCCAGCGGTGCAGCGTGGGCAGGCTGCACGCGAGCTGGGCGCAGGCGCTGGCGTAGACGGCGCCCTTGCCGCCGGGCGGCGCGGCGGCGGCGCGCTGGCTGACTTCAACCAGCGCGGGCACGAGGGCGGGGTTCAGGGCCATGTCGGGCGGCGTGGGGCGCTGCGGCGTTGGGACGGCGGGCGGCAAGCCGGGGTTTACTGCCCGCCCCATTGCGCCACCTCGGCCATGAGCTGCTGATCGGCAGCGTTGCTCACGTCCGGCAGGTTGAACTCCTCGCGCAGCGTGGCCAGTTCGGCCGCCAGCTGGCCCACCAGGCCGGCCATGAAGACTTCGTGGGCGCGCAGCTTGCCGCTCTTGATGCCGTCGTCGCGCAGGGTTTGCAGCGCGGCGCGCAAGTTGCCGCGCACGCAGCCCAGCGCGTCCGCGAGGATGGCGGCGGCTTCTCTTTGCATTTGCGCCAGCAGCTCGTCGCCTTCGAGCAGCGCGATGCGGCCTTTCTCGCGCTCGAGCTGGTCGATGCGTTTGTTCTTGCCCTCCAGCAGGCGCTGGTCGGCCTCGCGCTCGGCGCGCACCTCGCGCACGGCGGCGCGCAGCTCTTTGACGGACATGCGGGCGACGTCGTCCAGGGCGAGTTCGCCGGTCTGACCGAGCTCGGCCAGCTCCAGGGTCTGGTCATCGTCAAGGGGCAGCAGCTCGACCAGTTTGGACATGCCGATGGCATCCAAATGCCGCGACGTCGCGGTATTTGCGAACCTGCGGGTGACGGCCATGTAGCGCTGAGCCGCGTCCACGCCGAGCCCCAGCCGCTCCAGGGCAGGCAGGAATTTGCCGTGCGCGCAAGCCTCTTTCAGCAGCAGCAAGTAGCCGCCGAGCTCGAAGATGCCCGCGCCGATGCGCCGGATGGCGTCGCGCGCGCTGTTCTCGAGCACATCAGGGTCGGTACTGCCCTGGTAGTTGAGCTGGCGTGCCAGGGCGCTGACGGCCTGATCGGCGGCGACGAGGGCGCGCTGCTCGCTGTCGATGGCGGCCGCGGCTGCGGGCAGGATGACGGGTTGTCTGGCGGGGGCGGCGGGTTTGAGGGAGGTTTTGGACATGGCGGGGTTGCTTTGGTGGTGGTGGATCGGATTCATTCGCCGGTGAGGGCGCGGCGGCGGTCTTCGTGGCGGCGCATCAGCGCGTCGAAGTCGGCGGTGACGCGAAACGCCAGGCGGGTGAAGGCGGGCTGGGGAAAGAAGCGGCCGGTCTCTTCATCCTTCCTCGCCCAGCCCTTGGCAGTGAGCTGCGCCATGGCGCGGGTGATGTTGGGCGCGCTGGTCTGCGCGGCAGCGGCCAGCTCGGCGTTGCTGGCGCCGCGCGCTGCAAAGCCGCACAGGGCTTCGAGCACGTCTAGCGTCCTTAGCGTCAGGTTGCGTTCGTCGCGGCTCATGACGCGCCTCCAGCGGTGAGCGCCACGGCGATCCCGAGGGCCTCGCGCTCGCAGCGCAGCTCGGCCAGGATGGCCAGATCGACGATGTGCGTCTCGCACTTGCGCGCGAGTGCCAGGCAACGGCGGCGCGGGAACTCGGCCAGGGACTGCGCGCTGCGCGTGGTGTCTGCGGCGCGCTCCAGCCATCGGCCACGGCGCTGCGCCGTCTCTTGCGCGGCCAGGAAAAGGGCGGTGTCGTTCATGCCGCCGCTTTCAGCTGCTGGCGTGCCAGCTCCATGCCGACGTGCCAGCCGGCGCGCCAGGCATCGTCCTGGCAACTGCCGCTGGGCCAGGTGCTGGACTGTGCCTGCAGGCCGTGGCGGCTCAGGATGCCGGCTTTGGCGCCCTGCTTCCATTCAGGGCTGCGCGAGCAGGGCTCGATCTCGGACTCGTAGAGCTGGCGGGCGGCGCGCGCGTGCTTGCGCTGGGCCTCGGTCAAAGCGGCCAGGGTCGCCGCGGCGGGGTGGGTGTGGGGCGTCATTCTTCAAACTCCAGGTGGGGCTGGTCAAAGGCGGCCACGTTGGCGTGGTGGTAGGCCACTTGCTCCAGGTGCTGGCGCAGGGCGGCCAGCGTGGCCTCGGGGTCGGCGTCGGCGGGCGTCGTATAGAACCGGGTGAGCAGCTGCAGCGCCTGGGCCCAGCTGGCGTTGACGGCCAGCAGGTCGACGCCTTCGACCTTGCGCCCCAGCGGCAGGGGAATGGCCATGCGTCCGGCGGTGGCGGCCAGAAAGTCGCTGGCGTAGTGCGCGCCGCAGGTGTGCTCGTAGGCGGGCAGCAGCACCAGCGGCATGCGGCCGGTGGCCAGCCATTTGTAGAGGGCGTCGTGGCTGGCGCCCATGCGGTCGGCGATACGCTCCACGCTGAGGTTGCGCCGGGCCTGGGCGTATTCCTTGCACAGGCGCAGCGCGTGCACCAGGCTGGTGGGGCGCAGGTGTTTCCAGCGGGCGGCGGTCATTGGAAGCCCCCCACGCGCGGGGCGTCCGAAAGTTTTCTGCCTTGGAAACGGCTTTGCAGGCACAGTGCGGCCATGTCAACCGGATGAATGGAGAGGTGCATGGCCATCAACCCCGAAACCACCGAATGGGTGCGCGCGCTGCTGCAGCAAGAGATTGACCGAGCCGTGACGCCACTGCGCCGAGAGCTTGACGAGCTCGACGACTGGGCCAATGGCGTGTTTGCGGCGCTGCAGGATGTGCTGATCCCGCTGCTGAAGGCGCAGCCGGAGCTGGCGCGAACGCTGCAGCCGCTGTGGCAGCTGGCTGCCCAGCGCCATGAGCGGCTGGAGCAGGAGACCAGCCAGGCAGAGGGTTTTCATGAGACGGCCGCGCTGCTGGAAGCGCGCAAGATGCTGTACCGACAGCTGGCGCTGCTGGGGCTGTGGCCGGGCGTGGATGCGCAGGAGGCGGCCCGTCAGACGCTAGCGCGTGCAGGATGGCAAGCGCCTCCTGATGTGTGAGCAGGGTTTTCCCGTTGCGGCGGGTGGACGCGATCACCATTGCTATGGCGAGCGCCGGGCGTGTAGGATGCTGCCGGAACATGGCACTCCCCTTCACGCGACGTGGCTCAGGCGCAAAGCGCCGGCCTCGGCCTTGAAGACCTGGCCGCGCTTGAGGCCGAGCTCTACGGCGATGTTGTGCGCGTCGCCGCGCAGACACTTGAGGCGCGGGTTGTGGTCGTCGTCGTTGACGATGGCGATCACCATGTTGGGGCTGTAGCCGCGATCGCGCGCCCAGGCCGAGTACGGCACGCCGCGAGCGGCGAACTCGGCACGGATCTGCTGGCGGGTTTTAAGGGGCATGGCTGTGGTCCGGTTGTGGTGCAGCAGTTGGCGCTGTTGCATGAATGGTTGGGTTTTGGTGAAGTGGATTATGGTGGAACAATTCCACCATCGTCAAGGGGTAGGCGTGAAAAATTCACCTTTGGTGGAAATCAAACTCCGGCTTGGGGTGACACAGGAGCGCCTGGCTGAGGCAATGGGCGTGAACCTGGACCGTGTCAAGAGCCTTATGGGAGGAAAGGCCCAGCACCTGCGCCCCCCCGAGATCGCAGGATTGGTGAATGAATTTCACCTTAATCCGGACTACTTTTTGAATCCTGAGGAACCAATGTTCGGTAGCGGCTCAAGACCCGATGAGCCCGATGCCGCACACGCCCAGGCGGCTCGGGTTTCTGACTTGGTGGATTTACTGCCTTTTGATGCAGGCAGCCGCTCGCGCATCAAGGCGGCAATGCGGGGCGATTCGGCAGAAGATCTGAAGACTCTCGCGCAAGCCCTTGCCGGCAGGCACCCCAGCGCCGCCGAGGCCAGGCCAGGCTATTCGATCAATACATGGTCTGAGTTCGTGCAGGTTCCGCGCTATGACATTCGCGCAAGTGCCGGCGCAGGTGCACTGGTGGACCAGGAGAACGTGCTTGATTACATGGCGTTTCGGGTTGACTGGCTGCACAACGTCCTGGGGCTCAACGCCAAACGACTGGCGCTGATCGACGTCGATGGTGACAGCATGGCGCCCACGCTGACGCATGGCGACATGATTCTTGTGGACACAGCTGAAGGCAACGGCGTGCGCGACGGCATCCACGTGATCAACCTGTGTGGGCGCCTGCTCGTCAAGCGATTGCGCCCTCGGTTGGACAGATCGATTGAGGTGATCAGCGACAACGTGCACTACGGCTCCGAGCTGGTGCCCGCAACACAGCTGGAGCAATTGAAGGTCGTGGGCCGCGTGGTCTGGCAAGGCAGGCGGGTGTGATACTTGGATAGCGAGGTGGCGTGACAGGTGCGAAGGGAGGCCTGCTGCCAGGCGTCAAGGGCGCTTTCGGCAGTGTGGAATACGAGCTCGACCGCGAGGCCACACGCTTGCGGCGCGCTGGTGACATGGACGGCGCGATTGCCGTGCTGCGCAGACGCAAGGCCATCTTCGATTGGCAATGGCAAGACGACAAGCTGGCGAAGTACTTGCAGCGTGCAGGCTGTTTCGAGGAGGCTATGGCCGAGATTCAATGGTTGCTCGATCACAGCCAAGCCCGAGCGCGCCGGGCATTGGGGCACCAGCCCGTCAGTCTGCAGCAGTCGCAGCACGCCGCGTATTGCGCACGCCTGCACGCCAGCGCCGCGCTGATTTGCAAACGCGAGGGGCGCGCCGATTTGCAGGCGCAGCACCGCCGCCTGGCCGAACGTTATGGCGCCATCTGGCAGCGCCTGGAGCCGATCGCGCGCGCAGATGCGAAAGAGGCCTGCCTACGCCGACAAGAAGAAATCGCCGAGATGCGAAGGCGGCTTCGCGCAGACCGGAGTCGCTCGGATCGAGCTGCCTGAACAACGAACCGCGACAGGAGGTGTGATGCGATTTGCCGTTTTGCTTTTTCTGGGCTGCGCGGCCCTTGCCAGCGCCAACGCCTGGGCCATCAACAAGTGCACGGGACCGGACGGCAAGGTAGTGTTTCAGGACTTGCCGTGCGCTGGGCAAGGCGAGCAGATGTTAATCAAAATTGCAAAGGAGGCAACGTGGCACGCACGGTAACCATCAACTTGTTCGACGTGACCCGAGGCACCAAAACGCAGGCGCTGGCGCAGACGCTGCAGGAATACGCGGCGCTGTCGATCGAGCAGCGCCTGCGCGACGATGTGCGCCTTGACCAAGTGCAGCAGATAAAGGCGGATGCAGTGCTGAAACACGAGGCGTTTCATCTGGACTTCGCCAAGGCGCGTCCCACTGGTCCGGGCCGCATGCCACCATCGCGCCCCGTGGCTGACGTGGGGCTGGAGCATGACGAACTTTTTGGAGAGGAAACGGCGGCGCTGTATTTGCCGCACAAGAACTGGTTGCTGACGCTACACAACCAGTATGGCGTCGGCCCGGCGCGCATGGCGAGCTACTTCAATGCGCTCGATCCGGGTAGCGCCGAACGGCATTTTGACTACGAAATACGTCCGCGGATTGATCAGCATGCGCTGCAGCGAATGAAATCCATGAACGGGTTTTCGCATGTGGACGTGATCGCCAGCGTGGGGGCGTTTGAGGATCTTACGGATGACGTGAGCGAATCGGTTTGGCAAGCTGCGGAATCAGTGCGGGCCATGCGTGTGCAGTTGCGTCTGTCAGCAAACCCGGCGCATCAGCGTGGGCGCAAGTTGAATATGAGGGCGGTGCGCGAGTTCATTCAAGGACTTCTCAGCCGTGACGATGGGGTCGACAAGATCGAGCTCAAGAGCGCCGACGAGCAACTCGATCAGAACGACCGGTTGATCGATTTGATTGAACAAAAAATACGTCTGCGTTACCCTGCCACGCAACTCGATGTGCTCAACCTCCGCTACACACATGATTCCAAGATCGCCCTCTTGCGCCGCGCCTGCAGCCACTGGCTGCAGAGGCTGGAGTAGCGCCGTGCCCACGCCGCTGCAGCTTGAACGACATGCGCCGTGGCTGCTGGGACTGGCGTGTGCGTTGGCATGGTGGCGGCTGGGTGGTGAAATCCCGGCGGCGATTGCCAAGGAGCTTTTGGCGGCGCTGCTTTCGGCGGCTGCGATCTGCGCTGGCTTCTTGACCACGGCGCTGACGGTGGTGCTGCCCATGGGCGGCACGGTCATTGGTCGTCAGCTCAAGCGCCGTGGAAAGTTGCACCTGCTGCACGGCTATGTGCGCGCTGCCATCTATGGCGCGCTGGCTCTGGTTGCCTTGTGCGTGCTGGGTTTTTTTCAGGTGCCATCGGGCGGCACGGGAGCGCTTTGGGCGTCGAGTTTGATCATGGGCGTGGCGATGTATTGCGCCGCCGCGATGGTGCGCGTAGTGGAAATTTTGATCAAGGTGATGCTGGCGATGTCGGAGGAGGAAAGGCCGTGATGCTGCGTGTGATTCTGATGTTTGCCTTCATGCTGCTAGCCTCTCCCACTTGGGCCATCAGCAAGTGCACCGGGCCGGATGGCAAGGTGGTGTTTCAAGACCGCCCCTGCGACGGGCAAGGCGAGGAGATCGTGGTGCGCCCGGCCAGCGGACCTGAACGGGCCGCTGTACCTCCTGCGGCAACATCAGAGCCTGCGGCCGCGGCCGCGGCGCCAGCGCCGGCGCCCGTCCCGGTAGCCGCGCCGACGGCACCGCCGCCACCTGCGGCCCCCGCGGTCTCACGCGTCGACCAGTTCGCCCAGCGCTGTCTGGACTGGTACAAGCCGCTGCTGCGTGACCCGGCACACGCCTATTTCACCGAACCGAAGTTTGCTGATCGCCGCGTGCTGCGCATGCTGCTGCACGCCACCAATGGCTTTGGCGGCGTGGTCGTGCGCCAGGCCGCCTGTGATTTTGACAACGGCAAGCTCGACGAGAACTGGACCAAGATTCAGGCTAAACGGCTGGAGTGGGTGGTGGATTGAGCGGGCGGCGGGCGTTCAAGTTGTCACGCCATGGGACAATGAGCCATTAAGTGTCCCCGTTTCTTTCAGGACGCAATGGGAGCCAAGCTAATGTCATTCGACCTTGATCATTTCGAGAGCGTGGCACGTCAAAACGGTGTGCGCTACTGGTATGCGCACGAATTCATGCGCGAGCTTGGCTATGAGTCGTGGCAGGCGTTTCATGGAGTGATCCTGAAAGCGCAGGCCAGTTGCGCGCGCTTGGAGATGGATACATTCTCGGAGTTCATTCCCGACACCTACGTGGCCGACGATGGTGCTGAGGTGCGCACGGTCAAGCTCACGCGTTTTGGCTGCCTGCTGGTGGCGTTGCATGCCGACGATCGCAAGCAGGAGGTAGCAGCGGCGAAGGCGGCGCTGGCTTCGATTGCCGATCAACTGATCGCGGCGCAGTTGTCGCAAAATGATCTGGGGCGAATTGAAACGCGAGACGATCTGAAGGCAGCGGAGCTGGCGCTGAGTTCCGCAGCCAAGCGAGCGGGGGTGCAAAACCATGAGCACGCGTTTTTCAAAGACGCGGGAATTCGCGGAATGTACAACCGCAGTTTGCAAGAACTCAAGCGTTTGCGCGGCTTGGGCGAGCGTGATGTGCCGTACGACTTCATGGGACTGACGGAGTTGGCGGGTAATTTGTTTCGCGTGACGCAGACGGCCGAACGCCTGAAGCAAACTCCCAATGTGGGACTGCGCAATGCACAGCGTACGGCGCACGCCGTAGGCACGGAAGTACGCTCGATGATGGTGCAAAACAGCGGGGTGCCACCGGAAGCGTTGCCGGTGGAAACCAACATAGGCGATGTCAAGCGACAGTT
This sequence comes from Comamonas sp. NLF-1-9, assembly GCF_019195435.1. Lineage (NCBI taxonomy): Bacteria > Pseudomonadati > Pseudomonadota > Betaproteobacteria > Burkholderiales > Comamonadaceae > Comamonas > Comamonas sp. NLF-1-9. The sequence goes on from NZ_CP078069.1 coordinate 2,680,578, forward strand.
GCGCAGCACGGCCAAACAGATGAAGAAACTGGACGCCCCAAAAAAGACTCGATACGCGCGCAAGAAGTCTTGATCACTGAGTACATCGCTTGGCATAGTCAATACTGACCCCCGTCATTTAGCCTCTCACGCCCCCGCGCGGCACCATGCCGCGCATGCACTCTCAACCGCCCACCACCCCCACCGATGCCGCGCACCGCTGCGGCAGCTGTCGGCATTTCTCTGGCGAGCACGCGCGCCTGGCCCACCTGGGTTTTGGCTATTGCGCCTTCATGCCCGCGTGGCGTGAGGTCAGCCCGGGCGCGCCTTGCGCCTTCAATCCCCCACGCTGGAGCCCGTCACATGCAAAAGCTGTTTGATCTGGCACGCCGCGCTGTGCGCGTTCGCATGGCGGACTGGATACTTGCTGCCTTGGTGTTGCTTGTGCTGGTGCTGGCCATGGCGCCGCAGCAGTTGCCGGTGACGCTGTACAAGCTGTGCCTGGTGGCGCTGGCGGCGCTGAGCGGCTGGTGGATAGACCGCAGCCTGTTCCCTTACGCACGGCCGGAGCGGTTTCTGGAGCCGCTGCGCGAGCAATCGGACAAGCCCTTGGGTGACACCGCCTTCGGCGACCTGGCCGGTGCGCTGTATTTTTCTGAAGGCACGGCGCAAGGCCTGAGTGCCCAGGATGCGGCGCTGCTGGGCCGCGCGGCGATGCTGCGCCGGGCGCTGATCGTTGCAGCGGCAATGCTGGCGGTGGGGCTGGGGGCGTGATGATGGGCTGGCCGCAATGGACGCTGCTGTTTCTGCTGCTGGTGAGCTTGTTGTTGGCGGCCAACCAACATGGCAAGCCCCAGGGGAAAACCAGTTTTCCTGCCCGATTGGTGGCCTTTTTAATTCAGATATCGCTGCTGTGGGCGGGGGGATTTTTCCAGCCCGCGCACGCCCAGGTGCCGCCCGAGGCGAGCCGCTACCGCCTGCAACTGCTGCGGGCTGCGCACGGGCAATGGGGGCTGGATGCGCCTGTGGCGGCGCTGGCCGCGCAGGTGCATCAGGAGAGCGCCTGGCGGCCCGACGCGGTGAGCCGCGCAGGTGCACGTGGCCTGGCGCAGTTCATGCCCGCCACAAGCACCTGGTGGTGCCAACGCACGGGCACCGCACCCGCCGATTGCCTTCCGCACAACCCGGCCTGGGCGCTGCGCGCGATGGTGGGCTACGACAAGTTCTTGCATGACCGGGTACCGGCGCGCTTTGGCGCGTTTGACCGGCTGTGGCTGGCGCTGCGCGGCTACAACGGGGGCGAGGCGCATTGGCGCGCCGAAGGTGCGACCACGGGGTTGCAAGAGCCCACGCGCACGCAGATTGATGCGGCCTGCGGGCAGGCGCGGCGCGCGGCGCTGCACTGCCGCGAAAACCTGCAGTACCCGGCGCGCATCTTGCAGCAGTTGCAACCACGTTACGCCACGTGGGGCCCGATGGTGACGGAGGCGGCGCGATGAGCACGCTGATGAACATTGCCATCGGCCTGGTGATTGCGGTGATGCTGGCACTGGGCTTTGACGCCACGCGCGAGCACTGGCGCGAGCAGGGCCGCGAGGAGGTGCGCGCCGAATGCCTGCGCGCCGATCAGGCGCGCGATGCGCTGGCAACCCGCGATGCGCTGGCGCGCGCGCAGGAGCAGCGCGCCAAGGAACAACGGATGTCTGAGGAGGCCGAGAAAAATGCTCTTGAAGCCACGAAACGCGAGGCGGTTTTGCGCGATCGCCTGGCTGCCATTGTGCGCAGCCATGACGGCTTGCAGCGCGAGCTTGCCCGCCGCGACGCCGCGAGCAGCGATCGACGTGCCGCTGGCACGTGCGCCGCTGCCGACGCCGAAGCTGATGAAGCAGCCACGGCCCGAGGCCTTCTTGGAGCGTGCGCAGGCCGATATCGAAGCATGGCAGCAGGCGCTGCAAGCCTTGCCGAGCAGGTAATGGGTCTGCAGGCGCACGTGCTGGTGGTGCAGCCGCAGGCGGCGGCGCTTGTGACACCCGAAATCGAGGAGGCCCGCTGATGCCGACCTGGGAGGGCTGGATTGCCGACGCAGTGCTGGCGCTGGCGCTGGTGGCGATGGCCGTTTATCTGTGGCGCCTGACGAGCACGCTGGACGCGGTGAGCCGACGCCAGGCGCTGCAGCAGCAACGCATGGAGCAATTGCCCAGCACGGAGCTGCTGACCGACGTGCGGGTGCACCTGGCGCGGCTGGAGTCGCTGATCGAGGGCACGGCGCGCGAGGTGAATTCTTCGAGCACGCGCCTGCGCCGTGTCGAGGACTATTTGATGGAGGCAAAGCGCCGCAATGAAGACACCCACTTTTGACGAACACGTGGCCGCTGAGCGGCGCCTGGCCATTTTGCAGGTGCTCGAGGGCAGCACCGGCTACCAGGCCAACGAATTCACGCTGGCTGCGGTGCTGGAAGACCTGGCGCACACGGTGAGTCAGGCACGCCTGCGCGCGGACTTGGCACGCCTTGAAGACTTGGGCTTGCTGCAGGTGGACAGCGTGGGCGGCGTGGCCATTGCCCGCCTGCGCCAGGACGGGCTGGATGCAGCCCAAGGCAAGAGCACGGTGCCGGGCGTCAAGCGCCCGCGCCCGCAATAAGGGGCGCGCGCATGGCCCGCCGCTCCACCGTCGCCACGCTGCCACGCGCACTGCTCGAACGCTGCAACGCGCTGATCCGCGACGGCCACACGATCGAGGAGATTCTGGTGGCGCTGCAGGGCCTGGGCGCGCAGGTGTCGCGCTCGGCCGTGGGCCGCTATGTGAAGAGCGCGCGCGAGGTCATGGAAAAGCACCGCCAGGCGCAGGATGTGGCGCGGGTGTGGGTGGACAAGCTGGAGGCCGAGCCCGCGGGCGACGTGGCCCGCCTGCTGCCCGAGATGCTGCGCGTGGTGGCCTTCCAGAGCCTGACGACGATGGGCGAGGCCGACAAGCCCGCCAAGCCGATGGACGTGATGCTGCTGGCCAAGGCGCTCAAGGACATCGCGGGCACGACGAAGGCGAACCTGGATATCGAAAAACAGCTTCGCGCGATGCGCGCCGAGCTCAAGACGGTAGCCGTGGAGGTGGAAGGCGCGGTGCGCCAGGCGGGCCTGTCGGAGGAGACGGTGGGGCAGATCAAGGCGCGCATTCTGGGCGTTGGGGAGCGCACGTGAGCGCGCCGCGGCTGCCCGACGTGCTGCTGCCCTACCAGCAGCGCTGGATCGCCGACCCCTCGCCCTTCAAGGTGGCGGAGAAGGGCCGACGCACCGGCCTGACCTGGGCAGAAGCGGCAGACGACGTGCTGATTGCCGCCGCCGACAAGGCGGCAGGCGGGCAGAACGTGTACTACATCGGCCAGGATAAGGACATGACCGAGGAGTACATCGACGCCTGCGCGATGTGGGCGCGTGAATTCAACCAGGTGGCCGGCCAGGTGGAGCAAGGCCTGTGGGACGACGTGGATGAGGAAGGCGGCAGCAAGAACATCCTGACCTACACCATCCGCTTTCCCAAGGCGCGCCACCGCATCACGGCGCTGGCCAGCCGGCCCAAGAAGCTGCGCGGGCGTCAGGGCGTGCTGGTGGGTGACGAGGCGGCGTTCCAGGAAGACCTGGACGGGCTGATCAAGGCGGCCATGGCCTTCCTCATCTGGGGCGGCAAGGTGCGGCTGATTTCGACGCACTTTGGCGTGGACAACGCCTTCAATACCTTGTGCCAAGACATCCGCGCAGGAAAGCAGCCCGGCAGCATTCACCGCATTACGTTTGCCGACGCGGTGGCGCAGGGGCTATACAAGCGCGTGTGCCTGCGCATGGGCAAGCCATGGACGCAGGCCGAAGAGGATGCCTGGGCGGCGGACATCTACGCGTTCTACCGCGACAACGCGGATGAGGAGCTGGACTGCATTCCGTCGGCCAGCAGCGGCGCCTACTTCAGCCGCGCGCTGGTGGAGTCGCGCATGTCGGCGGATTTGCCGGTGCTGCGCCTGAAGCTGCCCGATGGCTTTGAGCTGCGCCCCGAGGCAGAGCGCATGGCCACCGTGGGTGACTGGCTGCGCGAGCATGTGCGCCCACTGCTGCAGGCGCTGCCCGAGACGGGGCGCAGCTACTACGGCATGGACTTTGGGCGCTCGGGCGACCTGTCGGTGATCGTGCCCCTGATCGAGGACCAGCATCTGCACAAGCGCGCGCCCTTCATCGTCGAGATGCGCAACGTGCCCTTCAAGCAGCAAGAGCAGGTGCTGTACTACGTGGCCGATGGCCTGCCGAACTTCGCCGCGGGCGCCAACGACGTGCGCGGCAACGGGCAGTACCTGGGCGAGGTGGCAGCGCAGAAGTACGGCGCCGCGCGCATTCACCGGGTGATGCTGTCGCAGCAGTGGTACATCGACCAGATGCCGCGCTACAAGGCCGCCTACGAGGACGGAAACATCACGGTGCCGATGGACGACGGCGTGCTGACCGACCACCGCGCGGTGCAGATGATCAAGGGCGTGCCCAAGGTGCCGGACGGGGCCAAGGCCAAGGATGCGGACGGCGGCCAGCGCCACGGCGACAGCGCCATCGCCGGTGCGCTGGCGTGGTTTGCTACGCAGAACGCGGCCGCGCCCATCGAGTTCATGAGCGGCGGGCCGCGCACCGATGCCGCTGATTTGCAAGGGTTCATGTAATGGCCACCAAGCCCCCAGCCCCGTCATCGGCACAAGCTGCCCGCATCGAGCGCCCGCCGCTCGACAGCGAAACCGCCACGCGCCAGAAAGACCCCTGGGCCCATGGCTTCATGGGCGTAGTGCCCACCAATGACCCGCTGCTGCTGGAGCGCGGCGACCCCGGCTCGCTGGCGTTTGAGCTCTATCGCGACCTGCGCCGCGACGGCAAGGTGTTTTCCGGCTTGCAAAAACGCAAGCTGGCGGTGGTGGGCCAGGCCTGGAGCGTGTCGCCCCTGGTGGATACCCCCGAGGGCGCGCGCGATGCCAAGCTGGTCACCGACATCCTGGGTAGTTTCGCGTTTGATCGCCTGTGCTCCAGCCTGCTCAATGCGCTGCTGGTGGGCTGGCAGCCCGCCGAGATCGTCTGGACGCTGCGCGAGCTGCCTATGGCGGGTGGCGGCACGCGCCAGATGGTGGTGCCCGACCGAGTGCCTGCGCGCGCGCACCGGCGCTTTGTCTACCGCGACGGCAAGGAGGGCGAGCCGCCCGAGCTGCGCCTGCTCACCCGTGACGCGCTGCAGGAAGGCGTGCCGGTGCATGCGCGCAAATTCATCGTGCACGTGGTGGACGCCGAGGACGGCAACCCCTACGGCACGGGCCTGGGCCTGCAGCTGTACTGGCCGGTGTTCTTCAAGCGCAAGGGGGTGCTGGCCTGGGCCAAGCTGTGCGACCGCTTCGGCACGCCCACGCCGTGGGGCAAATACCCGCGCGAGGCCAGCGCACGCGAGAAGGGCACGCTGTTTGAGGCGCTGCGCGCGCTGTCCAACGACGGCTTCATGATGACGCCCGAGGGCACCATGATCGAGCTGCTGGAGTCGCGCCTGTCCAGCAGCGGGCAGACGCCCAACCAGTCGATGGTCGAATACATGGACGACTGGATTGCCGAGGTGCTGCTGGGCCAGCCGCCGCGCAATGGCGGCGGTGGCGCGCTGGCGGCGGCGGCAAGCGAGCGCGAGCAGGTGCGCATCGAGCTCAGCCAGGCCGACAGCGACCTGCTGAGCGAGACGCTCAACCGCACCCTGCTGCAATGGATCTGCGAGCTGAACGGTTTGCAGCCGTGCACCGTCTCGCGCACCATCAAGAAGGAAGAAGACAAGAAGGCACAAAGCGAGACCGACGTGAATGTGGCCAGCATGGGCTTCAAACCCACGCTGGATGCGGTGCGCGAGCGCTATGGCGAAGGGTGGAAAGAAGCCGATGCGCCTGCAAATCCCCCGGAGTCAGCCCCCGGGAAACCTGTTGTTGACAACGCAAACCCAGCCTTTGCCGAAGGCGATGCAAACGCCGGACCGGACGCGATGCAGCAGCTCATCGACGCCGAGCTGGCCCAATGGGAGCCGCTGCTCGAACCCATGGTGGCGCCGGTGCAGGCGCTGCTGGATGCCGCCGCGCGCGAAGGCTTGAGCGCCCAGCAGGTGCTCGACCGCCTGCCGCAGGCGCTGGCGCGCATGGATGCCGACCCGCTGGCCCAGGCGCTCACGCGCACGGCCTTCGCCGCCCGTCTGGGTACGGCCAGCGGCCTGCCGCTGGATTGACGCCGCGCATGTCCGCCGCTACCGACTTCGCCATGCTGCAGCGCCTGCCGCCGGCGGGCGCCATTGCCTACCTGCAGGGCCGCAAGGACCTCACCGTCACGCACAGCTGGCAAGACCTGTGGCACGAGGAGCACGCTCGGCAGTTCACCATCAGCCGCCTCACCCGGCTGGATTTGCTGCAGGCCATTCGGGAATCGCTGGAAAAGTCCGTCAACGGTGAGCTCACCCGCGCCGACTGGATGCGCGACACCCGCAAGCTGCTGCAGAACGCCGGCTGGTGGGGCACCAAGGAGGTAATCGACCCGGCCACCGGCAAGACCGTCAGCACCACCTTCGACAACCAGCGGCTCAGCCTGATCTTTGACACCAACACCCGCCAGGCGGCGGCCGCCGGCCAGTGGGAACGTGTGCAGGCCACCCGGAAAACCCACCCGTTCCTGCGCTACATCACCAAGGACGACGAGCGCGTGCGCCCCGCGCACCGCGCCTGGCACAACCTGACGCTGCCCGTCGATGATGCGTTCTGGCTAATGCACTGGCCGCCCAACGGCTGGCGCTGCCGCTGCCGGGTGGTGTCCATGAACCGGCGCGACTACGCAGCGGGCCGGGCGCCCGACGGTTCGCCGCTGAACACCACCGCGCCCCCGTTCGAGACCATCGCCCACATCAACCGGCGCACCGGCGAGATCACGCAGACGCCCGTCGGTGTGGACCCGGGCTTTGGCTACAACGCCGGCGTGGCGCGCCAGCAGGCGCTGGAAGCCGTCGAGCAGGCCAAGCTCAAGGCCGCTGCGGCCGATCTGGCCGCCGCTGCGCGCAAAGAGGGGCTGCAGCCGCCCCAGGTCGCACGAGAAAAGCCCGACCAGCCGACCTGGAAGACGCTGGACCTGCCCGACCTGCGCGAGCTGCAGCCGCGTGCGCAGGCGCCGGAGCTGCTCGCCGCCGCCGAATCGATTGAAGACGCCGTGTCGCTGCTGCGCGGCACCCTGGGCGTCCCGGTAGGTGCTGCCCGCAGCGTGCACACCCCGGTCGGTGATGTGACCATCATGGACGAGCTCTTGCGTCACGTCGTGGATAAACGGCAGAACGCGCGCGAGCGCTATGCGAACTTCGTGCTACCCACGCTCATGCGACCAGACGAGGTGTGGCGCACCGCCTATGACAACGGCACCACACGCAAACGTTTCATCAAGCTGTTTTCAGGGTCGAAATACGACATCATCGTCATCGTCGAGGAAATGCCCGACGGCGATGTGCTCTGGAACATCATCAACCGCGAGCGCGGAAAGATGAACACGATGCGGATCGGTGAACTGGCCTACCAAGCAAAGGAATGAGGTACACGCAGGGGATCGAGCTCCCTCGACTGTCTGGATATCGGGGTCACCTTTCAGGCGGCTATGGGCCCAGCGCCAGCCGCTTTCGCGCCCTGCGTGCAACCCCATTGTAAAAAAGAGCGCCCATGCTGACCATCGACGTAAAAGACAGCGGCTTTCGCCAGTACCTGGCCGACCTGCAGGCCCGGCTGGGCGACCTCACCGGCGCCATGCAGGCCATCGGCCAGGAAATGGAGAACCGCATCAAGGCCCGCTTCGAGACCGAGACCGACCCTGACGGCGAAAAATGGGAAAAATGGTCAGACTATTACGCCGAACATTACCCGAAAGACGGCAACCATCGCATCCTCGACCGTTACAGCCCAGGTGCCGCCAGCTTGCTCGGAAGCCTCAACTGGGATGCCGATACCACCAGCGTCCTCGTCGGCTTCGGCCAGCACTACGCCACCTTCCATGAGTTCGGCACTTGGAAGATGCCCCGCCGCGGCCTGCTCTTTCAAGACCCCGAATCCGGCCGCCTCGCTCCCGCCGACGAACAGGCCGTCATCGACATCTTGCAGGACTGGTTGCTGCCCGACTGAAGGCACAATCCCGCCATCCACCGCGTTTGCCGTATTTGCAAGAGCGTTGCACAACCCAGCCCACTATGTGCCACGACCGACCATCAAATCCCGGATTTATCGCGCCGCCCGCCATCCATTTATCTCACCTTCGGTCAGGATGTGGCGGCGGCGACGCGGGGTTTGCGTGCGGCTTGGGGAGAGCTTGGCGTACCAGCCCGTGCCAGGGGTGATTGAATATACGTCAGTGACGTATGATCACGGATGTACACCATCATCGAAACACCGCTCTTCAGCGCTGATGCGAAAGACATCTGGTCTGAAGAGGAACGCGGCGATTTCTGTGCTTGGCTGGCCGCCAACCCGCAAGCCGGAGACGTGATTCCCGGCTCGGGTGGTTGCCGCAAGGTGCGGTGGGCGCGTCCTGGTGCAGGCAAGCGGCCCGGGGTGAGGGTGATCTACTTCAACCGGCTGGAAAACGGCGTGATTCATCTGTTGGTGATTTACGCCAAGGCGGTGCGCGGCAATATTCCGGCGCATTTGCTCAAGGCCATCAGACACGAGATCGAGCATGACGACGAGCAAGCATGACACCCTCACGGGCGAGGCATTGGGGCTGAAGCTGTTGCAATCGGTCAAGCAGATGCGTGCCGGGCAAGGCACGGTAGTGCACTCGCCGGTCACCCAGGTACGTGCGGCGTCGGGTCTTTCGCAAGCGCGGTTCGCCCAGCTCATGGGCGTTTCCGTGCGTACCTTGCAAGAGTGGGAGCAGGGCCGACGCCAGCCCAGCGGCGCCGCGCAAACCTTGTTGATGGTGGCGCAGCGCCGCCCTGAAGTACTGCGCGAGCTCGCCATGTGAGCTGCCTGTGCCCGCAGCCCGAGGGCCGGGCGGGTCATGGAGCGCCTGCGGCAGGGCTGCGCTCGTGGTTCAGCCGCAGCAGCCGACGCAGGATTTCCTCGCCGGGCATCCCGGCTGTTGCAAGCGCTATTTTTTGTATAGCGACACGCGCTTTGTGCACAAGCGTAAAACGCTAATTTGGCTTGAAAATTCGATCTCGGTAGCGGCCTGCCTGGTACCCGATCGGCGAAGGGCTCCCCGGTTGCGCCGGCGCCCCTGCGCTGCCCCGTTCCCCGCCGACGGCGCGCCGCAGTGCAGGCCGCGCTCATGCGCCGCTGCGCCTGCGCAGCCAGGCCATGCCCAGCAGTGCCAGCAGCGCCGAGCTGGCGAGCAGCGCCGCATCCGAGAGCGCCGGGATGGCGCTGGGGGCGCCGACTACCACGATGACGATGCGGTCGCGATCGGCGCCAGCGCCGAAGGGCCAGATGTAGGTGCCCGGGGTCATGCCCAGCCCGGCGATGGTCTTTCCCGGGGCGCGCATGGTGCTGTAAAGAGGCGTGCCGCTCACATAGCCCGGGGGCAAGTAAAGGTTTCCGTAGATGCCGTCAAAGCGTGTGCCATCGCCGGTGCGCGCGGTGAGCACGCTTGCCCCACCCGGACCAATGGCGGTGACGCTCACCGGGATGCCCTTGTATTTTTCGGTCCCGGGTCCGCCAAAGCTGATCGCCGCTGCCAAGGGAGCGATGTAGGGCGTGGTAGATCCGCCGCTGCCATCCGAGGTGAGCGCCGCGGTATTGACGCTGCCCGTCCCCGTGACCACGACGTCGGGTCCGTCCTGGCTGATCACGATACGGTATTCCGCCAGCGCCGGTGCGGTCGCGAGCAGCAGAGCCGCGCCCCAGGCGCCCGCGTGACGGCGCAGGATGCAGCGGGGCAGGAAGGCGAAGCACGAGAAGAAGCGTTGCATGTTTGTCCATCACAGTGGTGTGGCGGGAACGGGCCGGCCCGGCAGGCGCAGCGGTGGCCGAAGTGGGGCCCGCATCCACTTCCATCGTTCATGCCGCTGCAGCAGCGCCCCCAAGGCCGCGGGGCGCGCAAGCGGCGTGCAAGCCGGCCTGGGCGCCGCCAAGTCACCTTGGAGACAGCGGCGTATTGTGCAAGATGCGCTGCAATCGTGCCGGGGCGCACGCTATGCTGCTTGCATGCCAGAGTCCGAGCCCGCGCACGAATCCGAAAATGCCGCGGCCCCGCGGCGCCTGTTCACTGCGCTCTACCCCGACGGCGCTGCGCGCGCCGCCCTCGTGGCGCTGCGCGCACGCTGGCCGGGGCTGCCGCGGCGCCTGCGCCCGCCCCCCGAGCACTTGCATCTGACGCTGCAATTCTTTGGCGCCGTCGATGCGCGGCGCGAAGCCGCCTGGCGCGCGCAGCTTGCGCGCTTGCGCTTTGCGCCGTTCGATCTGGAACTGACGCGCGCCGAACTCTGGCATGCGCCCCAGGGCCCGCTCGTGGTGTTGCGCGCGGCGCCTTCGACCGCGCTGCTCGGGCTGCATGCGGCGACGGATGCGCTGGCGCGCGCGGCAGGACTCACCCCCGAAGCGCGCGCCTGGAAGCCGCACCTGACGCTGCTGCGCGATGCCAGCGGGCTCACGCCGGCGCGCCTGGCGCAGCCGATACGCTGGCGGGTGCAGGCGCTGGCGCTCGTCTGGTCCGAGTTGGCAGCGCGCCCGCCGCGCTACCACACGCTGGCGCAGTTCGCGGCGGCGTAGCATCCGGATACACAGCCTGCGCCGCGCGGCCTTGGCGTGTGCGCTTTCTGACCAGGGGCCGGGTATGCCATCTACCGTTTTCATCACCGGTTGCTCCTCCGGCATCGGCGCGGCCGCCGTGCGCCACTTTGCCGCCCAGGGCTGGAACGTGGCGGCAACGCTGCGCGAGCCGGGAAAAGCGAAGTTCGGCGCGCCGGCGAGGTGCATCGAAACCTTCGCGCTGGACGTGACGCTGCCCGCCTCGGTCAATGCGGCGGTGGCGCAGGCGCAGCGGCGCTTCGGGCGCATCGACGTGCTGATCAACAACGCCGGCTACGGCCTGTTCGGGCCGTTCGAGACCGCTACGCCCGAGCTCGTGCGGCGCCAGTTCGCGACCAATGTGGAGGGCGTATTCGCCGTCACCCGCGCGGTGCTGCCGGGCATGCGCGTGCAGGCCAGCGGGGTGATCATCAACATCGCCTCGCTCTCGGGGCTGGTGGCGATGCCGCTGTATTCGCTGTATGCGGCCTCCAAGTACGCGGTGGTCGGGTTTTCAGAATCGCTCAGCCATGAGCTTGCGCCGCTGGGCATCCGCGTGAAGGTGTTTGCACCGGGCGCGGTGGATACCGATTTTTCCGGGCGCTCGCTGGCGCGCACCTGGGACGGCGACGGCGGGCCGTACGCGCCCGCCATCGCCAGCGTGCAGGCGGTGTTTGCCGCCAACCGCGCGGGGGGCGGCGCGGCGTCGACCCCCGAGGCGCTGGCCCGCGCCCTGTACGCCGCCGCGACCGACGGCAGCGCCCAGGTGCGCTATGTGGTGGGCGCGGACGCCGAGGAGGTGCTGCGCGCGCGCCAGCAGCTGGGGGACGAGGCCTTGCTGGCCGGCCTGCGCCAGCGCTTTGGCCTGGCCGCCTGAGCGCCTGCGCCATGTAGTAAGGGAGTAACACCCGCCGCGTTCGCAGCGCACCAACAATGGGCTTTTGCTGAAAACCCAAGGAGACGTGTGATGGCGGCGAAGAAGATACTGATGGTCTGCGGCGACTACGGCGAGGACTACGAAACCATGGTGCCCTTCCAGGCGCTGCTGGCCGTGGGTCACCAGGTGGATGCGGTGTGCCCGGACAAGAAGGCCGGCCAGCAGATCAAGACCGCGATCCACGACTTCGAGGGCGCGCAGACCTACAGCGAAAAGCCGGGCCACAACTTCACGCTGAACGCCAGCTTCGACCAGGTGCGCGCGCAGGACTACGACGCGCTGGTGGTGCCCGGCGGGCGCGGGCCGGAATATCTGCGCACCTACCCGGCGGTGGTCGCTGCCGTGCGTCACTTTTTCGACGCCGGCAAACCGGTGGCCTCGATCTGCCACGGCGCGCAGCTGCTGGCCGGGGCGGGGGTGCTCAAGGGGCGCACCTGTTCGGCCTATCCGGCTTGCCGTGCCGAGGTCGAGCTGGCCGGCGGCACCTATGCCGACATCGCCGTCGATCAGGCGGTGACCGACGGCAACCTCGTCTCGGCCCCGGCCTGGCCCGCGCATCCGGCGTGGATCGGCCAGTTCCTGAAGCTGCTGGGCACGCGCATCGAGCTTTGAGGCGGCGGGGCAGCCCTCACCCCAGCCCTTTCCCAGAGGGAGAGGGAGCCAAACCGGCGCCGTATTTCATCCTCGCCCCTTGGGGAAAGGCAGTGAGACGGGACCGGGCTGGCTCCTCGCCCCTTTGGGGAGAGGCTGGGAGAGGGGCTCGCGGCGCGTGCACAATGCGGCGCAAGCCCGTGACCCGGAGACATCGCGATGTGCCAGATTTTCATCAGCGCAGACCCGCAGCTCTACGACAGCCGCGCGCGCTCGGTGCGCCTGCATGGGGTGGCAACCAGCTTGCGGCTGGAAAATTTCTTCTGGCAGGTGCTCGAAGAGATAGCCGGGCGCGACGGCCTGTCGGTGCCGCAGTTGTGCACCCGGCTCTACGACGAGCTGGTGCAGGAGCGCGGCGCGGTGGACAACTTCACCTCCTTCCTGCGCGTGTGCTGCGGGCGCTACCTGGCACTGCAACTGGCGGGCGGCATTCCGGCGGACACGCGGGTCGCGATCCGCAGCCTGAACCCGCAGGCGGTGCTGGCGCGCGAGCGCCCTCGGCACGCGGCGCTGCAGCCGCGCATGCAGAGCGGATTGCGCCGGCGCGCCGGGCTGCCTGAGCACGGCCAGAGCGTGGCGCTTTGAGCGCGCGCGTTCGCGGCGGCGCTCTTGCGCCAAAATCTGCCCATGAATGCCCTGAACATCGCCGAGTACACCGAGACGCTGGGTTTACAGGCAAAAACGGCCGCAGCCCTTATGGCGTCTGCGCCAGCAGCTATCAAAAACAAGGCCTTGCGGGCGCTGGCGCGGCTGCTGCGCGCCGGTGGTGATCTGCTCGAGCGGGCCAATGCGCAAGATCTGGCCGCCGCCGAGGCGGCGGGCCTGGCCGCGCCCCTGCTGGACCGCCTGCGCCTCACGCCCAAGGTGATAGAGACCTGCGCGCTGGGCTGCGAACAGCTTGCCGCCATGCCCGACATCGTTGGCGAGATCATCGGCATGACGCAGCAGGAAAGCGGCATCCGCGTGGGCCAGATGCGCGTGCCCATCGGCGTGTTCTGCATGATCTACGAGAGCCGGCCCAACGTGACCATCGAGGCCGCGAGCCTGTCGATCAAGAGCGGCAACGCGGCCATCCTGCGCGGCGGCTCGGAGGCCATCCACTCCAATCGCGCGCTGGCCGAGCTGGTGGTGCGCGCCCTGCAGGAAGCGGGCCTGCCCGGGCACGGCGTGCAACTGGTGCAGACCACCGACCGCACCGCCGTCGGCCGGCTGATTGCCATGCCGCAATATGTGGATGTGGTGATACCGCGTGGCGGCAAGGGCTTGATAGAGCGCATCAGTGCCGAGGCGCGCGTGCCCGTGATCAAGCACCTGGACGGCAATTGCCACAGCTACGTGGACGAGCCCTGCGACCTGGACCTGGCCGTGAAGGTGGTGGACAACGCCAAGACGCAGAAATTCAGCCCCTGCAACGCCACCGAGAGCCTGCTGGTTGCGCGCGGGGTGGCGCAGGACTTTCTGCCGCGCATCGGCGCCGTGTTCGCGGCCAAGGGCGTGCAGATGCGCTGCGATGCGGATGCCTTGCAGATCTTGAAGGAAAAACTGCCGCAGACGCTTGCAGGACAAGCGCTGGAAGCTATCAATATTGAAGAACTGCTGCGGCCGGCGCAAGAGTCGGACTGGTCCGAGGAATACCTTGCGCCCATCATCAGCGTGAAGATCGTCGCGGGGTTGGACGAGGCGATCGCTTGGATCAACCGCTACGGCAGCCACCACACCGACGCCATCCTGACTACCGACCAGCGCCACGCCCAGCGCTTCGTGCGCGAGGTCGATTCGGCCAGCTGCATGGTCAACGCCAGCACGCGCTTTGCCGATGGTTTCGAGTACGGCCTGGGCGCGGAAATCGGCATCAGCACCGACAAATTCCATGCGCGCGGGCCGGTCGGCATCGCGGGCCTGACCTCGCTCAAGTGGGTGGTGCTGGGCGAGGGCGAGGTGCGCAGCTAGCGCCGGCTGGGCATGAAGATTCTCATCGTCGGGGCCGGCCGCGTGGGCGCGGGCGTGGCCGAAAGCCTGGTGTCGGAGAAGAACGACATCACCGTGGTGGACCGCGACGCCGACGGCCTGCGCGAACTGCAACAGCGCCTGGACTTGCGCGGCGTGGTCGGCAGTGGCACCGACCCGCTGGTGCTGGCCGAAGCGGGCGCGCGCGACACCGACCTGCTCATCGCCTGCGCGGCGCAAGACGAGGTCAACCTGGTGTGCTGCAAGCTCGCCTGGATGCTGTTCAACATCCCCACGCGCATCGCCCGGGTGCGTGCCCGCGCCTATGAGGACGGCAGCGCGCTGCTGTCCAAGGAGGGCTTTGCGGTGGACCACATCCTCTGCCCCGAAGATCTGCTCACGCGCTACATCGGCCTGCTGGTGCAATACCCCGAGGCGCTGCAGGTGCGCGAATTTGCCGGCGGGCGCGCCTGCCTGGTGTCGGCGCGCGCGCGCATGGGCGCGCCGGCGGTGGGCGTGCAGATCAAGACGCTGCGCGAGCAGATGCCCGAGGTGGCCATGCGCATCGTCGCCATCTACCGGCGCTTTACCGAGGGGCCGGACCGCTTCGTGCCCTGCGACGGCGACACCTTCATCGAACCGGGCGACGAGGTTTTCGTGCTTGCCGGGCGCCAGCGCATCGCGCAGGTGCTGGCCGCGCTGCACCGGCGCCAGGACCAGCCGGCCCAGCCGGTGCGCCGCATCATGGTGGCCGGCGCCTCCAGCGTGGGCGAGCGCCTGGCGCAGGAGCTCGCCAGCCAGCAGGGGCGCTTTCACATCAAGATCATCGAAGAGAACGCCGAGCGTTGCCAGCAACTGGCGGCGCGCGTGCCCGAGGGCGTGCTGGTGCTGCACGGCGAAGCCTCGGACGAGTCGCTGCTGGAAGAGGAGGGCGTGCAGGAGACCGACCTCTTCCTCTCGCTGTCCGACGACGAGGAGGACAACATCATGGCCAGCCTGCTGGCCAAGCGCATGGGCGCGCGCCGCGTGCTGGCGCTGATCAACCGCCACACCTACGCCGACCTGATGCACGGCACGCAGATCGACATCGCGCTCTCGCCCACGCAGACCATCCTGGGCGAGCTGCTCACCTATGTGCGCCGCGGCGACGTGCAGGCGGTGCACAGCCTGCGCCGCGGCGTGGCCGAGGCGCTGGAGGTGGTGGTGCGCGGTGACCGCAAGACCTCGCGCGTGGTCGGGCGGCGGGTGCAGGACTTGTCGCTGCCGCCCGAGGTGCACATCGGCCTGATCGTGCGCGGCCTGCCCGACCCCGAAGCGCCGCCGCCCGCCGAGGACGAGGCCCCGCGCACCCTGCCCCCGAGCGAGCCCGAAATCATCATTCCGCGCAGCCACACCGTGCTCGAGAGCAACGACCATGTGGTCTTCTTCCTGCCGCGCAAACGCCTGGTGCGGCAGGTGGAAGAGCTGTTTCGCGTGCGCGCCACTTTCTTCTGAGACCGCCGCCCGCGCATGAAAGACCTGGCCATCGTCGCGCGCGTGCTGGGCATGCTGCTGTGCATGTTCTCGGCGGCGCTGGCGCTGCCGCTGGTGGTGTCGCTGGCGCAGCAGGACGGCCTGTGGCGGCTGTACGCCGCATCGGGTCTCATGATCGCGGCCTGCGGCGGCGCGCTGTGGTGGCGGCTGCGTCGCCAAAGCCGCGACCTGCTGCCGCGCCACGGCATCATCCTGGTGACGCTGTCCTGGGTGGTGCTGCCGCTGGCGGCCAGCCTGCCGCTGTGGCTGGCGCTGGCCTGGGCGGGGCACGTGCTGTCGTTCACGCACGTGTACTTCGAGGCGGTCTCTGCGCTCACTACCACCGGCGCGACGGTGATCGAGGGGCAGGACGCCTTGCCGCTGTCGCTCAACATCTGGCGCACCTTCTTGCAGTGGATAGGCGGCATGGGCATCCTCATCATGGCCATGGCGGTGCTGCCCATGCTGCGCGTGGGCGGCAGCCAACTGTTTCGCGCCGAAGCCGCGGGCCCGATCAAGGACACCAAGCTCACCCCGCGCATCACCGAAACCGCCAATGGCATGTGGGGTGTGTACCTGGCGATCTCGGCGGTCTGTGCGCTCGCCTTCTGGCTTGCCGGCATGCAGCCCATGGACGCGCTGATGCACATGTTCACCACCATGAGCCTGGGTGGCCTGTCACCGCACGACGCAAGCTTTGCCTGGTTCGATTCGCCGCTGCTCGAAGCGGTTGCGCTGGTCTTCATGGTGCTGGCCAGCTGCAACTTCACGCTGTACTTCGTGGCCCTGCGCCGGGGCAAGTGGTTTGCGCTGTGGCGCGACCCCGAGGCGCGCGCCACCGTCATCGCGCTGCTCGGCGGCGGGCTGCTGGTGTCCCTCATCCTCTGGGCCAAGGGGGTGTATGCGCCGCTGGACGCGCTGCGCTACGGCATGTTCCACACCGTCTCGGTGGCCACCACCACCGGTTTTGCCAGCGTGGACTATCCGCACTGGCCGGTGTTCGTGCCGGTGTTTCTGCTGCTCTTGTCGGGCGTGGCCACGAGCGCGGGCTCCACCGGCGGGGGCATCAAGATGGTGCGCATGCTGATCCTCATCAAGCAGGCGCGCCGCGAGCTCACCCGCCTGGTCCACCCGCGCGCCATGCAGCCGGTGCTGCTGGGGCGCAACGTGGTGGACAACCGCATGATCTTCTCGGTGCTGGCTTTCATCCTGGTGTATGGCGCCACGGTGTTCGTGCTGGTCATGGCGCTGCTGCTCACCGACCTCGATCCGCTGACCGCGTTTTCCGTCGTGCTCTCCAGCGTGAACTGCACCGGCACCGGCCCGGGCACGCTGGGCATGGACGTGGGCTATGGCCAGCTCAGCAATTTCCAGATGTGGATCTGCACCCTGGGCATGCTGCTCGGGCGGCTGGAGATCCTGAGCTTCGTCACGCTGCTCTCGCCAGCCTTCTGGCGCGGGTGAAGAGGCCTGCGGCGCAGGCCGTGCCGGCTCAGGCGGGCGTGCGCGCGATGGCCGCCAGTTGCTTGCCCATGGGCAGCAGGTGGCGCTTGAGCTCCTCGATGCCGACGGCGCCGCTGGCCTCGAGCAAGATGCCGTTGGGCAGCAGCATGGCCAGCTCGGCGCTGCTGCCGTCCTTGGCATAGCGCTCCTGGATGGCGGTCTTGCCCTGGCGATAGACGCGCTCGACGCTGTCGGTCTTTTCGCTGTCCACCTCCGAGCTCGACCAGGCGGCCAGGCCCATGCGCAAGGCCGGCGAGGCGCCCACGTCCCTGACCGTGATCTCCACTGTCTGCCCGTCGGCGTCGTAGCTGGCGCTGGCGGTGCTCATCTTCATGCCCAGGGCGCTGTCCGAACGCGCTTCGACGGCGGTGCGCGCCAGCTTGCCCAGGCTCTCGGGCAGGGCCGCGCGCAGCTGCTGCGGCTCCAGCGCCTGGCTCGCGCCGCCCAGGCCGAGCGCGGCGCCAATGGCCTCGCCGGCGGCCTTGGCGGCCGCGTCGGCGTCGCCCTTGCTCTGGGCCGCTTCCATCTTGCGGCTGGCCGCTTCGATGGCGCGGGTGTCGATCGTGATGTCGGTACCGGGTACCTTCAGCGTGACCGATTCGCCGCTGCCCGCGCCCGCAAGGCCGCCGCCCACCCCTCGGCTGGCCGGCGTGAACACGCTCATGACCAGGCCGGCGACGATGGCGACGATCACCCCGCAGACGACCACCGCGCCGGTATAGCCCAGCGCCTTTTCTTGCGGCGCTTTCATCAGTACCGGTATGCCGGTATAGACCAGATAGATGGAGTACAGCGCGGCCAGCAGCCCCAGCATCGACAGCAGCGGCAAGAGATTGAACACGCCGCCGAGCATTCCCGCGGTCGACGCGTAGGCCACCAGCTTGAAGGCGCTGCCCATGTCCTGGCGCGCCTGAAAGCGCGGCGCGAGCTGGTTGACGATCAGCGTCAGCACATAGGCCAAGGCGAGCGAGAGCACATAGCCGACCACCATGTTCACCAGCCCCGCCGCAACCGGCGTGCGCACAGTGACGCCGAAGACGCTGGCGCCGATCAGGCTGTAGCCGATGAACCCGGCCACGGCCGGAATGGCCGCGAGGTAGACGAGGTAGTTCTTGTAGATGGCAGCCGGGCTGCCGTCCTCGGCCTCGATCTGCGGCCAGGTCTCACGCGGGCGCAGCAGGATGTCGCCGACCCGCTTGAGTAGTGCGGCGCGGGCGCCGGCATCAGAGACGATGGTGTTCATGGATTCCCCTCCGGTCAGACTTCATGGATTGCGGGCATGGCGTGCCGCTTGCCCGCGCGCTGGGCACAAGCTCCGCGCCCGGCCTGGCACCAGGCAAAACGTGCCTTGCCGGGGTTTCGGTTTTCCGCTGCCAGCGCCTGCCCTGGCGCGCGCAGCCCTGCCAAGGTTACCCGATGACGCCTCTGCAACTCGAATGCCCGTCCATGCGCCACAATCTTGCGTTTGCCTGGTCCCCGCGCAACTTCGCGCGGCCGCCGGAAAACGCTTTCTACAATGGCGGACACCCCTTCCCGCCACAAGAACACACTCGCATGGTTCCCCACCTCATCACCGCACTGACCGGGCCGATCAATGAACTCGAGCAGCGCATGCTCGATGCCATGCCTGCCATCGAGCGCTGGTTCCGTCTCGAATGGATGGAGCACACGCCGCCGTTCTACACCTCGGTGGACTTGCGCAATGCCGGCTTCAAGCTCGCGCCGGTGGATACCAGCCTGTTTCCCCACGGCTGGCACCATCTCACGGCCGAGATGATGCCGCTGGCGGTGCAGGCGGCGATGGCGGCCATAGAGAAGATCTGCCCCGAGGCGCGCAACCTCTTGATCGTGCCGGAAAACCGCCTGCAAAGCCCCTCGGACGTGGCCGACCTGGCCCAGTTGCAGCGCATCTTCAACCTGGCCGGGCTGAACGTGCGCGTGGGCTCCATCGATCCCGAGCTCAAGAAGGCCACCACCTTCCAGCTCGCCGATGGCCAGAGCGTGGCGGTGGAGCCGGCGCTGCGCGTGCGCAAGCGCGTAGGCCTGCGCCATTTCGACCCCTGCACCATCTTGCTCAACAACGAGCTGCCCGCCGGCCCCCCGGGCATCCTCGAAGATTTGTACGAGCAATACCTGCTGCCGCCGCTGCAGGCCGGCTGGACGGTGCGCCGGCGCAGCCGCCACACGCGCTGCTATGAAGAAGTGGGCAAGCGCTTTGGCAAGATGCTCGGCATAGACCACTGGCTGATTCACCCGATCAGCCACAGCGCCGAGGCCGGCAAGACCAAGGCCAAGCGCATGGAGGCGCTGCGCGCCGCGGTGGACCAGACCTTCTCCAAGGTGCGCCGCAAATACAAGGAATACGGCATAGGCGAGAAGCCCTTCGTCGTGATCAAGGCCGACGACGCGGGCGACGAGGCCGGCGTGGCCGTGCTGCGCGACGCCAAGGACCTGCCCGCGCTGGAAGAAAGCGGCCAGCTGCCGCGCAGCGGCCATTGGCTGGTGCAGGAAGGCGTGCTCACGCAGGAGCGCGTGCATGAAGCCGTGGCCGAGCCCGTGGTCTACACCATGGACCGCTACGTGGTCGGCGGCGTCTACCGCATGCACTTGGGCGAAAGTGTAGGGCCTGCCGGGCGGGCTCGCGGCGCGTCCTACGTGCCGCTGGCCTTCGAGCACAGCACCCAGCTGCCCCAGCCGGGCGAGCGCCCCGGCGCCAGCGCGCCGAACCGCTTCTACATGTACGGCGTGGTCGCGCGCCTGGCGATGCTCGCCGCAAGCTACGAGCTCGAAGCCACCGACCCGGAGATGCTGGAGCTGGCCTGAGCCCGTCGCCCAGGCGCCACGGCGGCGCCGGCGCGCGGCGCACAATGGCGGCCCCACCCGTTTGCCTCTTGCGGCATGTCTGAATCGCGCTCTTCCCTGCCCACGCTGATGGTGGGCGCTATCGGCGTGGTGTTCGGCGATATCGGCACCAGCGTGCTCTACACCGTCAAGGAGGTGTTCGGCGGCGGCCACGTGCAGTTCACGCCGGACAACGTCTATGGCGTGCTCTCGCTGATCTTCTGGACGCTGACCATCGTCGTCTCGATCAAGTACGTGACGCTGGTGCTGCGCGCCGACAACAACGGCGAGGGCGGGCTCGTTGCCATGCTCACGCTGGCGTCCAGCGCGGTCGCGGGCCGGCCGCGGCTGCGCGCGGGCATGCTGCTCGTGGGCATCTTCGGCACCTGTCTGTTCTATGGCGACGGCGTCATCACCCCGGCCATCACCACGCTGGGCGCGATGGAGGGGCTGCAAGTGGTATCGCCCTTGCTGGGCGACTATGTCATCGAGCTCACGCTGCTGGTGCTGCTGGCCTTGTTCGTGGTGCAAAAGAAGGGCACGGCCGGCATAGGGCGTTACTTCGGCCCGGTGATGCTGCTGTGGTTTGCCGTGATTGCGTTGCTGGGCCTGCGCCAGATCCTGCAGCATCCGCAGGTGCTCTGGGCGCTGCTGCCCAACCACGCGGCGCGCTTTGCGCTGGACAGCCCCGGCGTCACTTTCATCATCCTCGGCGCGGTGGTGCTGTGCGTGACCGGCTGCGAGGCCTTGTATGCCGACATGGGCCATTTCGGTCGCCGCCCGATCCGCCTGGCCTGGTTCTTCATCGCCATGCCGGCGCTGGTGCTCAACTACTTCGGCCAGGGCGCGCTGCTGCTGGCGCGCGGGCGCGAGGTGGTGGACAACCCCTTCTTCCATCTGGCGCCGCCCTGGGCCACGCTGGCGCTGGTGGTGCTGGCCACGGCCGCGGCGGTGATCGCCTCGCAGGCGCTGATCTCGGGCGCCTTCAGCGTTACCAAACAGGTGATCCAGCTCGGCTTTTTGCCTCACCTGAAGGTAGTGCATACCAGTGTGCGCGACTTGGGGCAGATCTACGTGCCGCTGGTCAACTGGGGGCTGTTTGCGCTCATCGTGCTGGCGGTGGCGATGTTTCGCTCTTCGGGCAATCTGGCGGCGGCCTACGGCATCGCGGTGACTACCGACATGTTGATCACCACGGTGCTGACTTTCTTCGTGGTGCGCTATGCGTGGAAGATGTCGCTGCTGCTGTCGCTGGCGGCCACGGGCGTCTTTCTGGTGGTTGACCTGCTGTTCTGGAGCTCCAACCTGCTCAAGCTGCTGCACGGCGGCTGGTTCCCGCTGGCGATTGCTGCGGGCGTCTTCGTGCTGATGCTCACCTGGCGCGACGGGCGCGAGCTGCTGCACCGCGCGTTGCAGCAGACGGCGCTGACGCTGGAAGACTTTCTCGAATCGCTGTTCCTCGCGCCGCCCTCGCGCGTGGAAGGCACGGCCGTCTTCATGAGCGCCGACCCGCGCATCGTGCCCAATGCGCTGCTGCACAACCTCAAGCACAACAAGGTGCTGCATGAGCAGAACCTGTTCGTGAGCGTGCATCAGCATGAAGTGCCCTGGATAGGCATGGACAAGCGCGTGCAGGTCGAGGCGCTGGGCCACGACTGCTGGCGCGTGGTGCTGCACTACGGCTTCAAGAACGACCCCGACCTGCCCAAGGCGCTGGGGCTGCTGGCTGGGCGCGGCATCAAGCTCGAGCCCATGAGCACCAGCTATTTCCTCTCGCGCCACATCGTCGCGCCGGGCCTGGCCACGGGGCTTGCGCCCTGGCGCGAGAAGCTGTTTGCCTACATGCACCACAGCGCGACGGCCGCAGCCGAGTACCTGAACCTGCCGGGCAATGCGGTGGTCGAGCTCGGCTCCAAGGTGGAAATCTGAGCACTGCGCCCGCGCCCTCGCCCGAGAACCCTCTTCAAAGACACCGCATGCGCTGGATCAAGGACCTGAGTTTTTCCGCCCTGGTGGCGGGTTTCGTTGCGGTCCTGGTGGGCTTTACCAGTTCGGTGGCGCTGGTGTTCCAGGCGGCGCAGTCCTTTGGCGCCACGCCCGAGCAGATCACCTCCTGGATGTGGGCGCTGGGCCTGGGCATGGGGCTGTGCACGCTGCTGCCGTCGCTGTGGCTGCGCCAGCCGGTGATGATCGCCTGGTCCACTCCCGGCGCCGCGGTGCTGGCGGCCGCTGGCGCCGCCGCGGGCTTCAGCATGGCCGAAGCCGTCGGGGCTTTCCTCGTGAGCGCGCTGCTGATCACGCTGGCCGGCCTCACCGGCTGGTTCGAACGGGTGATGAACCGCATTCCGGACGAGATCGCGTCCGCGCTGCTCGCCGGCGTGCTCGCGCGCTTTGGCATGCAGGCTTTCTCCGCGCTGCAGACGGCACTGGGCCTGGTGCTGGCGATGCTGGCGGCCTATCTGCTGACGCGGCGCCTGCTGCCGCGCTACGCGGTCATCGTCACGCTGGCGGTGGGAGTGGCCTGGGCGGCAGCCGCCGGGCAGATGCGCTGGTCCGAGGTGTCCTTTGAACTGGCCATGCCGGTCTTCACCGCCCCCAGCTTTACCTGGCAGGCCACCATGAGCCTGGCGCTGCCGCTGTTCATCGTCACCATGGCCTCGCAGAACCTGCCTGGCGTGGCAGTGATGCGCGCCACCGGCTATCCGGACATGCCGGTGTCCAGGCTCATCACGCTCACCGGCGTGGCGACCGCGCTGCTCGCGCCCTTTGGCGGCTATGCGCTCAATTTCAGCGCCATTACCGCCGCCATCTGCATGGGCCCGGAGGCGCACCCCGATCGCGACCGACGCTATATCGCCTCGGCCGCCTGCGGGCTGCTCTACATCATCGTCGGCATCTTCGGCGCGGTCGTCACCGGGCTGCTGCTGGCTTTTCCGCAGGAACTCGTCGTGGCCATCGCCGGGCTGGCATTGCTCGGTGCCATTGGCGCCGGCCTGGCCTCTTCGCTGCGTGAGGAGCGCCATCGCGAGGCCGCACTCATCACCTTCCTCGTCACGCTCAGCGGGGTGACGATTGCCGGCGTCGGCTCGGCGTTCTGGGGTGTGGTCGCGGGCAGCGCCGCTCTCTTTGTGCAACAGTACGGCAGATCGCGCGCCGCGTCGGTGCGCTCCTGATGTTTGAACCGCCGCCATGCACCTGCTGTTTGTCGCCGACCCGCTGGAACACTTCAAGATCTACAAGGACACCACCTTCGCCATGATGCGCGAGGCGCAGCGGCGCGGGCACCGCATCGCCGCCTGCGAGCCGCGCGACCTGCATTGGCGCACCGGCGGGAGGGTCGAAACCAGGGTGCGCGAGATCCACCTCACCGGCCAGCCCGAGGCATGGTTCAGCGAAACCGCCACGCCCGTCGTCGCCCTCACGGACTTTGATGCCGTGCTGATGCGCAAGGACCCGCCCTTCGACGCCGAATACATCTACGCCACCCACTTGCTGGAGCAGGCCGAGCGCGAAGGCGCGCGCGTCTTCAACCGCCCGGCGGCCCTGCGCAACCATCCGGAGAAGCTCGCCATCATGGAATGGCCAGAGTTCACGGGCCCGACCCTCGTCACGCGCTCGGCCGAAGAGATCCGCCGCTTCCACGAGGAGCAGCGCGACATCATCCTCAAGCCGCTGGATGGCATGGGCGGCATGGGCATCTTTCGCGTCGGACCCGATGGCTTGAACCTGGGCTCGATCATCGAAACCCTGAACAAGGACGGGGCGCAAACCGTCATGGTGCAGCGCTACCTGCCCGAGATCGTCGAGGGCGACAAGCGCGTGCTGATCATCGGCGGCCAGCCCGTTCCCTACTGCCTGGCGCGCGTGCCCCAGGGTGACGACATCCGCGGCAACCTCGCGGCCGGCGCCCGGGGAGAGGCGCGCCCGCTCACCGATACCGACCGGCACACCGCGACAACGATCGGGCGGGTGCTTGCTCCGCGGGGCTTGCTGCTCATAGGCCTGGACATCATCGGCACCCATGTGACCGAGATCAACGTCACCAGCCCGACCTGCTTTCAGGAGATCACCGAGCAGACCGGCTGCGACGTCGCCGCCTTGTTCCAGGACGCCCTGGAGGCGGCGCTGGCTGCTCCTTGAATAATTTTCCTCCCACATCTTGCGCGCTGCTCAAAACTTGGTATAGAATTCAGGGCTTCGCTGATCGCAGCGCTCTTTCTTGAACCGGGTTCTCTCTTGGGGGCTTTGGGGTGTGATGGGAAGAGACAGGGTTCGTTAACAACACACAGCCGATAAGCGTGGGCGTTTGGCTCGGTGCAGCTGCAAAGCGGCTCGCCCGCCTGGCCTGAGAGGGGCTTTGACTGCCGTAGTTGGTGCTGGCGCGCAAGCGCTGCGCTGCTGGGGCAGGCGAGGGCCATCTTGGAGCTCTGGCGCACCAAACGCTCATGAGAAAAGGAAGTGAGGATTCACTTCAATTTCCGTTTTTGAGTGAGCACAAGCAAAAGATCGAACTGTAGAGTTTGATCCTGGCTCAGATTGAACGCTGGCGGCATGCCTTACACATGCAAGTCGAACGGTAACAGGCTCTTCGGAGCGCTGACGAGTGGCGAACGGGTGAGTAAAGCATCGGAACGTGCCCGGTAGTGCGGGATAGCTCGGCGAAAGCCGGATTAATACCGCATGAGATCCGTGGATGAAAGCAGGGGACCCCTAGTGGGCCTTGCGCTACTGGAGCGGCCGATGTCGGATTAGGTAGTTGGTGGGGTAAAGGCCTACCAAGCCTGCGATCTGTAGCTGGTCTGAGAGGATGATCAGCCACATCGGGACTGAGACACGGCCCGAACTCCTGCGGGAGGCAGCAGTGGGGAATTTTGGACAATGGGGGCAACCCTGATCCAGCCATGCCGCGTGCAGGATGAAGGCCTTCGGGTTGTAAACTGCTTTTGTACGGAACGAAAAGTTCTTCTCTAATACAGAGGGACGATGACGGTACCGTAAGAATAAGCACCGGCTAACTACGTGCCAGCAGCCGCGGTAATACGTAGGGTGCGAGCGTTAATCGGAATTACTGGGCGTAAAGCGTGCGCAGGCGGCCATGCAAGACAGTGGTGAAATCCCCGGGCTCAACCTGGGAACTGCCATTGTGACTGCATGGCTGGAGTACGGCAGAGGGGGGTGGAATTCCGCGTGTAGCAGTGAAATGCGTAGATATGCGGAGGAACACCGATGGCGAAGGCAGCCCCCTGGGCCTGTACTGACGCTCATGCACGAAAGCGTGGGGAGCAAACAGGATTAGATACCCTGGTAGTCCACGCCCTAAACGATGTCAACTGGTTGTTGGGGATTCATTTCTTCAGTAACGAAGCTAACGCGTGAAGTTGACCGCCTGGGGAGTACGGCCGCAAGGTTAAAACTCAAAGGAATTGACGGGACCCGCACAAGCGGTGGATGATGTGGTTTAATTCGATGCAACGCGAAAAACCTTACCCACCTTTGACATGGCAGGAACCCTTTAGAGATAGAGGGGTGCTCGCAAGAGAGCCTGCACACAGGTGCTGCATGGCTGTCGTCAGCTCGTGTCGTGAGATGTTGGGTTAAGTCCCGCAACGAGCGCAACCCTTGCCATCAGTTGCTACGAAAGGGCACTCTGATGGGACTGCCGGTGACAAACCGGAGGAAGGTGGGGATGACGTCAAGTCCTCATGGCCCTTATAGGTGGGGCTACACACGTCATACAATGGCCGGTACAAAGGGCAGCGAAGCCGCGAGGTGAAGCCAATCCCATAAAGCCGGTCGTAGTCCGGATTGCACTCTGCAACTCGAGTGCATGAAGTCGGAATCGCTAGTAATCGTGGATCAGCATGTCACGGTGAATACGTTCCCGGGTCTTGTACACACCGCCCGTCACACCATGGGAGCGGGTCTCACCAGAAGCAGGTAGCCTAACCAATTGGAGGGCGCTTGCCACGGTGGGGTTCGTGACTGGGGTGAAGTCGTAACAAGGTAGCCGTATCGGAAGGTGCGGCTGGATCACCTCCTTTCTGGATACAACACAGAAAAAAAGCGCACAGAGCGCAAGCACAGGCAGCAGCCGCTGCTGCACAAGCGCTGGCCAGGCGCCCACACTTATCGGTTGTTGGACAGCACAAGGGGTGTGTGTCACCAGCGGTCCGGGCCCGGCAAAGGGTTCGAATGCAGTTTGACCGATTGGGGTCTGTAGCTCAGCTGGTTAGAGCACCGTCTTGATAAGGCGGGGGTCGTTGGTTCGAGTCCAACCAGACCCACCAATCCCTGGGCAAAAGATCGTGACAGCAATGGCGATCAAGATTGCGCTTGCCAGGCAAGGCGCGAGCAAGGGCCGTGTAGCAGCGCTACACAAGCGACCGAGCAACGCAGCATGGCGGGCGCAAAGGGGATTAGCTCAGCTGGGAGAGCACCTGCTTTGCAAGCAGGGGTCGTCGGTTCGATCCCGTCATCCTCCACCAGTGTGCCCAAACCAGTGCACCCCAAGCCAGATGCAGTGGCAATCTCAAAGCAAGCCAGAAGCGCCTGCTTTGACATTGGCATGAGCCAAGAAACTGGAAGCGCAAAACGCTTCCCGGCTGTTCCTTAAAAATTCACAGAGTCGAATCAGCGCTGCTGATGGCAAGGGCGTCCGCAAGGATGCGCAGTGTCATCAGTGGCAAAGAATTTGATTGCGTCAAAACGAACATGAGATTCGAGAGAAACTCTGTTTGAGTAATGACGAATGGTTCTCAAAGCACTGCTGTAAAAGGCAGAGCCAAGAAAGAAATTCGCGTTACGGCATGAAAACGCGCGAGGTGAAAGACCTCGCAAGTGAACTTGAAAACAAGGCTTGGAGGCTGCAAGGCTTCAAAGTTATAGGGTCAAGTGAACAAGAGCATGTGGTGGATGCCTTGGCGATGATAGGCGAAGAAAGACGTGGTAGCCTGCGAAAAGCTTCGGGGAGCTGGCAAACAAGCATTGATCCGGAGGTCTCTGAATGGGGAAACCCACCCGATGAGGGTATCGGTGCCTGAATACATAGGGCACGCGAGGCAAACCAGGGGAACTGAACCATCTCAGTACCCTGAGGAAAAGACATCAACCGAGATTGCGAAAGTAGTGGCGAGCGAAATCGCAGCAGCCTTCTAGAGATAGTCAAGCGGTTAGCAAAGCGGCATGGAAAGGCCGGCCATAGTGGGTGATAGCCCCGTATGCGAAAACCGTTTGGTGGTACTAGGCTAGAGACAAGTAGGGCGGGGCACGAGAAACCCTGTCTGAACATGGGGGGACCATCCTCCAAGGCTAAATACTCATCATCGACCGATAGTGAACCAGTACCGTGAGGGAAAGGCGAAAAGAACCCCGGGAGGGGAGTGAAATAGATCCTGAAACCGCATGCTTACAAAAAGTCGGAGCCTCGCAAGGGGTGACGGCGTACCTTTTGTATAATGGGTCAGCGACTTACATTCAGTGGCAAGCTTAACCGAATAGGGAAGGCGCAGGGAAACCGAGTCCGAACAGGGCGTCTTTAGTCGCTGGGTGTAGACCCGAAACCAGGTGATCTATCCATGGCCAGGATGAAGGTGTTGTAACAGGCACTGGAGGTCCGAACCGACTGGTGTTGCAAAACCAGCGGATGAGCTGTGGATAGGGGTGAAAGGCTAAACAAACCTGGAAATAGCTGGTTCTCTCCGAAAACTATTTAGGTAGTGCCTCGCGTATTACCTTCGGGGGTAGAGCACTGTTTAGGCTAGGGGGTCATGGCGACTTACCAACCCTAGGCAAACTCCGAATACCGAAGAGTAGAGCGCGGGAGACAGTGCACCGGGTGCTAACGTCCGGACACAAGAGGGAAACAACCCAGACCGCCAGCTAAGGTCCCTAAAATTGGCTAAGTGGGAAACGAAGTGGGAAGGCTAAAACAGTCAGGATGTTGGCTTAGAAGCAGCCATCATTTAAAGAAAGCGTAATAGCTCACTGATCGAGTCGTCCTGCGCGGAAGATGTAACGGGGCTCAAGCCAGTTACCGAAGCTGCGGATGCACAACTTGTTTGTGCGTGGTAGGAGAGCGTTGTGTAAGCCTGTGAAGGTGTCTGGTAACGGATGCTGGAGGTATCACAAGTGCGAATGCTGACATGAGTAGCGTTAAAGCGGGTGAAAAGCCCGCTCGCCGTAAGCGCAAGGTTTCCTACGCAACGTTCATCGGCGTAGGGTGAGTCGGCCCCTAAGGTGAGGCAGAGATGCGTAGCTGATGGGAAACGGGTCAATATTCCCGTACCGCTCAATGGTGCGATGTGGGGACGAAGAAGGTTAGCTCAGCCAACTGTTGGACATGTTGGTTCAAGCCTGTAGTCGTGCCCGGTAGGCAAATCCGCCGGGCTGAGATGAGGGGTGACAACGAGGGCACTTGTGCCTGAAGTGAGTGATACCCTGCTTCCAGGAAAAGCCACTAAGCTTCAGCCATTGACGACCGTACCGCAAACCGACACTGGTGCGCGAGATGAGTATTCCAAGGCGCTTGAGAGAACTGCGGAGAAGGAACTCGGCAAATTGATACCGTAACTTCGGGAGAAGGTATGCCGCAAGTAGGTGAAGCCTGTACAGGTGGAGCCCAAAGCGGTTGCAATAAATCGGTGGCTGCGACTGTTTAATAAAAACACAGCACTCTGCAAAGACGAAAGTCGACGTATAGGGTGTGACGCCTGCCCGGTGCTGGAAGATTAAGTGATGGGGTGCAAGCTCTTGATCGAAGTCCCAGTAAACGGCGGCCGTAACTATAACGGTCCTAAGGTAGCGAAATTCCTTGTCGGGTAAGTTCCGACCTGCACGAATGGCGTAACGATGGCCACACTGTCTCCTCCGCAGACTCAGCGAAGTTGAAATGTTTGTGATGATGCAATCTCCCCGCGGAAAGACGGAAAGACCCCATGAACCTTTACTGTAGCTTTGTATTGGACTTTGAACGGATCTGTGTAGGATAGGTGGGAGGCTTTGAAGGGTGCTCGCTAGAGTGCCTGGAGCCAACGTTGAAATACCACCCTGGTGCGTTTGAGGTTCTAACCTTGGGCCCTGATCGGGCTTGGGGACAGTGCATGGTAGGCAGTTTGACTGGGGCGGTCTCCTCCCAAAGCGTAACGGAGGAGTTCGAAGGTACGCTAGTTACGGTCGGACATCGTGACGATAGTGCAATGGCACAAGCGTGCTTGACTGCGAGACTGACACGTCGAGCAGGTGCGAAAGCAGGACATAGTGATCCGGTGGTTCTGTATGGAAGGGCCATCGCTCAACGGATAAAAGGTACTCTGGGGATAACAGGCTGATACCGCCCAAGAGTTCATATCGACGGCGGTGTTTGGCACCTCGATGTCGGCTCATCTCATCCTGGGGCTGTAGTCGGTCCCAAGGGTATGGCTGTTCGCCATTTAAAGAGGTACGTGAGCTGGGTTTAAAACGTCGTGAGACAGTTTTGTCCCTATCTTCCGTGGGCGCTGCAGATTTGAGGAGACCTGCTCCTAGTACGAGAGGACCGGAGTGGACGCACCGCTGGTGTACCTGTTGTCACGCCCGTGGCATCGCAGGGTAGCTATGTGCGGAAGAGATAAGCGCTGAAAGCATCTAAGCGCGAAACTCCCTCCAAGATGAGATCTGCCGGGGGCTAGACCCCCCTGAAGGGTCGTTGTAGACCACAACGTTGATAGGCTGGGTGTGCAAGAGCAGCAATGCCCGCAGCTAACCAGTACTAATTGCCCGTGAGGCTTGACCCTATAACCTTGAGGCCCAAAAAACACCAAAAAAGCCCAAGGTCCATGCCAAAGACTCAATCAAATTCCAAAAACGATTCGACTGCTGTGAATGAGCTGCACAAAAAAAGGCACCACAACGCCCCCACCAACGTGCAGCTACCCTTTACGCCTGATGACAATAGCAAGCCGGAACCACCCCTGCCCATCCCGAACAGGACCGTGAAACAGCTTCGCGCCAATGATAGTGCGGACTCCCGTGTGAAAGTAGGTCATCGTCAGGCACCCATACCAACAACAAACCCCCTGCCTCAAGCACTACACAGGTGCAAAGGACAGGGGGTTTGGTGTTTGCAGGGGTGAGCATCGGGACGCCCCTGCCAGCGGCGCAGCTGCTCGGGCGGGACAGGCCGAGGTCACAGGGCCGGCGCGAACCGCTCGGGCGCCAGCGCAAATTTTCCTGCCTCGGCGCGCGGCGCGGCCAAAAAATCGGCTACAATGCCCGATTGCGCGGAGGAGTGCCCGAGTGGTTAAAGGGGGCAGACTGTAAATCTGTTGGCTTGCGCCTACATTGGTTCGAATCCAATCTCCTCCACCAGCTGAAGACGTCGGAATCGCGCTTGCGGGCGGGTGTCGCCTGCGGGAGTAGTTCAATGGTAGAACCTTAGCCTTCCAAGCTAATGACGCGGGTTCGATTCCCGTCTCCCGCTCCAGCTTCGGGGTGCCGTGCTTGCGGCGGCGCCTCAGGCCCTTGTGGCTCAGTGGTAGAGCACTCCCTTGGTAAGGGAGAGGTCGTGGGTCCGATTCCCACCAAGGGCACCAAGTATCGAAGACGGCCGGCACAGCCGGCGCCATGAACTGATTGGTGTAGTTTTTTCGGAGTCGAAAAGATGGCAAAAGGAAAATTCGAGCGTACCAAGCCGCACGTGAACGTGGGCACCATTGGTCACGTGGACCACGGCAAGACGACGCTCACTGCAGCGATCGCCACCGTGCTGGGCAAGAAGTTCGGCGGTGACGTCAAGAGCTACGACCAGATCGACAACGCCCCGGAAGAAAAGGCCCGCGGCATCACCATCAACACCTCGCACGTGGAGTACGAGACGGCAAACCGCCACTACGCCCACGTGGACTGCCCCGGCCACGCCGACTATGTCAAGAACATGATCACCGGCGCCGCCCAGATGGACGGCGCCATCCTCGTGTGCTCGGCCGCCGACGGCCCCATGCCCCAGACGCGTGAGCACATCCTGCTGGCCCGCCAGGTCGGCGTGCCCTACATCATCGTGTTCCTCAACAAGTGCGACATGGTCGATGACGCCGAGCTGCTCGAACTCGTCGAGATGGAAGTGCGCGAGCTGCTGTCCAAATACGAATTCCCCGGCGACGACACCCCCATCATCAAGGGCTCGGCCAAGCTGGCGCTCGAAGGCGACACGGGCGAGCTCGGCGAGCAGGCCATCATGCAACTGGCCGAAGCGCTGGACAGCTACATCCCCACGCCCGAGCGCGCCATCGACGGCGCCTTCCTCATGCCCGTGGAAGACGTGTTTTCCATCTCGGGTCGCGGCACCGTGATCACCGGACGCGTGGAGCGTGGCATCGTCAAGGTCGGCGAGGAAGTGGAGATCGTCGGGATCCGCGACACGCAAAAGACCACCGTCACCGGCGTGGAAATGTTCAGAAAGCTCCTGGACCAGGGTCAGGCGGGCGACAACGTCGGCATCTTGCTGCGCGGCACCAAGCGCGAAGACGTCGAGCGCGGCCAGGTCGTGGCCAAGCCCGGCTCGATCACGCCGCACACGCACTTCACCTGCGAGGTCTACGTGCTGTCCAAGGACGAGGGCGGGCGCCACACGCCGTTCTTCAACAACTACCGCCCGCAGTTCTACTTTCGCACCACCGACGTGACCGGCGCCATCGAGCTGCCGGCCGACAAGGAGATGGTGATGCCCGGCGACAACGTGTCCATGACCGTCAAGCTCATCCACCCCATCGCCATGGAAGAAGGCCTGCGCTTTGCCATCCGCGAGGGTGGACGCACCGTGGGTGCGGGCGTGGTGGCGAAGATCATCGAATAGCAGGAGTACTGCAGGGGTATAGCTCAATTGGCAGAGCGTCGGTCTCCAAAACCGAAGGTTGTAGGTTCGATTCCTACTGCCCCTGCCACCACCGGGTGGCGCCTCTGAAGAGCCCGTCAGCCTTGACGGGCTTCGGCGTCTGTGTGGTGCATTGAATCAGGATAACGAATGGCGACTTCCCAGGTACAAACGGTGTCCAGCGCGGCGGACAAGGCCAAGCTCGCCTTGGCCGGCGTGCTGGTCGTGGCCGCATTGGCGGGGTTTTATTTCCTTGGCAAGCAAGGTCCGCTGGTGCAGTGGGGTTCGCTGGCGGGCGGTCTTGCGGCGGCCTGCGTGGTTTTCTTCCTCTCCGAGACCGGGCGCCAGCTGATCGCCTTCTCGCGCGATGCCTGGCGTGAAGTCAGCAAGGTGGTGTGGCCCACGCGCAAGGAAACCATGCAGATGACCGCCTATGTGTTTGCCCTGGTGGTGCTGATGGCTGCTTTTCTCTGGTTGACCGACAAGACGCTGGAATGGGTGCTCTACGACCTCATCCTGGGGTGGAGGAAGTGATGGCTGAGATGAACGAAAACACCCCCGAGCCCACCGCAGCCGAGGCGGCGCCCGCCTCGCATTTGCGTTGGTACATCGTCCATGCCTATTCCGGCATGGAAAAGGCGGTGGAACGCAACATTCTCGAGCGCATCAAACGCGCCGGCATGCAGGAGAAATTCGGCCGCATCCTGGTGCCGACCGAGGAAGTGGTGGAGCTGCGCAACGGCCAGCGCCGCACGACGGAACGCCGCCTGTATCCGGGCTACGTGTTCGTGCAGATGGAGATGGACGACGACACCTGGCATTTGATCAAGCACACCAACAAGGTGACCGGCTTCGTCGGCGGTGCCAAGAATCGGCCGGCGCCGATCTCGGATGAAGAGGTCAGCAAGATCGAGAACCAGGTGCAGGAAGGCGCGGACAAGCCGCGCCACAAGATCGAGTTCGTCACCGGTGAAGTGGTGCGCGTCAAGGACGGGCCGTTCACCGACTTCAACGGCACGGTCGAGGACGTGAATTACGAAAAGAGCCGCCTGCGCGTGGCGGTGATGATTTTTGGCCGCTCCACTCCGGTGGAGCTGGAATTCGGTCAGGTGGAAAAGTCCTGAACGCGAACGGCATGCGGGATGCGCGGCTTTACGGCTCGGCCGCACATCCGTCGAAGATAGAAGAGTCGATCACCCCCGGGGAGCTTGACGTCAGATCGTCGGGCGCTTGACCCGCAAGGAGTATTCATGGCGAAGAAAATCGTCGGCTTCATCAAGCTGCAAGTGCCAGCTGGCAAGGCCAACCCATCACCCCCCATCGGTCCTGCGCTGGGTCAGCGCGGACTGAACATCATGGAGTTCTGCAAGGCGTTCAACGCGCAGACCCAGGGCGTGGAGCCCGGTCTGCCCTTGCCGGTGGTGATCACCGCGTTTGCCGACAAGAGCTTCACCTTCATCATCAAGACGCCGCCCGCGACCGTGCTGATCAAGAAGGCGATCAAGCTGGACAAGGGTTCGGCCAATGCCAAGGCGAGCAAGGTGGGCAAGATCACGCGCGATCAGCTCGAAGAGATTGCCAAGACCAAGCTCAAGGACATGAATGCCGCCGACGTGGACGCCGCCGTGCGCACGCTCGCCGGTTCGGCCCGCTCGATGGGCGTTGCGGTGGAGGGCGTGTAAATGGCCAAGCTCACGAAGAAGCAGAAGGCCCTGCAGGGCAAGGTGGACAGCGGCAAGCTTTATCCGCTGGCGGATGCGCTCGCCATCGTCAAGGAAGCGGCGACGGCCAAGTTCGATGAATCCATCGACGTGGCGGTGCAGCTCGGCGTCGATGCCAAGAAGTCCGACCAGGTGGTGCGCGGCGCCGTGGTGCTGCCCAACGGCACCGGCAAGGTCAAGCGCGTGGCGGTGTTCGCCCAAGGCGCCAAGGCCGAAGAGGCAAGCGCTGCCGGCGCCGACGTGGTGGGCATGGACGACCTGGCGGCACGCGTCAAGGCCGGCGACATGCCGTTTGACGTGGTGATTGCCGCGCCCGACGCGATGCGCGTGGTCGGCCAGCTCGGCCAGATCCTGGGCCCGCGCGGCCTGATGCCCAACCCCAAGGTGGGTACCGTGACGCCGGACGTCGCCACTGCGGTGAAGAACGCCAAGGCGGGTCAGGTGCAGTTTCGCGTGGACAAGGCCGGCATCGTGCATTCGACCATCGGCCGCCGTTCGTTCGAGACCGACAAGCTGCAGGGCAACCTGGTGGCGCTGGTGGATGCGCTCACCAAGGCAAAGCCCGCTACCAGCAAGGGTGTGTACCTGCGCAAGGTGGCGGTGTCCAGCACCATGGGCCTGGGCGTGCGCGTGGACACGCAGACCCTGAACGGCTGAGCGGGTGCAAGGAATTGGGGTGCCTTCGCGGGCGCCCCGGAGGTGGGCGGCGCGCCAGCGCGCTGGCCATCCAAGACCGTTGGTGTGCTCACCGGGAGCACTTAAACCCTGAAGGGCCAACGCAGATGGCGATCCCGCTGAGAACGGAATGAAGGTTCCCCAACAGTTGGTCGCTGCAAACCAAGCGCGCATTGAGGGGTTCGCCCCGAGGTGCGCATACGAAGGAGTAGACCTTGAGTCTGAATCGCAGTGAGAAAGAAGCGGTCATCAGTGAAGTGACCGAACTCGCCGCCAAAGCTCAAACGCTCGTGATCGCCGAGTACCGTGGCATCACGGTGGCCGACATGACCAAGTTGCGTGCCAGTGCGCGCGGCCAGGGTGTGAGTCTGAGTGTTCTGAAGAACACTCTGGCGCGCCGGGCCGTCAATGGCAGCAACTTCGAAGTGCTGGCCGACCAGATGACCGGCCCGCTGATCTATGGCTTCTCCGAAGACGCCGTGGCCGCCGCAAAGGTGGTGGCCGATTTCGCGAAGACCAACGACAAGCTGGTGATTCGCGGCGGTGCCTTCGCGGGCAAGACCCTGGACGTGAACGGCGTGAAGGAGCTGGCCAGCATTCCCTCCAAGGACGTGCTGCTGGCCCAGCTGTGTGGCTTGCTCATGTCGCCGATTTCCCGCACCGCGGTGGTGCTGGGCGCGCTGGCGACGAAGAAGGGCGAAGGTGCGCCGGCAGCCGCCTGAGGCGGTGTGCGCACGCGTTATCCAACAAACCAACATTCCTAGGAAATCAAAATGGCATTCGACAAAGACGCATTCCTGACCGCGCTGGACGGCATGACCGTGCTGGAACTCAACGACCTGGTCAAGGCGATTGAAGAGAAGTTTGGCGTGAGCGCCGCCGCCATGGCCGCGCCGGCCGCTGGTGGCGCCGCCGGTGGCGCTGCCGCCGCAGCCGAAGAGAAGACTGAGTTCGACCTGGTGCTGGCCGAAGTGGGCGCCAACAAGGTCTCGGTCATCAAGGCGGTGCGCGAGATCACCGGCCTGGGCCTGAAGGAGGCCAAGGACCTGGTGGACGGCGCGCCCAAGACCGTCAAGGAAGCGATGCCCAAGGCCGACGCCGAGGCCGCTGCCAAGAAGCTTACCGAGGCGGGCGCCAAGGCCGAGCTCAAGTAAGACCTGCCGCAAGCGCCGGGCTGGAGGTCTTGCAAAGAGGCCTCCAGCCCTTGGCGCTTGTGGGTGCCAGCGCTGCGAAGCGCACCAGAAAGCGGCCCATGGGCTG